>NZ_JCAFUM010000014.1:0-180516 GCF_059371335.1 Stenotrophomonas sp. YJH_SMC_6 | reverse complement strand
AGTGCTCGACTATGGACGGTCAAACGGGCATTTTTATGGTGGTTCATCCGGGCTCTTTGGGGTCTGGAGAGGTGTGGTAACCACCATTTTCCAAAGATGTCCCGGATGAACAACGTACAGAGAGATCACAGTTAGTCGACTGCTCTACGTTCAGGCCGCGAAAATCTCGCGCTGCGCGCGTTAGTCGACTACCAGTCGACTCTACCAGTCCCGGTCCCCAGTCCCGATCCCGATCCCGATCACCGATCCCGATCACCGATCCCGATCACCGATCACCGATCACCGATCCCGGTCCCCGATCCCGATCCCGATCCCGATCCCGATCCCGATCCCGATCCCGATCCCGATCCCGATCCCGATCCTGGTGCCGTCTCAGCGATACACCACGTATCGCATCAGCAGGAACGACACACACGCCAGGCCGCCTTCCACCAGCGGTTTGGCAAGCCAGGTGTACTGCAGGCCCAGCGCATGGTCCACCAGGCTCACCAGCAATGTGCTCGCCACGGTGAGCAGCAGCCATAGGCCGAAGAAGCGTGCAAATCGCTTCCATCCCAGCTTGCGGGTGCCAGCCTCGGCAAAGGTGTAGCGGCCGTTGAGCCAGAAGCCCAGCAGCATGCCGGCCAGGCGCCCGGCGATGTTGGCCGGCGCCACGGGCATGCCCAGTGCGGTGGTGACCACGAACACGAGCCAGTCGAGCAGCAGCTGCACGAGCCCGATGACGAGGTAGGCGCTTCCCTGGCGGACGAGGCTCATCGGCATGGCGAGGAGAGGAGGGATGCCCATGTTAACGGCGCACGCTCTAGAATCACCGGCAACGAACCACGGACCGCCGTTCCCATGACCCAACCCCTGCACGTCATCATCCTCGCTGCCGGCGCAGGCAAGCGCATGAAGTCGGTGCTGCCGAAGGTGCTGCAGCCGATCGCGGGCCAGCCGATGCTGGCGCACGTGATCGACGCGGCCCGTGAGCTCCAGCCGGCGGCGATCCACGTGGTCCATGGCCATGGCGGCGAGGCGGTGCGCCAGTACTTCGCCGGCCAACCCGACCTGCAATGGGCCGAGCAGGCACAGCAGCTCGGCACCGGCCACGCGGTAGCGCAGGCGATGCCCCAGGTTCCCGACTTGGCGCAGGTGCTGGTCCTGTACGGCGACGTGCCGCTGATCCGTGCGCAGACCCTGCGCGACCTGCTCGCACAGCCGGGCCGGCTGGCGGTACTGGTGGCCGATGTCGATGACCCGACCGGATATGGCCGCGTGCTGCGCGATGCCGAGGGCAAGGTTGGTGCGATCATCGAGCAGAAGGACGCCACCGATGACCAGCTGCGCGTGCGCACGATCAATACCGGCATCATCGCCGCCGAATCGACCGCGCTGCGCCGTTGGCTGTCGCAGCTTTCGAACAGCAATGCACAGGGCGAGTACTACCTCACCGATGTCTTTGCGTTTGCCGCCCATGAATACACGCCGGCCGAAATGGCGCTGGTGGCCGACGCGCAGGAGGCCGAAGGGGCGAACGACCCCTGGCAGCTCTCGCAGCTGGAGCGTGCCTGGCAGCGTCGTGCGGTGCGGGCCTTGTGCGCACAGGGGGCGCGCGTGCGCGATCCCGCCCGGCTCGACATCCGCGGCACTATCACCGTGGGCAGCGACGTGCTGATCGACGTCGATGTCGTGCTCGAGGGCAACGTGGTGCTCGGCGACGGCGTCACCGTCGGTCCGTTCAACCGTTTGAAGGACGTCAACCTTGGGCCGGGCACCGAAGTGCGTGCGCACTGCGATCTGGAGGGTGTGGTTACCGAGGGTGCCGCGCAGATCGGCCCGTTCGCGCGCCTGCGACCGGGCACCGTGCTGGCCGATGGCGTGCACGTCGGCAACTTCGTCGAGACCAAGAAGGTCACGCTGGGTGTCGGTAGCAAGGCCAATCACCTCACCTACCTGGGCGATGCGGTGATCGGCAGCAAGGTGAACATCGGCGCTGGCACCATCACCTGCAACTACGATGGCGTGAACAAGTCGACCACCACCATCGGCGACAACGCGTTCATCGGCTCCAACAGCTCGCTGGTGGCACCGGTGACCATTGGCGACGGCGCGACCATTGCCGCCGGTTCGGTCATCACCCGCAATGCGCCGGACGGCAAACTGACACTGGCACGTGCCCGACAGGAAACCATCGATGGCTGGAAGCGCCCGCTCAAGAAGTCCTGAGCCCCGCATTCCCCGCGCCGATGAACTCGGTGTGCTGCCCGGCATCGAGCAGCGCGCCGGCGAGGTGTTGAGGGGCCATGAGGCCTATCCGGTGTTCGCCGGGCATGGCCTGGACCTGCCGACACTACAGGATGGCCTTGAACGCGGGCAGCTGTGGGTGGTGGATGCGGCTGACGGTGGCATCGCCGGCTATCTGCTTGCCGGCGAACTGGCAGGTGAGTTCCACGTGCTGCAGATGGATGTGGATCCTGCACACGCGCGGCAAGGTCATGGGCGCACGTTGTTGCGCCATGCATTGGTACAGGCCCGGGCGAGAGGCTATCGCTCGGCCGTGCTGACCACGTTGTCCGACGTGCCGTGGAATGCGGCCTTCTATGCCAGTGAAGGGTTCGTCGCCGCACCGGAGGCGGAGTGGGGTGCAGGGCTGCAGGCGGTGATGGCCGAAGAGGCCGCGCTGGGGTTTCCGATGCATCTACGCGTGGCGATGCGGCAGGCCTGGTAGGTGCCGACCTCGGTCGGCATATCCACGCATCGCGTGGATCTACCCGATCGGTCCGCTCAACCCACCGGCAGCAGGATCGACACGCACAACCCGCCATCGCTGCGGTTCTGCAGTGACACCCGTCCGCCGTGGGCCTCCACGATCTCCCGCGTCAGCGCCAGCCCCAGCCCGGTGCCATTGCGCTTGGTCGAATAGAACGGCATCAGTGCGTTCTGCAGCACCTGCTCGTTCATGCCCTTGCCGCGGTCAAGCACGTCCAGGCGCAGCCACTGCGGCAGCCGGGTCAGCTGTACCTGCACATCGTCGTTGGGCGGCTCGGCTTCAGCGCAGGCTTCGTGCGCATTCTTCAGCAGGTTCAACAACGCCTGCCCGAACTGCGCGATGTCGATGCGGCTGCTCAGCTCCTCGTCCGGCTCACGTTCCATGCCGAACGGGATCTGCTGGCGCAGGCTGGACAGGAACGGCGCCCAGTGCACGGTCTGCAGCTGCGGCTGCGGCAGCTTGGCAAAGCGCGCATAGCCGCGGATGAAGCCTTCCAGGTGGCGTGCGCGATCCTCGATGGTGGTGAAGATCTCGGGCAGCCGGTCAAAGCGTTCACGCTGCACCAGCACGCCGCCGGAATGGGCGAGCGAAGCAATCGGCGCCAGTGAGTTGTTGAGCTCGTGGCTGATCACCCGGATCACTTTCTTCCAGGTCTGCACTTCCTGGCGGCGCAGCTCGGCGGTCAACAGGCGCACCAGCAGCAGGTCGTGCGGACGACCGTTGAGCTGGAAGGCACGGCGCGAGAGGTGATAGACCTGCTCGTCATCCTCATCGCCGTCCTCCCCCTCGGCGTGCACCGCGAACAGGCTGTCACCGCCACGGGCGATGGCATCGCGCAGTTCCACCGGCACCTGTTCCAGCACGTCTTCCAGGCGCTGGCCTTCCAGCTTCCAGCCGCCGTGCAGCAGCTTGCGCGCGGCCAGGTTGGAGAACACCACGCGGGCGATGCCATCACCGCCGGAGGCGATCAACAGCATCGCAACCGGCGTGTTCTGCACCATGGTGTCCAGCAGCAGCTCACGTTGCACCAGGCCCTGCCGCTGCTCACGCAGTACATCACCCAGCTCCCGGTGTGCCTGCACCAGGTCGCCGAGCTCGTCATTGCCGGGCCAGTGCACGCCGAAGTTGTATTCGCCGTCGCGATAGCTGCTGGTGGTGCCCGCCAGGGCCCGCATCAGCGACCGCACCGGGGCGGTGGCCCGACGCAGCGTCCACCACATCAGCGACAGCAGGATCAGCGCCGACACCGTGGTCACCACCCAGCCATGGTCCATCCAGTAGGCCAGCAGCCACGGAAGTGCCGCAGCCAGTGCCAGCACCGGCAGCAGGCGCAGGAACAGGCGGAAAGTGAACGAGCGCCGCTTCATTCGCGTGGAATACCGTGGCGGTCCATGCGCCGGTACAGCGCCTGGCGGCTCAGGCCGAGCTCGGCGGCAGCCTGGGCGATGACGCCATGGTTACGCGCCAGCACCTCCTCGATGCGTGCGCGGTCGGGATCATTGCCTGCGCTGGGTGCCGGTCGTGGTACGACGGCTGCGCGCGGCAGGTTGAGATCGGCCACTTCGATGCGGTTGCCGGTGGCCAGCAGTTCGGCACGCTGGATCACGTTGCGCAGCTCGCGCACGTTGCCTGGCCAGGGGTGCCGCTGCAGTGCTGCGGTGGCGGCGCTGGACAGCGGCTTGCCAGCGGTCAGGAATCGCTCGGCCAGCGGCACGATGTCGCCCGGGCGGTCGGCCAGCGGCGGCAGCACCAGTTCCACCGTGTTGAGGCGGTAATAGAGATCTTCGCGGAAGGTACCGTCGCGGATCATCGCCGGCAGGTCGGCATTGGTCGCGCTGACCACGCGGACCTTGACCTGGCGCTCGCGGTTGGAACCCAGGCGCTCGAAGCGGCCGGTTTCCAGCACGCGCAGCAGCTTCATCTGCCCGCCGAGCGACAGGTTGCCGATCTCATCCAGGAACAGGGTGCCACCATCGGCGGCCTCGAACTTGCCTTCGCGCGCCTTGTTGGCGCCGGTATACGCACCGGCCTCGGCACCGAACAGTTCGGCTTCGATCAGTTCCGAGGGCAACGCGCCACAGTTGACCGCCACGAACGGGCCCTTGGCCACCAGCGAATTGGCCTGGATGATCTGCGCGATCTTCTCCTTGCCGGCACCATTCGCGCCGGTGATCAGTACCGGCAGTTCCGAGCGTGCGACCTGGCAGGCGAGGGCGATGACGCGCTCGCTGGCGGGGTCGGCGAAGACCGCGCCGCACAGGTCGTACTTCTCTTCCAGCGCGTTGCGCTGGTGCAGTTCACGGCTGCGGCGCCGGTCCAGTTCGCGGCGTGCCTCGGACAGTTCCAGCAGGTTGTTAACCGTGGTCATCAGCTTGCGGTCGTCCCAGGGCTTGGCCAGGTAGTCGGCCGCACCGGCCTTGACCAGGTCCACTGCACTGCTCAGGTGGGTCCAGGCGGTCAGCAGGATCACCGGCAGGTCCGGATGGCGCGCACGGATCTGCGCGAACAACGCTTCGCCCTCCTCACCGGAGGTGGTGTCCTCGCTGAAGTTCATGTCCTGGATCACCAGATCGACCGGCTGCGACTCGAGCAGGGCCAGCCCATCGGCGGGCGTGTGCGCCTGCAGGGTGTCGATGTCGTGCAGGGAGAACAGCACGTCCAGCGCAGTACCCACGCTGGCGTTGTCGTCGATGATCAGGATCGCAGGCATCAAGCGGTTCTGCAGAAAGGGATGGGCGGCGCCGATGGAGCCGTTCGTGTCCACGCACCGGGAGAGCCCGGCGCCACCCATCAAGCATAGCCAAACCTGTGGCCGTGCAGGAGCGGATGATGCTCAGCGCCCGGGTGGGGCTGGCGGAGGTGGTGGCGCGGGTGGTGGCGGGACCTCCAATGCCTGTCGCCACGCAGCGGCGTTGACCGCCACCGTCAGTTCGCGCTTGTCGCGGCGCAGCAACAGATAGGCGCTGGCCGCGTGGGAATGGCGCAGTGCCTCGGCCAGATGTTCAACCCGGCGCACCGCCGTGTCGTCCACGCGGAGGATGCGATCGCCACTGCGCACGCCGAAGCGCACTTCCGGGCTGGCGGCCTCCACATGCACCTGGCCTTCGGTCGAGCGCAGCGACAGCCGCGCTCCATCGCGGCGCCATTCCAGCGTCTGTGCGCTGCCACCACCGGCCAGCGCCGGCAGGGGCAGGAGCAGCATCAGGCACATCGCGCAGGCACGCATCTCACGCGCCCCGCGTGGCGACCGCAGGCGGTACCGCCGCCGCACGCCGTGCCGGACCGAACACCGCAATCTGGCCCAGTATCCACAGCAGCAGCGCACCCAGCGGCAGGTAGTACAGCGGCATGCGCGGCAGCTCGTACAGGTTCATCAGGGCCAGGTTGATCGCGTACGCCGCAAGCATGCCCAGCACGATGCCCAGCGAGGCCAGCAGGAAGTTCTCGGTCTGGAAGTAGCGCAGGATCTGCCCGCGGGTGGCGCCCAGCGCACGGCGGATACCGATCTGCTTGCTGCGCTGCTGCACCCAGAAGCTGGCCAGGCCGATGATGCCCAGCGCAGTGACCACCAGCAGCGAGATGCTGACGGTGATCAGCAGGCCGACCATCGCGCGGTCGTTCTTGAAGAAGTCCTTGCGCTGGTCTTCATAGGTCAGCTTGTCGCGCATCAGGCGGTTGGGGTCGTTGCGCTCCAGCGCGGCGGCACCGGCATCGAGTACCTCCTGGCGGCGTTCCGGCGAAGTACGCAACACGTAGGTACCACCCTTGTCGAAGCTGACCCGGATCGGCAGCAGCATCGAGTTGGTCCAGTTGTCATTCCAGCCATTAGGCGTGCTGAGCGTGTCGACGATGCCGACCACATGCAGCGACTGCTTGCCCATGTAGTAGGTCTTGCCCAGGGCGCTGCCGTTGGGCTCCATCTTGGCGGCGGTGGCCTGGGTGAGGATGACCGGGATGGCCTTTTCCTTGGCGCCACCCTTGCTGACGTCTTCGAAGTTCTGGTACTCGTCGGGCAGGAAATCGCGGCCGGCGATCAGATTGATGCCCATCGTGGCCAGCCCGTTCTCGGACAGGGTGTACATCGAAGCGTTGGTGGTCGGCCGTTCCTGGTCGATTACCCGCGAGATGCTGCTGCTGGAGGATCCGTTGCGGAAGGGAACCTGGTTGATGATGGTGACGTTGCTGACGCCGGGAATCGCGCGCAGCGATGCCAGGTCCTCGCGGGTGCGGGACATGGCGTCGGTCTGCTTGCCGATGCCACTGACGCGCAGCATCACCAGTTCGCTCTCGGCGATACCGCTGGGCATGCTGATTTTCTCCACGCGCTGGCTGACCAGGAACAGCGCGTTGCAGACGATGGCGCAGGTCAGTGCGACTTCCAGCACGATCAGGGCGGCAGCGGTCTTGTGCCGGCGCAGCGTGCTGAGGATGGGGCGGATGTCCATGGGAGTCCTCGTTCGGGTGCTTACTGCGACTTGAGCTGGATGGCCGGGGTGACCTGCATCGCGCGCCAGGCGGGCAGGAATCCGGCGGCGAGGCTGGCGAACAGGGTCAGGCCCAGCGCGAGCAGCAGCATGTTGCCGTCCAGGTGGGCCAGCTTTGCGTACTCCACCGGCTGCTGGCGCACCGCGAACAGGCCAAGCAGGGCCAGGCCGATACCCAGCACGCCACCGACCACGCCCACCGCGCCGGCTTCCACCAGGCACTGCAGGAAGATCTGGCCACGGCTGGCACCGAGTGCACGGCGCACGCCGATCTCACCACTGCGGCGCAGGAACTTGGCCAGCAGCAGGCCTACCGTGTTGACCAGGCAGACACCGAGGAAGCCCAGCGCCAGCCACAGCTGCAGGCGCACGTCGCTGGGCACGGCACCATTGAAGTCCAGCCATTCCATCACGGTGCGCAGGCGCACGTTCGGGGGATGCTTGAAGCGGCCGGCCTCGCGCTGCTGGGTCGAATAGTTCTCCAGGTAGCGGCGGTAGTCGCCGGCCTTGGCCGGGTCCATTTCCACCCAGTACTGCAGCCACGCGCAGGGTGCATTGAGCGAGTAGCTGTTGCCGTCGGGGTTTTCGCCGAAGCAGTTCATGTTGCCGTTGTTGCCGAGCTTCAGGTCGAACGAGGTGGAGATCGGCAGCAGCAGGTCTTCGTTCTTGCCGTAGCTGCCGGTGGTCAGGTCGTAGAAGTGCGGCTCCGGGCTCCATTCCTTCATCACGCCGACGATGCGGTAACTCTGGCCTTCCATGCGCAGGTCGCGGCCCACGCTGTTGGCGCCCTGGTACAGCTTGTCGTTGAGCGCCTTGGAGATGACCACCACGCGTGCGCGGCCTTCATCGTCCTCTCGCGTCCAGGGGCGGCCGTACTGCATGGGCACCTCGAACATCGGGAAGAAATCGGCCGAGGTCCAGCGGGTGTCGATGCTGAAGGGCTTGAGCGTGCTGTTGTCCGGTTCGATGGTGCCGCCGCCGCCGCTCATCAGCGCCTGGCGCTCGCCCTTGGCCTCGCGCAGCAGCGCTTCACCGTCGAAGCGGGTCAGCTGGGTTTCCGGTTCCTCGCCGGCGACATAGGCGCCGGTCGCGGCATCGAGCTGCACGTAGAACAGGCGGTCACTCTTGCCCGGAATCGGGTCGCCGGACAGCACGTGGAATACGGTCAACGTGGTCATCGAGGCGCCGATGCCGAGCGCGATGGCGATCACCATCAGCGCGGTCAGGACCTTGTTGCGGCGGAAACTGCGCGCCGCCAATCGGGCGTAGTAGGCGAACATGGTCGGGCCCTCACTCGTTGACGGCGACGATGTGGCGCAACGGCGTGGCCAGCACCGGCTCGCGCACCAGGTCGGTCACCTGGCCATCGACGATGTGCACGTTGCGCTGCGCACGCGCGGCCAGTTCCGGGTCGTGGGTGACCATCACGATGGTGGTGCCGGCGGCGTTGATCTCCTCCAGCAGCTCCATCACGCCCCGGGCCATCTGCGTATCCAGATTGCCGGTCGGTTCGTCGGCCAGCAGCAGGCGCGGGCTGCCGGCCAGCGCACGCGCGATGGCCGCGCGCTGCTGCTGGCCACCCGACAGTTCATTCGGATAGTGCTTCATGCGCGAGCCCAGGCCGACCTGGGTCAGTGCCTTCTCGATGCGTTCGCGGCGCTCGTTGGCGCTCATCCTGCGATAGCGCAGCGGAACGTCGACGTTGTCGAACAGGTTCAGGTCGGGGATCAGGTTGAAGCCCTGGAAGATGAAGCCGATCTTCTGGTTGCGCAGGCGGCTGCGGGCGTCGTCGCCCAGCGTGCTCACGTCCTGGCCGTCCAGCATGTAGGTACCGCTGGTGAAGGTTTCCAGCAGGCCGGCGATGTTGAGGAAGGTGGTCTTGCCGGAGCCGGAGGGGCCGGTGACCGCGACGAACTCACCTTCCTTGACCTGCAGTTCCAGCGAGCGCAGTGCATGGGTTTCCACCTGTTCGGTGCGGAAGACCTTGGCGACCGAACGCATTTCGAGCATGTACATGGGGTGTCCTCTCTCCAGGATTCAGGTATCAGGTATCAGTTGACGGAGACGCGTTCGGCGTCCTTGAACAGGTCGCTGCCGGAGACCACGATGCGGTCGCCTGGCTGCACACCCGACTTGATTTCCACTTCGCCCAGGCTGCTGACGCCCAGTTCCACCGGACGGCGCACGGCGGTGCGGCCATCCATCACGTAGGCCATGCCGTTGCCCTGTTCGACGAACGGGCCACGCTCGACCTTCAGCACGTTCTTGCGGGTATCGAGCAGCACGCGCACTGACATCCGTTGGCTCTGGCGCAGGCCTTCGGGCTGCGCGCTGGCAAAGCGCACGCGCGCGTTGACCTCACCGTTGACCACTTCCGGCGACACCGCGCTGATCTCGCCCGGGAACGGCTGGCCGTTGCCACCGGTCAGCTGTGCGGGCATGCCGATCGCCAGGTCGCGGGCGAAGCTCTCCGGCACCTTGATCTCGACTTCGAACTTGGACAGGTCGACCACGCCCAGCACCGGGGCATTGGCGGACAGGTTGGTTGACTGCACCGCCTGCACCTGGCCGACCTGGCCATCGAACGGGGCACGCAGCGTCAGCGCATCGACCTGGCGCTGTACTTCGGCCACCACCGCCTTCTGGCGATCGGCCAGCAGGCGCTTGTTGCGGGCATCCAGGTCCGCGCCCTGGCTCTGCAGGCGGGCATCGGTGGTGGCGTTGGCCAGGGTGATGTCGGCCTTCTTCAGCGAGTCCTTGGCCTTGGCCAGGTCGATCTGCGGCACCGCCCCGCCGTCGTAGCCGCGCTGGTAGCGCTGCAGGTCGCGGTCGGCGGCCTGCCGTTCGATGGTGGCCTGGTCGGTTTCCTTGCGCGACTTGGCGCGGGCCAGGGTGGCGTCCAGCGCGGCACGGCTGGCCTCGGCCTCCAGGCCGGCCAGGGTGGCCTGTTCCTGGGCCAGCTTGCTGCGCAGTTCGGGGCTGTCGATGACCGCCAGCTCCTGCCCCTTCTTCACCACGTCACCGGCGACCACCTTCAGGTCCACGGTGCCCGCAGAGATGGCATACAGGACCGGGCTGTTGGCGGCGATCACGCGGCCGTCGGCGGCGATGTCACGGACCAGGTCGCCCCGCTTCACTTCGGCGATGCGCACGCGGCTGCTGTCGAAGGAGCGGCTGGCGTTGGACCAGGCGTGCACGGCCCAGCCGATGCCGGCGAGCAGGGCGATCGTGCCCAGCGCCGGCCAACGGTAACGGAGCCAGTTGGCGCGCGGAGCGCTGGCCGGAGCGGAGGAAACGATCTGGTCCTGGGCGGAAGTGTCGCGGATCATCGGGTGCGTGCCTGACGGTGGTAGCCAGTACCAAGCACGTAGCGTGCCAACTTTATTTCCTTATGGGTCAATGGGTTGGGCTTTGATGTGAAGTGTCCGGGTGTCCGCGGACACCTTTCCGGACACTTTCATTAAGCGGACAGGAGGGGGAGCGCGGGCACGCAGGCTAGAATGCGACGATCGTCTTCAAGGAAACGCGTGACATGTGTGGAATCGTGGGTGCGATCGCTGATCGCGACGTAGTGCCGGTGCTGATCGAAGGCCTGAAGCGGCTGGAGTACCGTGGTTACGATTCCTCCGGCATCGCGGTGATCGACCAGGGTGAGCGCCGCGATGTACGTCGCGTGCGTCGTACCGGTCGTGTGTCGGAAATGGCCACGGCGGCCGAGGCCGAGGGCTTCAACGCGGTGCTGGGCATCGGCCACACCCGCTGGGCCACCCATGGGGGCGTCACCGAGGCCAACGCGCATCCGCACATCAGCCATGGCGTGGCGCTGGTGCACAACGGCATCATCGAGAACCACGAAGAGCAGCGCGAGAAGCTCCGTGCGCTGGGCTACACCTTCGAGTCGCAGACCGACACCGAAGTCATCGCACACCTGATCCACCATCACCTGAAGAGTGGTGACGACCTGCTGGTGGCGCTGCAGCATACGGTAAAGGAGCTGACCGGTGCCTACGCACTGGCCGTGGTCAGCCGTGCCGAGCCGGAACGCTTCGTCTGCGCGCGGATGGGCTGCCCGCTGCTGATCGGCCTGGGCGAGGGCGAGAACTTCGTTGCTTCCGACGTCTCGGCGGTGATCTCGGCCACCCGCAAGGTCATTTTCCTGGAAGAGGGCGATACCGCCGAGATCCGTCGCGATGGCGTGCGCATCTTCGACGAGCACGACCGGCCGATCGAGCGCGACGTGCATCTGTCCGATGTGTCGCTGGCATCGCTGGAGCTGGGCCCGTACCGCCACTTCATGCAGAAGGAGATCCACGAGCAGCCGCGCGCGCTGGGCGACACCATCGAGGCGGCGATCGACGCCGGTGGTTTCCCGGCCGAGCTGTTCGGCAAGAACGCCGAAGCCGTGCTGTCGGGCACTGAAGGCGTGCAGATCATCGCCTGCGGCACCAGCTACTACGCCGGCCTGACCGCGCGCTACTGGATCGAAGCCATCGCCGGCCTTCCGTGCAGCGTGGAGATCGCCAGCGAGTACCGCTATCGCGCGGCCTACGCGAACCCGAAGCATCTGATCGTCACCATCTCCCAGTCCGGCGAAACGCTGGATACGTTAGAAGCGCTGAAGTACGCCAAGTCGCTGGGCCACAAGCACACGCTGTCGATCTGCAACGTGCCGGAAAGTGCGATTCCGCGCGCCAGCGAACTGGTGTGCTATACCCGTGCCGGTGCCGAGATCGGCGTGGCCTCGACCAAGGCCTTCACCACCCAGCTGGCGGCACTGTTCCAGCTGACCGTGGTGCTGGGCAAGCTGCACGGCCGCATCGACGCGGCGCAGGAAGCGGACTACCTCGAGCAGCTGCGCTTCCTGCCGGGCAGCGTGCAGCACGCATTGAACATGGAGCCGCAGATCGCTGCCTGGGCCGAGCGTTTCGCACGCAAGAGCAGCGCGCTGTTCCTGGGCCGTGGCCTGCATTACCCGATCGCGCTGGAAGGCGCGCTCAAGCTCAAGGAAATCTCCTACATCCACGCCGAGGCCTACCCGGCAGGCGAGCTGAAGCATGGCCCGCTGGCGCTGGTGGACGAGGACATGCCGGTGGTGGTGATCGCGCCGAACGACAGCCTGCTGGAGAAGGTGAAGTCGAACATGCAGGAAGTGCGCGCGCGTGGCGGTGAACTGTTCGTGTTCGCCGACCAGGACAGCAACTTCAACGAGTCCGAAGGGGTGCACGTGATCCGTACGCCGCGTCATGCCGGCGTGCTCAGCCCGATCGTGCACACCATTCCGGTGCAGTTGCTGGCCTACCACACCGCGCTGGCGCGCGGCACCGACGTGGACAAGCCGCGCAACCTGGCCAAGAGCGTGACGGTGGAGTAACACCCGTCAGCTCGGTTGGAGGTTGCAAGCGAAGGGGGCCGTGTGGGCCCCCTTTCGTTTGTGCCGGTGGCAGCGGCAAGTGGGACAGTCACAGGGTGTTCTGTCCACCGTCGGCAGCAGGCAATCAATCTTTAACGCGTGGCATCGCGTGTATTCAGCGGCGGTTTCAGCCGCGGTGCCATTCTCTGGATCGTCGGTTGGTTCCCACGACGAACTGTCCCATCGATGCCGGTAGTGACCGATGGTCGCAGTCGTAGAATCGATTTGACCGAGGTCCGGGTTGAGCGGTTGAACCCACCTCGTTCGCGTTGCAGCACGTCGTCTGCCGATCCATTCCAAGCGGCAGCCGGGTGCGCCAGACGTGCGCTGAAAGGTCTGTTCCCGGGGAGGGGGCGTATCGGAAGAGCACACTTTTTGACTTCAGTGACCTGCACCAGGAAACAAGAATGAACGTCCGCGAACTCCTGCAATCCAAGAAAGAAGCTGTCATCACCATCGATGCCGAAGACACCATTGGTGCCGCCGCCCACAAGATGAGCGCGAACAGGATCGCTGCACTGGTGGTGATGAAGGACGATGCCCCGGTCGGCATCATTTCCGAGAAGGACATCGTGCGTACCCTGGCCGACGACGGCCCGCAGGCCGGCCGCCGGGTGATTTCCAGCCTGCCGTCCACCGGCCTGGAGGGCATCGCCCCGGAGGCCACCCTGAAGCAGGCCATGTCGTTGATGACGTACTCGCGGCGCCGTCATCTGATGGTCACCGAAGGCACTCGTCTGGTCGGCATCCTCAGCCTGGGCGACATCGTGAAGAACCTGCTGGGCGAGCTGGAGCTGGAAAAGGCCGTGCTGCAGGACATCTACATGGCCGCCCACTGAGGGCTGCAGCGCTGGAAGCAGAGAAGCCGGGCATTGCCCGGCTTCTTCGTTCACGGCATCGGTGAATTCAGAAAGTGACCTTCACCGAGTCGGCGCTGTAGTTGGCTGGGCCGTGGTAGACCACTTCGATGTTGTTGCCATCCGGGTCGAGCACGAACGCGCCGTAGTAGCCCGGGTGGTAAGGGCGTTCACCGGGCGCGCCGTTGTCGGTGCCGCCGGCGGCGATCGCGGCGGTATGGAAGGCATCGACGGTTGCGCTGTCGCGGGCCTGGAAGGCCAGATGGTGGCGGCCGGTCAGCTGGCCGGCGGCGGCCGTGCTGCTGGCGCTGGAAATGAACAGCTCATCGGCCCAGAAGTAGTCATCGCCTTCACCGGCGATCGGGATGCCGATCGAATCGAACACCGCCTGGTAGAAGCGGCGACTGGCCGCCAGGTCGCGCACTACCAGCTGGATGTGGTCGATCAGGCGGCCGCGGTGCAGTTCCATCGTTTCCATACGAACCTCGCAGAAAAAGGGGACGGAGGGGATTAAGTCGCTTCCAGCCCAATAATGCCAGAAACGACTTAATCCCCTCCGTCCCCTTTTCGGGTCAGACGTTGGCGATGATCTCGACCCAGTAGCCGTCCGGGTCCTTGATGAAAGCCAGGTTCTTCATGCGGCCGTCGGTCAGGCGCTTCTGGAAGGTCACGCCCAGATCCTCGAAGCGCCGGCAGGCGGCCTCGATGTCCGGCACCGACACGCAGATGTGGCCGAAGCCGCGCGGGTCGCTGTTGCCGTCGTGGTAGACCGCGCCGTCCTGGGTTTCGGTGCCGTGGTTGTGGGTCAGTTCCAGCACGCCCGGCAGCCCGGCCATCCACAGGCGGCGGGCGTTGTCATCTTCCGGCACCGTGGCGCCAGCGGGCACGTAGGCCAGGAAGTACAGGCTGAACTGGGCCTCGGGGAAGTCGCGCTTGTCGATCAGCTGGTAGCCGAGCACGCGGGTGTAGAAGTCCAGCGAAGCGGCAATGTCCTTCACGCGCAGCATGGTGTGGTTGAACACGAAGCCGGTGGTTTCGGCCGGGGCCTGGGCGGCGACGCCGGGAACATCGCGCAGGGCGGGAATGGTCATGGGGGAGGTCCTTCAGACAGGGCCGTTGCCGGCCGGATGGCGCCATTCTACCGGCCAGCACCTGACGGCACTGCGACGTACAATGGCCGGATCGCACCGTTCCGTCCTGACAACGATTGCCCGCCATGTCGCAGCGTGAATGGGTGGCTGCCGCCATCCGCAAGATCGAAGCTGATTTCAACCGTTCCGCCGATACCCACCTGATCCCGCTGGCGCTGCCAGGGTTCGAGGGCATCGACCTATACCTGAAGGATGAGTCGAGCCATCCCACCGGCAGCCTGAAGCACCGGCTGGCGCGCTCGCTGTTCCTGTATGCGCTGGCCAATGGCTGGTTGCGTGAAGGGCGTCCGGTGATCGAGGCCTCCAGCGGCTCGACCGCCGTGTCCGAAGCCTATTTCGCGCGGCTGCTCGGCCTGCCGTTCATTGCGGTGATCCCGGCCTCCACCTCGCCTGAAAAGATCGCCGCGATCGAGTTCCACGGCGGCCGTTGCCACCTGGTCGAACGTGCCTGCGACCTCAACTGTGATTCGGAAAAGCTGGCCCGTGAAACCGGTGGCCACTTCATGGACCAGTTCACCTATGCCGAGCGCGCCACCGACTGGCGTGCCAACAACAACATCGCGGAGTCCATCTTCAAGCAGATGGCCGAAGAGCCCAGCCCGGTTCCGGAATGGATCGTGTGCAGCCCCGGCACCGGCGGTACCGCAGCGACGCTGGGGCGCTATGTCAGCTATCGCCGGCATGACACCCGCATCCTCTGTGCGGACCCGGAAGTGTCGGTGTTCTTCGATGGCTACAAAGCCGCCGTGGCCGGTGAGCAGGACTGGCGCGGCCTGACCTGCAGCGGTGGCTCGCGCGTGGAAGGCATCGGCCGGCCGCGGGTAGAGGCGAGCTTCATCCCGACCAGTGTCGATGCGATGGTGAAGGTGCCCGATGCGCTGAGCCTGGCCGCGATGCGCCATGTCAGCCGCCAGCTGGGCCGCCGTGTCGGTGGCTCCACCGGCACCAACTTCATCGGTGTGCTGCAGGCGGCGCAGTGGATGCGCGAGGCGGGCCACCAGGGCAGCATCGTCAGCATCCTGTGCGACAGCGGCGAGCGCTACGCACAGAGCTACTACGACCCGTCGTGGTATGCGCGCCAGGGCATCGATGTCGACGGCGCCGATGCGCAACTGGCGGCGGCGGTGGCCGGGCAGGGACTGCCCGAATTGCCGTGGTGCAGCCTGGAAGCGTTGTAACGCGGCAACGCACGGCCGGCTGTGTGTCGGCTGGGTAGAGTCGACTGTTAGTCGACTGCTCCAGGTTCAGGTCGCGAAAATCCCGCGCTGCGCGCGAAAGTCGACTAACAGTCGACTCTATCCGGTCGCCGGGGCGGCTCAATATCCCGCTGCAGTGAACGCGTCCAGCACCGCGTCGCGCAGTGCATCGGGCAAGGCCTCGATGTCCATCGCGCGATCATCCAGATGCAGGCTCGGGTCCAGGATGCTCGCTCGGCCCTGGGCCAGCGCCTGCAGCCACAGCAGCACGCAGATCACGAACTCGCGCTCATGGCCCAGCCGCAGTTGGCTGGCGCCGCGTTCGATCACCTCGAACGGGTACCACTCCTGGGCGTCGTTGAACGTGCCGCCCTGCTGCAGCACTGCCTGCAGTTGATGCAGGTGACGCTGGGCATCGTCGCCGGCATCGCACAATGCGGCGATCCAGGTCAGTTCGGCCGGGCTGGCGGACAATGCCAGTGACCGGGCCGGTGAGGCGGATGCAACTGCAGCCAGACCTTCCATGTAGGGCCTCGTTCGGTGCGTACCGCTGCGGACTCCCCCGCAGCCAGAGCTTCGGTGCGCGACCGTAAGGCCGACGTGAATGCCGGGCCGTGCCCCCTTGTCAGCCCCGCCTGCCAGCGCCATATCCTGCATGCTGCCCGCCTGCCGGGCCCGTACCCTGGAGATCTGCCGTGACCGTTGCCAACCCCCTGCTCGATTTTTCCGGCCTGCCGCGCTTCGAGGCCATCCGCCCCGAGCACGTGGCGCCGGCGCTGGACGTGCTGCTGGCCGAGGCCGAAGCCGCCGTCAGCGCCGCCGAGCAGGTGCAGCCGGTCACCTGGCAGACCTTCGTTGCCCCGCTGGATGACGCCACCGAGCGCCTGTGGCGCGCCTGGGGTCTGGTCGGCCACCTGCAGGGCGTGGTCAACACCCCGGAACTGCGTGAGGCCTACAACAGCAACCTGCCGCGGGTGACCCGCTTCGCCAGCGCGCTGGGCCAGAACCTGGCGTTGTACCGGCAGTACCAGACGCTGGCCGCCAGTGCCGAGGCGGCGCGCTTCGACGCGGCCCAGCGCAAGGTGCTGGACAAC
Organism: Stenotrophomonas sp. YJH_SMC_6; assembly: GCF_059371335.1. Taxonomy (NCBI): domain Bacteria; kingdom Pseudomonadati; phylum Pseudomonadota; class Gammaproteobacteria; order Lysobacterales; family Lysobacteraceae; genus Stenotrophomonas; species Stenotrophomonas sp. YJH_SMC_6. Next base: position 163,572 of record NZ_JCAFUM010000014.1, on the reverse strand, counting down.
ACCCTGCGCGATTTCCGCCTCGGTGGTGCCGAGCTGGCGCCGGAGGCGCAGCAGCGCTTCGCGGCGATCAAGGAGGAACTGTCGGCGCTGTCGGCGAAGTTCTCGCAGAACGTGCTCGACGCTACCGATGCCTGGTCGCTGATCATCGAGGACGAAGCGCGGCTGAAGGGCCTGCCGGAAGACGTGAAGGCCGCCGCGCATGCCGCAGCACAGAAGGACGGCAAGGCCGGCTGGAAACTGACCCTGCAGATGCCGTGCTACCTGCCGGTGCAGACCTGGGGTGAGGACCGCGACCTGCGCGAGATCCTGTACCGCGCCAGCGCACAGCGTGCGTCCGAATTCGGCGATGAGTCCCTGGACAACAGCGGCAACATCGATCGGATCCTCGCCCTGCGCGCTGAACTGGCCGCGCTGCTCGGCTTCGATTCGTATGGCGATTATTCGGTAGCGACCAAGATGGCGCAGGACCCGGCCGAAGTGCTGGGTTTCCTGCGTGACCTGGCCGCGCGCGCCAAGCCGTTCGCGGCCAAGGACCGGGCCGACCTGGAGCAGTTCGCACGCGAGCAGCTGGGCATCGACAGCCTGCAGGCCTGGGACCTGGCGTTCGCCGCCGACCGCCTGAAGCAGGCCCGTTACAGCTATTCCGAACAGGAAGTGAAGCAGTACTTCACCGAACCGAAGGTGCTGGGCGGCCTGTTCTCGGTGATCGAGCAGCTGTACGGCCTGCGCGTGCAGGAGGACAGCGCACCGGTGTGGCATGACGACGTGCGCTTCTTCCGTCTGGTCGATGCGCAGGGCGCGCTGGTCGGCCAGTTCTATCTGGACCTGTATGCGCGCGAGGGCAAGCGTGGTGGCGCGTGGATGGACGATTGCCGCAACCGTCGCGTGCGCGCGGACGGCAGCGTACAGACGCCGCTGGTCTACCTGGTGTGCAACTTCGGCCGCGGTGCCAACGGCAGGCCGGCGACCTTCAGCCACAACGAAGTGACCACGCTGTTCCATGAGATGGGCCATGGCCTGCACCAGCTGCTGACCCGCATCGGCGAACTGGGCGTGGCCGGCATCAATGGCGTGGAATGGGATGCAGTGGAACTGCCCAGCCAGTTCATGGAGAACTTCTGCTGGGAGTGGGAGCACCTGCAGGCCATGACCGCGCACGTGGACACGGGCGAACCGCTGCCGCGCGGGCTGTACGAGCGCATGCTGGCCGCGCGCAACTTCCACAGCGGCATGGCCACCGTGCGCCAGCTTGAGTTCGGCCTGTTCGACATGCTGTTGCACAGCCAGTTCGAACCGGCGCAGGACAGCGTGCTGGCGCTGCTCGATCGCGTGCGTGCGGAGGTGGCGGTGAACCATCCGCCGGCCTGGAACCGCTTCCCGCACCAGTTCAGCCACATCTTCGCGGGCGGTTACGCCGCCGGCTACTACAGCTACAAGTGGGCCGAAGTGCTCAGTGCCGACGCCTATGCGGCGTTCGAGGAAGCGCCGCAGGCACTGGCCGAGACCGGTGCACGCTTCCGCGATGAGATCCTGTCGCGCGGTGGCAGCCGCCCGGCGGCGGAGAACTTCAAGGCCTTCCGTGGGCGCGCGCCGCAGATCGACGCGCTGCTGCGCCACTCGGGCATGGCGTAAACCGTTGTGGTGGGTGCCAACCCTGGTTGGCACTACACCGCCATCCACGCATGGCGTGGGTCTACCGGAATGCCGGCCAGCGGCCGGCACTACCGAAGACCGGTCATTCGGCGTAGATCATCTTCCGGGTCATGCCGCCGTCGACGATGAAGTCCTGGCCGGTGCTGAAACCGGACAGCGACGACAGCAGGTACACCGCCAGTGCACCGATATCTTCAGGGCGGCCGACCCGGCCGACCGGATGCTGTGCGTGGTCGATGGCCGAGTACTCTGGTTCATGGCGCCGTGAGGGTGCCTGCCACGCAGTGGTTCCGACCCAGCCGGGGCTGATGCTGTTCACCCGCACCGCCGGGCCGGCGCTGATCGCCAGCGCATGGGTGAAGGCCACCAGGCCACCCTTGGCCGCCGCATAGGCCTCGCTGTGCGCTTCGGATTGCCAGGCGCGGGTGGATGCGATGTTGATGATCGCGCCCGCAGCACTGTCCGTCAGCGCCGGCAGCGCGTGCTTGCTGCACAGGAAGGCGCCATGCAGCGACGACAGCCGGCGTTGCCATTCGTGCCAGTCCATGTCCTGCAGCCGCGTGCCGTGCGGCCCGGCGATGCCGGCATTGTTGACCAGCCCGTCGATGTGTCCGAAACGCTGCAGCGCCTCGGCGATGAAGTCGCGCACGCTGGCTTCGTCGGTGATATCCAAACGCTGGAACGCGGCATCCTCACCGCGCTGCCATTCGTCCAGGCAGGCCTGGCCGGCCTCCCTGTCCAGGTCGCCGATCAGCACGCGTCCGCCGGCACCGAGCACGGCCTGGGCAATACCGCGACCGATGCCGTTGGCGCCGCCGGTGACCAGCACCACCTTGCCCGACAGTGGCGCGGCCGGCCATGCGGCAATCGGCGGCACCGCGCTCACGTCAGGTCTTCGCCGCGCAGGCGACGATGCCAGCCGTCCACACCGATGCGGTCCAGGGTCTGGATGTTGCGCTCGACAATCACGTCCGGGTCCGGATACACATCCACCGCGCGCGCCACGCTGTCTTCGCGCAGCAGGTGCAGGGTGGGGAAGGGCGCGCGGTTGGTGTAGTTGCTGGCGTCGTCGGCGGCCACGCCCTCGAACTGGTAATCCGGATGGAAGCTGGCCACCTGCAGGATCCCCTGCAGGTCCAGTGCCTCGATCGCCGCATCGGCGTTGTCGAGGAAGTCGTTGTAGTCGAGGAAATCGCTCAGCACCTGCGGATGCACGATCAGCGTCGTGTCGATCTGCTCGGCCGGCGTGTCGCGCAGCAGCACCAGCTCCTCGGCCAGCTGTTCAACCAGCGCTTCTGTCGTGGTCGCATCGCTGAGCACGATGCGGACCTGGTCCTTCACGTATACCGCCTTGGCGAACGGGCACAGGTTCAGGCCGATGACGATGCGCTCCAGCCACAGGCGGGTGGCGGCGATCGGGTCATCGGTGGACAGGTCGGAATCGGTCATGGCGGGCACGTCGGCTGGCGGGGCCGACATTGTAGGCGCGTCGCTGGCAACGCGCCGTCGTACCTGCGGCTGGCAGCGCCGGGGGATTCCCGGCAGGTGGCTCAGTCGCGGAAATTGTTGAACTGTAGCGGCAGCTCGAACTTGCCGGCCTTGAGCACGGCGATGGCGTCCTGCAGGTCATCGCGCTTCTTGCCCTGCACGCGCAGCTTGTCGCCGTTGATCTGGCTTTCCACCTTCAGCTTGGCGTCCTTCAGGGCCGCCGCGATCTTCTTGGCGATCTTCTGCTCGATGCCCTGCTTGACGGTGATCTTCTGCCGGGCCTGGGCCAGGTTGGTCTCGATGTCGCCGAACTCCAGGCTGAGCACGTCGATGCCGCGCGCGGCCAGGCGAGCACGCAGGATGTCGTTCATCTGCTTGAGCTGGAATTCGGTCGGCGCGAACTGATTGATGACATCGCCGTCGCGCTCGAACTTTGCGTCCACGCCCTTGAAGTCGAAGCGGGTGGCCAGTTCGCGGTTGGCCTGGTCGATGGCGTTGGTCAGCTCGTGGGTGTCGACTTCGGACACGACGTCGAAGGAAGGCATGGGCGGTGCTCCGCAGGTTTCAGTGGCGATCATTCTATCGTGCCGGCCCGCGTGCCCGCTTTGTGTAGGGCCGAGCCCATGCTCGGCGGCCGCCCTACAATCCGGTGCGGTCGGCGATAATGGGCCATGAACGTGCAACGCTCCCCTTCGCGTGCGGTGGCCTGGATGGTCGCTGCGGTCGCCTGTTTCTCGCTGATGGACGCTGGCATGAAGCAGCTGTCGGCCAGCTATCCCACCCTGGAAGTGACTTTCCTGCGTGGTGCGGCCTCGTTGCCGTTCGTGCTGGTCTGGGTGCTGGTCAGTGCCGGCCCACGTTCGCTGGTGCCGCGGCGCTGGGGCCTGCACCTGCTGCGTGGCGCGTTGGGCATGGCGATGATCGGCTGCTTCGTGTTCGCCCTGCGCGACCTGCCGCTGTCCACCGCCTACACCATCTACTTCGTTGCCCCGCTGCTGATCGCCGCGCTGTCGGTGCCGTTGCTGGGCGAGCGGGTCGGGCCGCGGCGCTGGGTCGCCATCGGCATTGGCCTGGTGGGCGTGCTGGTGGTGCTGCGGCCGGGCGTGGATGGCTTCATCTCGGTGCCCGGCCTGATGGTGCTGGCGGCGGCAACGGCCTATGCCGTGGCGGCGATCACGGTCAGCCTGCTGACCCGCACCGATACCTCGCAGTCGATGGTGGTCTGGTTCCTGGTGATCATGGCCATCGGCGCCGGCCTGCTCGCCATTCCCGGCTGGGTACCGCTGCAGCTGGCACACGCGCCTTTGATTGCCGGCATGGGCCTGGCCGGGGCGCTGGGCCAGATTGCCCTGACCAAGGCCTTCCAGCTGGGCGAGGCCTCGATGATCGCGCCGCTGGAGTACAGCGGCTTGGTCTGGGTGATCGGCTGGGATCTGGCCTTCTGGGGCCAGCTGCCGGACGGCTATACCTGGGTGGGCGCGGCGATCATCGTCGCCTCGGGGCTGTACCTGCTGCATCGCGAGCGGGTAAACCGGCAGGAACCGCCGAAGCCGCTGGATCATCCCTGAGCCCGGGGGTAGTGCCGGCCGCTGGCCGGCAACCCCTTGCGCCGGAGGGACCGCTGCAGGTGCCGGCCAGCGGCCGGCACTACCGGGGACAGTTTCTTAGAACCAAAAGGAATAACATTCTGGGCCATGGCGCGGGCGCGCGACCGCCTGCGCTGGTAGGCTGCACGCCCCCTTCCGTCACCCAGCCGGTGAGCCACGCCCGTGATCGAGTTCCAGCGCCTGCACAAATCCTATGCCGTTGCCGGCCGCGAAGTCAGCGCGCTGCAACCGTTGGACCTGACCATCGAGGCCGGTGAGGTGTTCGGCATCATCGGCCATTCCGGCGCCGGCAAGTCGACACTGATCCGCATGATCAACCGCCTGGAAGAACCCAGTGGTGGCCGGCTGCTGATCGGCGGTGAGGATGTCACCGCGCTGGACGCGGACGGCCTGCGCGCGCTGCGCCGGCGCATCGGCATGATCTTCCAGCACTTCAACCTGCTGTCCTCGCGCACGGTGGCTGGCAATGTTGCCTTCCCGCTGGAACTGGCCGGCACGCCGAAGGCGGAGATCGACGCGCGCGTGGCCGAGCTGCTGCAGACCGTGGGCCTCGAAGCGCATGCGCAGAAGTATCCGGCGCAGCTGTCCGGTGGCCAGAAACAGCGCGTCGGCATCGCCCGCGCGCTGGCGACCCGTCCGCAGATCCTGCTGTGCGACGAGGCCACCAGTGCGCTCGACCCGCAGACCACCGCTTCGGTGCTGTCGCTGCTGTCGAAGATCAATCGCGAGCTGGGCCTGACCATCGTGCTGATCACCCACGAGATGGACGTGATCCGCCGTGTCTGCGACCGCGTTGCGGTGCTCGATGCCGGCCAGATGGTCGAAACCGGTCCGGTCACCCGGGTGTTCCTGCACCCGCAGCACCCGACCACGCGCCGTTTCGTCAGCGAATCGGAGCATGTGGACGAGGGCACGCTGCACCGCGATTTCGATGCCGTCGGTGGCCGCATCGTGCGCCTGACCTTCCTCGGTGGCGACACCTACGAACCCCTGCTCGGCCGCGTCGCGCGCGAGACCGGGGTCGACTACAACATCCTGTCCGGCCGCATCGACCGGATCAAGGACACCCCGTATGGCCAATTGGTGGTCGCCCTGGTGGGCGGCGACCAGTCCGCCGCGCAGGCCGCGTTCGTGGCCGCCGGCGTGCATGTTGAGGAGCTGCGTCGATGATCATCGCTACTGCCGGCGGATTCTTCCGCCACCTGGACGCGGGCAAGTGGGCCGACATCGGCCAGGCCACCATCGACACCCTGCTGATGCTGCTCGGTTCGCTGCCGCTGACCCTGGCCATCGGCCTGCCGCTGGGCGTGCTGCTGTACCTGTTCGGTGCACCGCAGATGAAGCGCCGTCCGTTCGCCTATGGCGTGCTGGCGCTGGTGGTGAACCTGCTGCGCTCGGTGCCTTTCATCATCCTGATGATCGTGCTGATCCCGGTCACCCTGTTCCTGATGGGGACGTCGCTGGGTGTACGCGGTGCGATCGTGCCGCTGGTCATCGGTGCCGCGCCGTTCTACGCGCGCCTGGTCGAGACCGCACTGCGCGAAGTGGACCGTGGCGTGATCGAAGCGACCCAGGCGATGGGAGCCACCACCTGGCAGCTGGTCACCCGCGTGCTGCTGCCGGAAGCGCGCCCGGGCCTGATCGCTGGCGCAACGGTCACCACCGTCGCGCTGATCGGCTTCACCGCGATGGGCGGTGCGATCGGCTCCGGTGGCCTTGGCGACCTGGCCTTCCGCGACGGCTACCAGCGCTCGCACACCGACGTGGCGCTGGTCACCGTGGTCCTGCTGCTGATCCTGGTGCAGCTGCTGCAGATGCTTGGCGACCGCCTGGTCGCGCATTACAGCCGCAGATAACAGAATGCCGGGCGGCGCCCGGCATCTCGTTCGGGTAGTGCCGGCCGCTGGCCGGCAATCCCACGTGCGGTCAACGCACGTTCGGTACTTCGTAACCCAGCTTCCCGACCTGCTCCGGGTGCTGCGGCACGCGCTTGAGCTTGTCGGTGTTCACCCCGTACTCGTCCCGCAGGCGTTCGGCCAGCTCCTTGTACAGGGCTTTGTCCATGTCCGGCGTACGCGAGAAGATCCAGGCCATCTCGCGGCCCGGGTAACCGATCAGTGCCCACGAGTAATCCGGTGCCACTTCCAGCACCCGCGAATGGGTAGGCACGACGCGGTAGAACCAGGTGCGCCAACCGTGGTTGCCGCTGTCCGGGTCGACGCTGGCGCGGGCACGCACTTCCTGCAGCGGTTCGCCGAAGCCATCACGGTAGCGGTAGGTGATGCCGACCTTGTGCTCGTCGCGCAGTTCGTAGTCGTTGACGCTGGCCACATGGCCACGTTCGATGAAGTTCGGCACGCGGCCGATCACGTACCAAGTGCCCATGAAGCGCTTCAGGTCGATCGGCGCATCCGGGTCGGCCGCGCGCGGGGTGCTGGCGCGGGGCGATGGCGGCTCACTGGCGGCCACGGCGGGGCCCGCCAGGGACAGGGCCAACAGCATGGCGCAGAGCGGGCGGATCGAAGTCATGCGGGAGCGGGCTCAGAAGGGCTTTGCCTGAGCATGGTCGACTGAGCGTGCGCGATCCGTCAATGGTGTCGCAACCTGTGAGAAGGGCCTTGCCCAAGCTGTGTTGCATTGTCCACCGGAGAAGCCCCATGAACGCACGTTCCGTCCGCCGCCCTGCAACTGAACGCGTCATCATTGAACGCGCCGATCCGCGCCTGCTGCGCAGCGTGCGGCAGGTGGCCCTGGCCGGCCTGGCGCTGGTACTGGTCTGGCCGGCCGCGCGTGGCAGCAACGCCTGGCTGGGCTGGCTGCCGATGTGGCTGGTGGGCATGCCGCTGATGGCCTGGTGGGCGCTGCTGCGCTTCCCTGTGCCGCGCCTGTCGTGGCTGCGGCTGGCCCGTCGCACCGGTGGACAGGCGCATCGTCGCACCGCCGGGACGCCCCGCCGTCGCCGCCGCGCTACGGCCACGGCCTGACCTTCGACACGGGGGCGGCTGCAGCGATCCATGCTAGCGTTCCACGGCTTATGACTGCCTGGAGCTGCAATGTCTCGACTCGCTTCCGCCTGCCTGCTGGCTGGCATGATGACCGCTGCCTCGGTGGGGACCGCCGTGGCTGCTGAAGACACCGATCGCTACGCCTGGCTGGAGGACGTCACCGGCGACAAGCCGCTGTCCTGGGTCAAGGAACAGAACGCCAAGTCCGAGGCGCGCCTGGCGCAGACCCCGGCCTTCAAGCAGATGGAGACCAGCATCCGCGAGGTGCTCGACTCCGATGCCAAGATTCCCGCCGTGCAGAAGATCGGCGATTACTACTACAACTTCTGGAAGGACCAGCAGCACGAGCGCGGCCTGTGGCGGCGTACCACCCTGGCCGAGTACCGCAAGGCCTCGCCGCAGTGGGAGACCGTGCTTGACCTCGATGCCCTGAACAAGGCCGAGGGCGAGAACTGGGTCTGGCACGGCGCTGACTGCCTGCGCCCGGATTACAGCCGCTGCCTGATCGCGCTGTCGCGCGGTGGTGCCGACGCCGACGTGACCCGCGAGTTCGACCTGGCCAACAAGAACTGGATCAAGGACGGCTTCTTCCGTCCGGAGTCGAAGGGCGGCCTGAACTGGATCGATCGCGACACCGTATTCGTCTACACCGACTTCGGTGCCGGCTCGATGACCACCTCCGGCTACCCGCGCGTGGCCAAGCTGTGGAAGCGTGGTACGCCGATGGCCTCCGCCAGCGTAGTGTATGAAGGCAAGCCGGAAGACATGTACATCGCGGCGATGCACGATGACACCCCGGGCTTCGAGCGCAACCTTGTCAGCCGCACGCTGGCGTTCTACAACAACGAGATCTACCTGCGTGGCGACGATGGCACGCTGACCAAGATCGATGCGCCGAACTCGGCCGAGAAGGGCCTGCACAAGCAGTGGCTGACCCTGGAGCTGCGTGATCCGTGGACCGTGGGTGGCAAGACCTATGCGTCCGGTTCTCTGCTGGCGACCAGGCTGGATGACTTCCTGGCCGGCAAGCGTGAGTTCGACGTGCTGTTCACCCCGACCGCGACCACTTCGCTGGCCAGCGCCACCTGGACCAAGAGCCACCTGGTGCTGAACGTGCTGGATGACGTCAAGAACCGCCTGTCGGTGCTGACCCCGGGCGCCAATGGCTGGCAGACCAGCCGCTTCGTCGGCGCGCCGGCCTTCGGCACGCTGGGCGTGGCTGCGGTCGACAGCAACGACAGCGACGCGGTGTGGCTGACCGCCACCGACTACCTGACCCCGACCACCCTGGCGCTGGCCGAGATCGGGCAGGCCCCGGAAACGCTGAAGACCATGCCGGCCTTCTTCGATGCCAAGGGCAAGGTGATCGAGCAGCACTTCGCCACCAGCAAGGACGGCACCCGCGTGCCGTACTTCGTGGTGCACGACAAGGCGATGAAGCTGGACGGTTCCAACCCGACCCTGCTGTACGGTTACGGTGGTTTCGAGATCTCGCTGACCCCGGGCTACTCCGGTGGCATGGGCCGCGCCTGGCTGGAGAAGGGCGGCGTGTACGTGGTCGCCAACATCCGTGGCGGCGGCGAATACGGCCCACGCTGGCACCAGGCGGCGCTGAAGCAGAACCGCCACAAGGCCTATGAAGACATGGCCGCAGTGGCACGCGATCTGGTCAAGCGCAAGATCACCAGCGCCAGGCACCTGGGCGTGCAGGGCGGCAGCAACGGTGGCCTGCTGACCGGCAACATGCTGACCCAGTACCCGGAACTGTTCGGTGCGGTGGTGGTGCAGGTGCCGCTACTGGACATGAAGCGCTACAGCCATCTGCTGGCCGGTGCCTCGTGGATGGCCGAGTACGGCAACCCGGATACCAGCGACTGGGCGTTCATCAAGACCTTCTCGCCGTACCACCTGTTCGACGCGAAGAAGAAGTACCCGCCGGTGCTGTTCACCACCTCCACCCGAGATGACCGCGTGCACCCGGGCCACGCCCGCAAGATGGCGGCGAAGATGATCGACGCCGGCAAGGACGTGACCTACTACGAGAACATCGAAGGTGGCCACGGCGGTGCAGCCAACAACGCGCAGGCCGCACACATGTCGGCGCTGGCCTACAGCTTCCTGTGGGAGCGGTTGGGCGGTAAGTAAGCAGATAGGCAGAACGGAAAACGCCGCCCCAGGGCGGCGTTTTTCTTTATCCGGTAGTGCCGGCCGCTGGCCGGCAACCGCATCATTCACGCATTCCCGGGTTGCCGGCCAGCGGCCGGCACTACCGTCAACGTGATCCCTGCCAACGCTGCAACCCACGCGCGATCCGTGCCACCGCCTCCTGCAACCGCGGCACTTCCTGGGTATAGGCCAGGCGCACGTGCTGGTTGGCGCGATGGAAGCCGAAATCCAGCCCGGGCGTGAATGCCACGTGCTCGGTTTCCAGGAAATGGGCGCAGAACGCCTGTGCGTCATCGGTGAATGCGCTGACATCGGCGTACAGGTAGAACGCACCCTGCGGCTCGACTTCGATGCGGAAGCCCAGCTCGCGCAGCGCGGGCAGCAGGAAGTCGCGGCGCTGGCGGAACGCGTCGCGACGCTGTTCGAAGATCGACATCGCTTCGTCGCTGAAACACGCCAGTGCGGCATGCTGGGCGATGCTCGATGCGCTGATGTACAGGTTCTGCGCGAGTTTCTCCAGGTCCGGCACGGCTGCTGGCGGTGCCACCAGCCAGCCCAGCCGCCAACCGGTCATGCCGAAGTATTTGGAAAAGCTGTTCAGCACGAATGCGCTGTCATCCACCTGCAGCACGCTGGGTGCGTCCAGGCCATAGGTGAGGCCGTGGTAGATCTCGTCCACCACCAGGTGACCACCGCGCGCGTGCAGGGTCTTCGACAGGGCGGCCAGTTCGTCGGCGGAGAGCACGGTGCCGGTCGGGTTGGCCGGTGAGGCAACCAGCGCGCCGACGCTGTCGGCATTCCAATGCTGTTCCACCAGCGACGGTGTGAGCTGGTAGGCAGTGTCCGGGCCGACCGGCACCAGCTGTGCGCCGCCTTCAACGAGGCGCAGGAAGTGGCGGTTGCACGGATAACCAGGGTCGGCCAGCAGCCAGTGGCGGCCGGGATCGACCAGCAGGCTGCTGGCCAGCAGCAGCGCACCGGAGCCGCCGGGGGTGACCAGGATGCGTTCGGGGTCGATGTCCAGCCCGTAGTGGCTGCGATAGAAGCCGCTGATCGCCTGGCGCAGGGCGGGCAGGCCACGTGCGGCGGTGTAGCGGGTATGGCCGGCGGCCAATGCGGCCTGGCCGGCACGCACGATCGGTTCGGCGGTGGTGAAGTCCGGTTCGCCGATTTCCAGGTGGATCACGTCGTGGCCGGCCTGTTCCAGCGCCTGCGCGCGGGCCAGCAGGGACATCACGTGGAACGGAGCGATTTCATGGCTGCGCCGGCTGTAGCCCGGCGTATGGGGCAGGGTACTCATGCAGCCCATGGTACGCCGCGCACCGGGGTCACGCGCTCTGGCAGTGCCGGCCGCTGGCCGGCAACCGACCCACCCGCAGGCCGTGAGGGTGCCGGCCAGCGGCCGGCACTACCGGCAGGCATGGCCACCATGACGTTCCGCAGGGTTGCCCACCGTCCTTCCGCAACCCAGACTCGGGCGCAAGGACGCCATTGCATTGCCCCTCAAGGAGCCCTATCTCATGAAATCCACCCTCTGCCTGTTGCTTGCCAGCCTGATGACCACCACTGCCACCGCCGCCACTCCGCCCGTTCCGCCGGATGCCGCCAAGCATCCGCATGTGGTCAAGGCGCCGTTCGGCGCGACCCGCAACGATGACTATTACTGGCTGCGCGACGACAAGCGCGGGAACAAGGACATGCTGGCCTACCTGCAGGCCGAGAATGCCTATGCCGACCAGCTGCTGGCGCCGCTGAAGCCGCTGGAAGACACCCTTTACAAGGAGATCGTCGGCCGCATCAAGCAGGACGATTCCAGCGTGCCGGCGCGCGAGCGTGGCTACTGGTACTACAGCCGATTCGAGACCGGCCAGGACTACCCGATCCACGCACGCCGCAAGGGCAGCATGGAGGCCGCCGAGGAAATCCTGCTGGACGTCAACGCGATGGCTGCCGGCAAGGGCTATTTCAGCGTCGGCTCGATGGAAGTCAGCCAGGACAACCAGCTGCTGGCCTGGGCCGATGATGATGTCGGCCGCCGCCAGTACACCATCCGCTTCAAGGACCTGGCCACCGGCAAGGTGCTGCCCGATGTGATCACCGGCAGCTCGGGCGACCTGGTCTGGGCCGACGACAACCGCACCGTGCTGTACGTCGAGAACGATCCGGAAACGTTGCTGACCGTGCGCGTGAAGAAGCACGTGCTGGGCACCGCGGCCAGCGCCGACACCATCGTCTACGAAGAGAAGGACGACAGCTTCTACATGGGCATCGGCCGCACCCGCGACGATCGCTTCATCACCATCGGCGTGCACAGCACCGTGTCCTCGGAAGAGCGTTACGCGCCGGCCAGCGACCCGACCCACTTCACTGTGCTGGCGCCGCGCCAGCGCGATGTCGAGTACGACGCCGACCACTACGATGGCCGCTGGGTGATCCGCACCAACGACGGTGCGAAGAATTTCAAGCTGGTCACCGCACCGACCGATGCGACCTCGCGTGCGCAGTGGAAGGACTGGATCGCGCACGACGATGCGGTGTTCATCGAAGGCTTCGAACTGTTCGATGGCTACACCGCCATCGCCGAACGCTCCGAGGGCCTGGAACGCATCCGCCTGCTGTTCAAGGATGGTCGCAGCGACTACGTGAAGGCCGACGAGCCGGCGTACTCGATGGGCCTGGGCGACAACACCGAGGCCGATACGCCCTGGTTGCGCTACGTCTACACCTCGATGACCACCCCCACCACCGTGTTCGAACTGAACACCGCCACCGGGGAGCGCCGCCAGCTGAAGGTGCAGCCGGTGATCGGCTATGACGCGTCGAAGTACGAAACCGACCGCGTCTGGATCACCGCGCGCGATGGCGTGAAGGTGCCGGTGTCGCTGGTCTACCGCAAGGGCTACCAGAAGGATGGCAAGGGCGCGTTGTTCCAGTACGCCTATGGCAGCTACGGCATGTCGATGGACCCGTACTTCAACCAGACCGCGGTGAGCCTGCTCGACCGTGGCGTGGTGTATGCCATCGCCCACATCCGCGGTGGCCAGGAAATGGGCCGCGACTGGTACGAGAACGGCAAGCTGCTGCACAAGCAGAACACCTTCAACGACTTCATCGACGTCACCCGTGGCCTGGTGGCGCAGGGCTGGGCGGCGAAGGACCGCGTGGCGGCATCCGGCGGCAGTGCCGGTGGCCTGCTGATGGGCGCGGTGGCCAACCAGGCGCCGCAGGACTACCGCGTGATGGTGGCCCAGGTGCCGTTCGTCGACGTGGTGACCACCATGCTCGACCCGACCATTCCGTTGACCACCAACGAGTACGACGAGTGGGGCAACCCGGAGCAGAAGCAGTTCTACGACTACATGCTGTCCTACTCGCCCTACGACAACGTCAGCAAGCAGGCCTATCCGGCGCTGTTCGTGGGCACCGGCCTGTGGGATTCGCAGGTGCAGTACTGGGAACCGGCCAAGTGGGTGGCCAAGCTGCGTGACGACAACACCGGCCACTACCCGATCCTGTTCCGCACCAACATGGAAGCCGGCCATGGCGGCAAGTCGGGGCGCTTCCAGCGCTACCGCGAGCTGTCCGAGTCGTACGCATTCGTGCTGCAGCAGCTGGGCATCGCCCAGCCGTGATCGCGACAGGGTGCCGGGCACTGCCTGGCACCCTGAACCGGTATCCTTGCGGCCATGAGCGCGCCAGATCCTTCCGTCCCTCGCGATGCCACCACGCCTCCGCGCGTGGTGCGTTTCCGCTGGGCGTGGTGGCTGCTGGCCTATGTCAGCCTCGGCACCGGCATCGTCGGCATCTTCGTACCGGGCCTGCCGACCACCGTATTCATCCTGATTTCGGCCTGGGCCGCCTCGCGTGGCTCCGAACGCCTGCACAACTGGCTGCTGCAGCATCCACGCTTCGGCCCGGCCATCGCCAACTGGCAGGCACACGGGGCGGTCAGCCGCTACGGCAAGTGGATGGCCACGATCACCATGGCGGTATGCGCCGGCATCATGCTCTGGTGCGTGCCGATTGCCTGGGTGAAGTGGTTCTCGATCGGCAGCATGACCGTGGTGGCGATCTGGCTGTGGACCCGGCCACTGCCACCGCCGGAAGGCTGAACATGGCCCGCCCCGGGGCGGCCCGTGGGGCGGTCAGGGGGGTAGAGTCGACTGTCAGTCGACTATCGCGCGCAGCGCGGGTTTTTCACGGCCGTTGCAGGAGCAGTCGACTCACAGTCGACTCTACCAACCGCTCAGCCGCCAATGGCTATACTCGGGGCATGAAGATCCCCCATCGAAACGCCATCCTGATTCCGCTGGCAGCGGCTTCGCTGCTGTTCCTCGCCGCCTGCGGCAACAAGGGCCCGCTGGTACTGCCGCAGAAGCCGGTGCCGGTGGAAGAAACCGTCGAACCTGTTGCCGAGCCCGCTACCGAAGCGACCCCGGCGCAGACCGAAGGCAGTGGCACCCCGGCCACGACCGTGGAGCCGGCTGCACCGACCACGCAACCGGCGCCTGCGCCTGCGAAGAAGGTGGGCGGCGGGAATGAGTGAGGCCGGTTCCAAGGCCCTGCGCTTCAGCAAGATGCATGGCGCGGGCAATGATTTCGTAGTGATCGACCTGCGTGACGGCACCGCGCCGCCCACGCCTGAACTGGCCGCGCAGCTGGCCGACCGCCACACCGGCGTCGGCTGCGATCAGATCCTGACCATCGAACCGCCGCGCGCGGAAGGCTCGGTGGCGTCGTACCGCATCTGGAATGCCGACGGCTCCAATTCCGAACAGTGCGGCAATGGCGCGCGCTGCATCGCCGCCTGGCTGGTGCGCGAAGGCAGTGCGCAGGGCGACCGCTTCGTCATCGACAGCCCGCTGGCCAGCCATGAGGTGGAAGTGCTGGGCGATGGCCAGTTCGCGGTGACCATGGGCGTGCCGGCGTTCGAGCCGGCCAACGTGCCGCTGGTGGGTTTCGCCCACGCGCGCGAGGAATACCTGCTGCCGCTGCAGGGCGAAAGCGTGCGTTTCGCTGCGGTGTCGATGGGCAACCCGCATGCAGTGATCGAAGTGGGCCTGATCGATGCTGCACCGGTCGAGCGCGTCGGTGCGCTGCTGCAGCAGCATGCCTCGTTCCCGCGCTCGGTGAACGTGGGCTTCGCCCAGGTGATGGGCCCGGCGCATGCACGCCTGCGTGTGAATGAACGCGGCGTCGGTGAAACCCTGGCCTGCGGCAGTGGCGCCTGCGCCGCTGCGGTGACCCTGATGCAGCGCGGCCGCCTGCAGCGTGATGCACGCATCAGCCTGCCCGGCGGTGACCTGCGTATCCAATGGCCGGGCGATGGCCAGCCTGTGGTGATGGCCGGCCCGACTGCATTCGTCTTCGAAGGGGAGTGGATGGCATGACCGAAACCGTCGACAAGCTCGGGGCCCACGAAGTCGCTGCCTGGTTGCGGCGACATCCCGGCTTCCTCAAGCAGTTCCCGGACCTGGCCCTGACCCTGGTGGTGCCGCGTGACGACGGCCCGACCGCGTCGCTGGCCAGCTACCAGCTGGAAGTGCTGCGCGAGAAGAACCGCGAGCTGGCACGACGGTTGGCCGACCTGGGCGCGACTGCCCAGGTCAACGAACGCCTGGCGGTGCGCACGCACCAGCTGACCCTGGCGTTGATGAAGCAGGACAACGCCGCCGACACCCTGCGTGCGATGGCGGCCTCGCTGCAGGAAGATTTCGCCGGCGACCTGGTGCGATTGGTGGTGCACACGCCGGTGGCCGGGCTGGAACAGGCCGACTGGTTGCAGGTGATCGCAGCCGATGATCCGCAGCTCGGCCCGTTCCGCGACTGCCTGAAGGACGGCGAGCCGATCTGCGGCCGCCTGCAGCCGGAAAAGAATGCCGTGCTGTATGGCGTGCGCAGCGAGGAAGTGCAGACCACCGCGCTGCTGCCGTTGCCGGGCGTGGGCCTGATTGCGGTGGGCAGCCACGATCCGAACCGTTTCTATCCGGGCATGGGCACGCTGTTCCTGCGCATGATGGGCGATGCCCTGGTGACCGGCCTGAAGCGCTTCCCGGGCTGAGCAGGACACGACGATGAGCGCGGTACAGGCCTTCCTGCAGCATCTGCAGGTAGAGCGGCGGATGTCGGCGCATACGCTCGATGCCTACCGCCGTGACCTGGACGCGCTGTCGGTCTGGGCCGAGCCGCGCGGTGTTGCGGTGGAGGCACTCGATGCCGACGCGCTGCGCCAGTTCGTCGCCGATGAGCACCGCCGTGGCCTGTCGGCCAAGAGCCTGCAGCGCCGCTTGTCCGCCTGCCGCAGCTTCTATGCCTGGCTGCTCAAGCACGGCCGCATCGAGGTGAGTCCTGCGGCGACGCTGAAGGCGCCGCGCGCGCCGCGCCGGTTGCCACAGGTCCTCGACGCCGATGAGGCCGTGCAGCTGGTCGAGCTGGAGCCGGAAGGTGAACTTGGCCGCCGTGACCGCGCGCTGCTGGAACTTTTTTATTCTTCCGGCCTGCGCCTGAGCGAAGTCTGCGCGCTGACCTGGCGCGATCTGGATTTCGACAGCGGGCTGGTCAACGTGCTGGGCAAGGGCAATCGGCAGCGCCGCGTGCCGTTCGGCCGGCCGGCGCGCGAAGCACTGCAGGCGTGGCGCGCCGAAAGTGGCGGTGGTCCGGCCTCACCGGTATTTCCCGGCCGCAACGGACCGATCAGCCAACGCGCGGTGCAGATCCGCATCCGCCAGCTGGCGCAGCGCCAGGGCCTGTTCAAGCACGTGCACCCGCACATGCTGCGGCACAGTTTCGCCAGCCATATCCTGGAATCATCCGGTGATCTGCGCGGCGTGCAGGAGCTGCTGGGCCATGCCGACATCGCCACCACCCAGATCTACACCCATCTGGATTTCCAGCACCTGGCCAAGGTCTACGACGCCGCGCATCCGCGCGCGAAGCGCCGCAGCAAGGACGACAAGGCTGAATAGCCCGCCCTTGATCTGGATCAGGGCAGGGCGGGCGCTGCCGGCGCATCGTGGCCGCAGGCCACGAGGAACCCGCCACCATGGCGAAGCCCATTCCGCTGCACCCCAAGCATCCCGAGCGCATCTGTTGGGGCTGCGACCGCTACTGCGCGGCTGACGCGCTGGCCTGTGGCAATGGCTCCGGTCGCACCCAGCATCCGATCGAGACGCAGGGCGAAGACTGGTACATCGCCTGGGGCATCGAGCCCAATCCGGACCGGCCGTCGCACGCCAAGCGCTGAACGGCAGCCATCCGCACAGGCTTGATCGCACCCGGCGCTGTCCCCATGTCCCGGGAACAGCTATCGGAGGCCGCATGGACCCCAGTCAGAACCCCAACGTTTTCCACGCCACCACCATCGTCTGCGTCCGTCGCGGCGAGCACGTGGCCATTGCCGGCGACGGCCAGGTCACGCTGGGCCACACCGTGATGAAGGGCAATGCGCGCAAGGTGCGCCGCCTCGGTCGTGATGGCCAGGTGCTGGCCGGCTTTGCCGGTGCCGCCGCCGATGCCTTCACCCTGTTCGAGCTGTTCGAGGCCAAGCTGGAAAAGCACGGCCAGTTGCAGCGTGCTGCGGTCGAACTGGCCAAGGATTGGCGCACCGAGCGCCGCCTCGGAAAGCTTGAAGCCCTGTTGGCCGTGGCCGACAAGGAAACCTCGCTGATCATCAGCGGCACCGGCGATGTGATCGAACCGGAGGATGGCATCATCGCCATCGGCTCGGGTGGTTCCTATGCGCTGTCGGCTGCACGCGCGTTGATGGCACACACCGAACTGGATGCGCGCACCATCGCCAGCGAAGCGATCGGCATTGCCGGCGATATCTGCATCTACACCAACCGCAACGTGGTGGTCGAGGAACTCTGAGGGTCGCGCCGGCTGCTGGCCGGCAACCTCATGATCCCCCACACGCGTGCCTGGTTGCCGGCCAGCGGCCGGCACGACCGACAACGAATTCGTGAGCACATCCATGTCGAAGATCGAAGTTTCCTCCGCCACCATGACCCCGCGCGAGATCGTGCAGGAACTGGACCGGCATATCGTGGGCCAGCACGACGCCAAGCGCGCCGTGGCCATCGCCCTGCGCAACCGCTGGCGCCGCATGCAGCTGGTGCCTGAGCTGCGCAATGAAGTGATGCCGAAGAACATCCTGATGATCGGCCCGACCGGCGTCGGCAAGACCGAGATCGCGCGTCGCCTGGCCACGCTGGCCAACGCGCCGTTCGTGAAGGTCGAAGCCACCCGCTTCACCGAAGTCGGCTACGTCGGCAAGGACGTCGAGCAGATCATCCGCGACCTGGCCGATACCGCAGTGAAGCTGTACCGCGAACAGGCCAAGGTGCGCGTGCGTACCCAGGCCGAGGAACGCGCCGAAGACCGCATCCTCGATGCGCTGCTGCCGCGCCGCAGCGGTGGCATCGGCTTCGATCCGGAAGTCGCCCGCAACGAACCGTCGGCGCAGGACAACGAGACCCGCATCAAGTTCCGCAAGATGCTGCGCAACGGTGAGCTGGACGAGCGCGAGATCGAACTCGACCTGGCCGCCAATGTCAGCATGGACATCATGACCCCGCCGGGCATGGAGGAAATGGGCCAGCAGCTGAAGTCGATGTTCGCCAACCTTGGCGGCGGCGCGAAGGCGCACAAGCGCACGCTGACCATCAAGGCCGCGCGACCGCTGCTGATCGAAGAAGAGGCCGGCAAGCTGGTCAACGAGGACGATATCCGCACTGCGGCGATCGAGGCCTGCGAGCAGCACGGCATCGTCTTCATCGACGAGATCGACAAGGTCGCCAAGCGTGGCGATAACGTGGGCGGCGGCGATGTCTCCCGCGAAGGCGTGCAGCGCGACCTGCTGCCGCTGGTGGAAGGCTCCAACGTGTCCACCAAGTACGGCACGATCAAGACCGACCACATCCTGTTCATTGCATCCGGTGCGTTCCACCTGGCCAAGCCCAGCGATCTGATTCCGGAGCTGCAGGGTCGCTTCCCGATCCGCGTTGAACTGGGTGCGCTGAGCAAGGGTGATTTCGTGCGCATCCTGACCGAGCCGAAGGCCGCGCTGACCAAGCAGTACGAGGCGCTGCTGGCTACCGAGGGCGTCAAGGTCAGCTTTACCGCCGACGCCATCGAGCGCCTGGCCGAAATCGCCTTCCAGGTGAACGAGCGCCAGGAGAACATCGGTGCCCGTCGCCTGCATACGGTGCTGGAGCGCCTGCTGGATTCGCTCAGCTACGAGGCACCGGACCGCGATGGCGAAAGCCTGGCGATCGACAGCGCCTACGTCGACAAGCACCTGGGTGAGCTGGTGCAGGACCCGGACCTGAGCCGCTACATCCTGTAATGCCCGTTGGGGTCGGATCCCTCGCCCCAGCGAGGGCTCTGACCCCGCCCGCTGCAACAGAAAGGGCCGCCGCAGGGCGGCCATTTTCTTGTGCGGTCAGCGCGATTGCCGGGTGCGGTAGTCCCGCAGCACCTGGTCGATCACCGCACTGGTGCGGGCGGCGCTGATGCCGGTCGAGGGCGAACGGCCGTTGCCGCGCAGCTCGTCCACGAGGGAGGCGATCAATGGCTGCTGGACCGATGGCGGGTTCGGGACGTCGAATGCCTGCATGCCCGCTTCGGTCTCCAGAACCACTGGAACGTCCTCGAAGGTGGCAAAGCGCAGCTGCCCGCGGTCGCCGGTGATCTCGACCTCATCCTGGCGCCGGAACGCGCAGAAGCTCCATTGCGCGATGCCGTGCGCCCCGCTGCCGGTACGGAAGCACATCGAGACACTGTCCTCGGCGGCGTAGGCGCCGGTCAGCGAACTGGCCAGGCCACGCACGTCGCTCAGCGGCCCCAATAGATGGTCGAGCAGGTCCAGGGTATGCGAGCCCAGATCGACGAACAGCCCGCCGCCGGCGATCGACGGATTGGTCCGCCAGAAGTCGGGCGATGCGGCATTCGCCGAATGCGGCCGATGCAGGATGGCGCGCACGCTGCGCGGCGTTCCGATCGCGCCGTTGTCCAGCAGCTGCTTCACCTGTGCGAAGCGGGGCAGGGCACGGCGGTAGTAGGCCACGAACACGGGCACGCCGCTGCGGGCGCTGGCCGCGATGATGCGCTGGCACTCGTCGTGGTCCATGGCCATCGGCTTTTCGATGTAGACCGGCTTGCCCGCGGCGATCGCCTGCAGCGCGTAATGCATGTGCGTCGAGGGCGGCGTTGCGACGTAGACCGCGTTCACTTCCGGATCGGCGATGAGTGCGTCGGCGTCCGCGTACCAGCGCGGAATCGCGTGGCGCCGCGCATAATCCTCGGCCAATCCCGCATTGCGGCGCATGACCGCTGCCACCCGTGAGCCGGGTGTGCTGGCCAGGGGGGGGCCGCTCTTCTTCTCGGTGACGCTGCCACAGCCGATGAAGCCCCACACCACGTTGTCCAGGATCACGGGGCTGTCCTCAGATGGGCGCGGCGGTGGCGGCAGCAGCGCCACTCACGCTTCGGGCAGCGGCTCGGGCACAGTGCCCGGCACGAACACGCCGTCCTTCACGTAGGCGGCCAGGGTCATGTCCAGTGCGAGCATGCCGTCGCGCTTGAGGTCCATCAGGTCCGGTTCGACCATCGCCCCGTGCAGCACGCCCAGCACGGTGGCATGCAGCATGCGCGCGGCGATCTTGGGGTCGGCGCCTTCGCGCAGCTGGCCCAGATCGCGGGCGCGGCGCAGGGCACGCTCCATCCGGTCCAGCGCATCGCGGAATCCGGCCTGCTGCATTTCGGTCAGCACCCTGGTGTCGGCCGAGGCATCGCTGCGCAGCATGATCTCCATGGTCTTGCGCAGGCGCTCGTCTTCGGACAGCTCGATGAAGGAGTGGATCATCACCGCGCGCAGGTCGTGCACGGGGGTGTCGCGCTGGTCGGTCGAGGTGCGCTCCAGTTCCTGCATGAAGGGCAGGTGCACCCGTTCGACGATCGCGGCCAGCACCTCGCTCTTGTTCTTGAAGTGCCAGTAGACCGCGCCACGGGTATAGCCGGCGCGGGCGCCGATCATCTCCAGCGTGGTACGGGCCACGCCGTGTTCATGGAAGCAGGCTTCGGCGGCGTCAAGGATGCCTTCCCGGGTTGCCTGGGTGTCCTCTTTGGTCTTGCGGGCCATGGGCAGGTACGAGTGCGGGTGAAACGTGGCTGAATTGTACCTGTTTACAAACAAACAAGCATGTATGTATATTTCGCTCCCATCATTCCCGTCGTGTGCGTGGCAGGCCGGTCCGGCTCCCGCTCCACCCGGGTGGGCGCTGTTCTCACGGTCTTCACCTTTACCGGTCGAAGGGTCCGCCGTATCAGCGCCGGCTGAGATCCTTTCCTTCAAGAGCCTTTCCGTCATGTTGCTGAGCCGAATCCGACCCTTTGCACTGTCGCTGGCCATCGCCGCAGCCGTGGCTGCCTGCGGCGGCCAACCCCAGGCCCCCGAGCAGGGCCCGGGTGACGTCACCGTGGTCACGCTGAAGTCCGAGACCGTGGGCCTGACCCGCGAACTGCCGGGCCGTACCAACGCCTTCCTGGTCGCCGAAGTGCGCCCGCAGGTCAACGGCATCGTTGCCAAGCGCCTGTTCACCGAAGGCGGCATGGTCAAGGCCGGCGAGCCGCTCTACCAGATCGAGGACGCCAGCTACCGCGCCCAGGCCAACAGCGCCCGCGCCCAGCTGGCCCGCGCCGAAGCCACGGCCAACGCCGCGCGCCTGAGCGCCAAGCGCATCACCGAGCTGGCCAAGGTCGACGCGGTCAGCCAGCAGGACCTGGAAAACGCCGTGGCCGCGCAGAAGCAGGCCGAGGCCGATGTCGGTGCCGCCAGGGCCTCGCTGGACGCGGCCAACGTCACCCTCGGCTATGCCCGCATCACCGCGCCGATCAGCGGCCGCATCGGCAAGTCCAGCGTTACCCAGGGTGCGCTGGTCAGCGCCGGCCAGGCCAATGCACTGGCCACCGTGCAGCAGCTGGACCCGATCTACGTCGACCTGACCCAGTCCTCGGCCGAGCTGCTGCAGCTGCGCCGCGAACTGGCTGCCGGCCGCCTGCAGGACAACCAGACGCTGCCGGTCAGCATCCTGATGGAAGACGGCAGCACCTTCGAGCACAAGGGCACGCTGGAGTTCTCTGAAGTGAGCGTCGATCCAGCCACCGGCAGCTTCGGCCTGCGCGTGAAGGTGGACAACCCGGACGGCCTGCTGATGCCGGGCACCTACGTGCGCGCTGTGATCGGCGGCGGCGTGCGCAGCGATGCGGTGCTGGTACCGATGCAGGGCATCGCCCGCGATCCGAAGGGCGACACGACCGCGATGGTGGTCGGCAAGGACAACAAGGTCGAAGTGCGCCCGGTCAAGGTCAGCCGCACGGTCGGCGACAAGTGGCTGGTCGAGGACGGTCTGAAGGCCGGCGACAAGGTCATCGTCGAAGGCCTGCAGAAGATCGGCCCCGGCATGCCGGTCAAGGCCACCGAGAAGGGCGCTGCTCCGGCCAAGCCGGCAGCGGCCGCCCAGCCTGCCGCCCCGGCCGGCGACGCGAAGTAAGCGGAGAACCCCATGGCACGCTTTTTCATCGATCGACCCATCTTCGCGTGGGTGATCGCCATCATCATCATGCTCGCCGGCGGCCTGGCCCTGTTCAAGCTGCCGGTCTCGATGTACCCCAACGTCGCACCGCCGGCGGTGGAAATCAGCGCCACCTACCCGGGTGCATCGGCCAAGGTGGTCGAGGACTCGGTGACGCAGATCATCGAGCAGAACATGAAGGGCCTTGATGGCCTGATCTACTTCTCCTCCAACAGCTCGTCCAACGGCCAGGCCACCATCACCCTGACCTTCGAGAGCGGCACCAACCCGGACATCGCCCAGGTGCAGGTGCAGAACAAGCTGCAGCTGGCCATGCCGCTGCTGCCGCAGGAAGTTCAGCGGCAGGGCATCAACGTGGCCAAGTCCAGCTCGGGCTTCCTGAACGTCATCGCGTTCGTGTCCGAGAACGGCAGCATGGATGCCAACGACATCGCCGACTACGTCGGTTCCAATGTCGTCGATCGCCTGAGCCGCGTGCCGGGCGTGGGCAACATCCAGGTGTTCGGTGGCAAGTACGCCATGCGCATCTGGCTGGATCCGAACAAGCTGCATACCTATGGCCTGTCGGTTGCGGAAGTGACCGCAGCGATCAAGGCACAGAACGCGCAGGTGGCCATCGGCCAGCTTGGCGGTGCACCGTCGATCAAGGGCCAGCAGCTCAACGCCACCATCAACGCGCAGTCGCGCCTGCAGACCCCGGAACAGTTCCGCAACATCATCGTGCGCGGTGCGCAGGACGGTGCCGAGCTGCGCCTGGGGGATGTCGCCCGCGTCGAGCTGGGTGCCGAGTCCTACGACTTCGTCACCCGCTACAACGGCCAGCCGGCCAGCGGCCTGGCGGTGACCCTGGCCACCGGCGCCAACGCGCTGGATACCGCTGCTGGTGTGAATGCCGCGCTGGAAGACATGAAGAGCTTCTTCCCGGCCGGGCTGAAGGCGGAGGTCCCGTACGACACCACCCCGTTCGTGCGCGTGTCGATCAAGGGCGTGGTGCAGACCCTGATCGAAGCGATCGTGCTGGTGTTCGTGGTGATGTACCTGTTCCTGCAGAACTTCCGCGCCACCCTGATCCCGACCATCGCCGTGCCGGTGGTACTGCTGGGTACCTTCGGCGTGCTGGCCATGCTCGGCTTCTCGGTGAACATGCTGACCATGTTCGCGATGGTGCTTGCGATCGGCCTGCTGGTGGACGATGCCATCGTGGTGGTGGAGAACGTCGAGCGCATCATGTCCGAGGAAGGACTGTCGCCGCTCGAGGCGACCCGCAAGTCGATGGGCCAGATCACCGGCGCGCTGGTGGGCATCGGCCTGGTGCTGTCGGCGGTGTTCGTGCCGATGGCCTTCATGAGTGGCTCCACCGGCGTGATCTACCGCCAGTTCTCGGCCACGATCGTCTCGGCGATGGCATTGTCGGTGCTGGTCGCGATCGTGCTGACCCCGGCGCTGTGCGCGACCATGCTCAAGCCGCTGAAGAAGGGTGAGCACCACGTCGCCCACCGCGGCCTGGCCGGTCGCTTCTTCAATGGCTTCAACCGTGGATTCGACCGCACCAGCGAAAGCTACCAGCGTGGCGTGCGCGGCATCATCCATCGCCCGTGGCGCTTCATGGGCATCGTGGCGGCGCTGTTCGTGCTGATGGGCGTGTTGTTCGTGCGCCTGCCCAGCTCATTCCTGCCCAACGAAGACCAGGGCGTGTTGATGGCGCTGGTGCAGGCCCCGGTGGGTGCCACCCAGGAACGTACGCTGGAATCGATCGCGGCGCTGGAAAACCACTTCCTGCAGAACGAGAAGGATGCGGTGGACTCGGTGTTCTCGGTGCAGGGCTTCAGCTTCGCCGGCATGGGCCAGAACGCCGGCATGGCATTCGTCAAGCTGAAGGACTGGAGCGAGCGTGACGCCAACAATGGTGTGATGCCGATCACCGGACGCGCGATGGCGGCCCTGGGCCAGATCAAGGATGCCTTCATCTTCGCCTTCCCGCCGCCGGCCATCCCGGAACTGGGCACTGCCTCGGGCTATACCTTCTTCCTGAAGGACAACAGCGGCCAGGGCCACGAGGCACTGGTGGCCGCGCGCAACCAGCTGCTCGGCCTCGCCGCCGGCAGCAAGAAGCTGGCCAACGTGCGCCCGAACGGCCAGGAGGACACGCCGCAGTTCCGCATCGACATCGACGCGGCCAAGGCGACCTCGCTGGGGCTGTCAATCGACCAGATCAACGGCACGCTGGCCGCCGCGTGGGGCAGCTCGTACATCGACGACTTCGTCGATCGTGGCCGCGTCAAGCGTGTGTTCGTGCAGGCCGACCAGCCGTTCCGCATGGTGCCGGAGGACTTCGATCTCTGGTCCGTGAAGAACGACAAGGGTGAAATGGTGCCGTTCAGTGCCTTCGCTACCAAGCACTGGGATTACGGTTCGCCGCGCCTGGAACGCTACAACGGTGTGTCGGCCATGGAAATCCAGGGCGAACCGGCCCCGGGTGTCGCCTCCGGTGATGCCATGGCCGAGATCGAACAGCTGGCCAAGCAGCTGCCGGCGGGCTTCGGCATCGAATGGACGGCGATGTCGTACCAGGAGCGCCAGGCTGGCTCGCAGACGCCACTGCTGTACACGCTCTCGCTGATGATCGTATTCCTGTGCCTGGCCGCGATGTACGAAAGCTGGAGCGTGCCGACCGCAGTGCTGCTGGCGGCCCCGCTGGGCATCCTCGGCGCGGTGCTGGCCAATACCTTCAAGGGCCTGGAACGCGATATCTACTTCCAGGTGGCGATGCTGACCACGGTGGGCCTGACCAGCAAGAACGCGATCCTGATCGTGGAGTTCGCCAAGGAGAACCTGGAGAAGGGCGCAGGCCTGATCGAATCGATCATGCATGCCGTGCGCGACCGCCTGCGTCCGATCGTGATGACCTCGCTGGCCTTCGGCATGGGCGTGGTACCGCTGGCGATCTCCACCGGTGCCGGTTCCGGCGCCAAGCAGGCGATCGGCACCGGCGTGCTCGGCGGCATGATCGTCGGCACCGTGCTCGGTGTGTTCTTCGTGCCGCTGTTCTTCGTGGTGGTGCAGCGCGTGTTCAAGCGCAAATCCACGACGTGACCTGAAACGGTCATGCCGGCCTCAGGCTGGCGTTGTCGAAACGGTAGTGCCGGCCGCTGGCCGGCATGACCTCCTGCCATCCGGCAGTACCGATGGAAGTCATTCCCATGAAAAGTGCATCCCTGTTCCTTTCCATTGCCGCTGTGCTCGCGCTCGCCGGCTGCTCCACCCTGGTGCCGAAGAACACCGCTGTCGCCCCGGCGATCCCGGCGCAGTGGCCGGCCGAGGCCGCGCAGGGCGAGGTGGCCGATGTCGCCGCCGTCGGCTGGCGCGACTTCTTCACCGATGCGCGCCTGCAGCAGGTGATCGACCAGTCGCTGCAGAACAACCGCGATCTGCGCGTGGCCGTGCTCAACGTTGAGCGCGCGCGCGGCCAGTACCGTGTGCAGCGCGCTGATCGCGTGCCCGGCGTGGCCGTTACCGGCCAGATGCAGCGCCAGGGCACCGACGCCGGTGTCAACGAACAGTTCACCGCCGGTGTCGGCGTGGCCGAGTTCGAGCTGGATCTGTTCGGCCGCGTGCGCAATCTCAGTGAAGCTGCGCTGCAGCAGTACTTCGCGGTGGCCGCCAACCGCCGCAACGCGCAGTTGAGCCTGGTGGCCGAGACGGCCACCGCATGGCTGACCTACGGTGCCGATGCGCAGCGGCTGAAGATCGCCGATGCCACGCTGAAGACCTACGAGGATTCGCTGCGCCTGGCCGAGGCCCGCCACGAACGTGGTGGCAGTTCGGCGCTGGAGCTGACCCAGACCCGTACCCTGGTCGAGACCGCGCGTACGGACGCCGCACGCCTGCGTGGCCAGCTGGCCCAGGACCGCAACGCGCTGGCGCTGCTGGCCGGTGGCCAGCTGGATCCGGCGCTGCTGCCGGACAGCATCGAGCCGCAGCTGCTTGCACTGGCACCGCCGCCGGCCGGCCTGCCCAGCGACGTGCTGCTGCAGCGCCCGGACATCATGGCCGCCGAACACCAGCTGCTGGCGGCCAACGCCAATATCGGTGCGGCACGCGCGGCGTTCTTCCCGAGCATCTCGCTGACCGGCAGCATCGGCAGTGGTTCGAGCGAACTGTCCAACCTGTTCGACAGCGGTACGCGCGTGTGGAGCTTCCTGCCGAAGATCACGCTGCCGATCTTCCAGGGCGGCAAGCTGCGCGCCAACCTGGCCATCGCCAACGCGGATCGTGATATCGCTCTGGCGCAGTACGAGAAGTCGATCCAGGTGGGCTTCCGCGAAACCGCCGATGCGCTGGCGTTGAATGTCAGCCTGGACGAGCAGGTGAGTTCACAGCAGCGCCTGGTGGAAGCGGCCGAACAGGCCAACCGCCTGTCGCAGGCGCGCTACGACGCGGGCCTGGACAGCTTCGTGACCCTGCTTGATGCGCGGCGTACCGCCTACAACGCACAACAGACCCAGCTGCAGGCGCAGCTGGCGCAGCAGGCCAACCGCATCACCCTGTACAAGGTGATGGGCGGTGGCTGGCACGAGCGCAGCTGAAGGGCAGCCGGCCAGCGGCCGGCTCTACCCTGATGATCGATGGTAGTGCCGGCCGCTGGCCGGCATTGTCATTTCAGGACCTGCTACACCGCTTCATCGTCGCGCCGCGCTGCATGGCAGGCGCGAACGCGCGCGAGCGCATCGCCGGCTTCGCGCGCCATCTGCTCGTACTCGGCGCGGATCTCTTCCAGGCGCGCTTCGTCCAGTTCTTCCAGATCCAACAGTTCGTTGTTGGCTTCGGCCGTCGCCCGGATCAGCTCGTCCAGCTTGATCTGCATCGCGGCGGTGTCCGCGTTCTGCGTGTGCTGGATCAGGAACACCATCAGGAAGGTGATGATGGTGGTGCCGGTGTTGATCACCAGCTGCCAGGTGTCGTTGAAACCGAACACCGGGCCACTGATGCCCCAGATCACCACGATCGCTACTGCAGCCAGGAAGGTCCACGGCGAGCCGGTGGCGGCCGCGGCCTTCTTGGCGATCGTATTGAACAGGTTTCGTACTTTCATCGTCGTCGTCCCACTCAGGTGACGAGGATGATCGGCAGTGGCCCGTGCAGGCGCCGTGCAGCGGCGGTCAGGCGCGCATGCGCTGCAGCCGCGGTGCCTGCAGGCTGCGCACCGGACTGCTCTGGTAGACGTGCTGCCAGCAACGGTCGACGAATTCGCGGGCCTGGGCTTCACTCAGTCGCGGCATGATCTGCAGGGCGTACTGGGTCTGGAACATCTCGTCACGTTCGGCCTCGCTGGCGCGCGGCTGGGTGATCAGCGAATCGCAGGCAAACTTGATCCACGGCACGTACGAGCCGAACGAGTTCTGCGGCAGTGCGCCTTCGGCATGTTGGCGGCGCCAGTGATCCAGCTCGGCGTCAACGTTGATGACCGGAGGAATGGTGGGGACTTCAGCGTGCATGACAATCCAGTTCGGTTGAGTGGAAAGGGAGTGGGGGTTCATCGGAGTGTGGCGTATGTGGCGGTGCATGCCGCGTCAGCGCGATGTGGAGCTGGCGTTGGCATGTCCAATCAACTGCGCGTGCTCGACGGCACCGAGATCTTCGGCCAGGGTGGCCATCGCGTTGCACAGGCGCTCGTGGTCGAGCGGATGGCGACGGACCAGCTCCAGTTGCATGCGCTGGTAGGCGGTCCAGAACAACGCGCCGCGCCGGTGCAGTGCATATTGCCGCTGCAGGCGTTCGCGGATCGGGTCGAGGATCGAGTCTGGTGCAGGTCGTACGGCGTGCGCGCACATGGCTGGCTCCGCCGGGGAAAGAAGTCCCGGTAACCCCACCCTAGGCGCGGCAGCCGGGCGGGGTGTTATCGCAGCGTGTGCACGTTGCGCAGCTGACTGTGCACTGGTTCACGGCAATGGCCGCAAACGCTGCCGGCACTAGGGCGTGCCGGCACTGAAGCGTTCATTAAACGGGTTCAACAGGACACTGCGTGGTGATCATTCACCGATGTCTTCATTCCAGATCTCCGGGTGCTGCGCAATGAAGCCGCCCAGCAGGTCCACGCATTCCTGGCTGTCCAGGTCGATCACGTTGACGCCATTTTCCCGCAACCAGTCGATGCCGCCCTGGAAGGTGCGCGATTCGCCCACCACCACGGTGCCGACGTTGAACTGGCGCACCAGGCCAGAGCAGTACCAGCACGGTGCCAGGGTGGTGACCATGATCGTGTCCTGGTAACGGCGCTGGCGGCCGGCCTTGCGGAACGCATCGGTCTCGCCGTGCACCGACGGGTCGCCTTCCTGCACGCGGCGGTTGTGGCCGCAGCCAAGCAGGCGGCCGTCGTTGTGGTACAGGGCTGCGCCGATCGGCACGCCGCCCTCGGCCAGGCCCTGGCGGGCTTCGGCGATGGCGGTCTGCAGCAGGGCCTGGTAGTCGGGCGTGGTGATCATGCGGGGCTCCGGTAAGTCGTGGCCCGCCATGATACGGGCAGGGGGTGCCGCTGGCCCCCGGCGGTGCGATAATCGGGGCCATGAGCGAATCCCCCTACAAAGCCGGTACCACCCATTTCGGGTTCCGCGACGTCGCCGCCAAGGACAAGCAGAAGCTGGTCGGCCAGGTGTTCACCTCGGTCGCGCGCAACTACGACCTGATGAACGACCTGATGAGCCTGGGCGTGCACCGGGCGTGGAAGCGCTACTACGTGGCCACCGCGCAGGTGAAGCCGGGCGACCGCGTGCTCGATCTGGCGGGCGGCACCGGCGACATCGCCGCCCTGCTGAAGGAGCGCGTCGGCGCCGAGGGCTCGGTGGTGCTGGGCGACATCAACGCCGGCATGCTGTCGGTCGGCCGTGACCGCCTGACCAACCGCGGCCTGGTGCTCGGCCTGGACTACGTGCAGTGCAACGCCGAGGCCCTGCCGTTCCCGGACAACAGCTTCGACCTGGTCACCATCGCCTTCGGCCTGCGCAACGTGACCGACAAGGACGCCGGCCTGCGCGAGATGTACCGCGTGCTGAAGGTCGGGGGCCAGGCCCGCGTGCTGGAGTTCTCCGAAGTCACCGCGGACTGGTTCAAGCCGATCTACGACTTCCACTCGTTCAAGATCCTGCCGAAGCTGGGCAAGCTGTTCGCCAATGACTCGGACAGCTACCAGTACCTGGCCGAGAGCATCCGCAAGCACCCGCCGCAGGATGAACTGAAGGCGATGATGGGACAGGCCGGGTTCGAGCGCTGCCACTACAAGAACCTGACCGGCGGCATCGTTTCGATCCACTCCGGCTACAAGCTGTAAGCCCCGCTCTGGTGGGTGCCAACCTTGGTTGGTGCTCGCCCGCTGCGGTGATCCGATCTGGTAGCTGCCGACCTTGGTTGGCATGCGCCCGAGGCGCAGGATCGGCTTGCCTGCCATTACCCCGCACCGCGCAACGCCTGCCGGGCCGGAGGGAGGTACCATTGGGGTTTGATCCCCGTAACGGTCCCGATTCATGCGTAATCCGCTGATGCTCCTTCCGCTGGCCGTGGCCCTGGCCGCCGGCTGCTCCCAGGAGGCGGCCGCGCCCGCCGCCGCCCCGACTGCCGCAAAGGCCCCTGCCGCCCCCGTGAACGCCGAGAACCGCAGCCACGACGAAAGCTCGTACGCCGAGCCGGACAAGGTCGTCATCAAGGACATCGCGCTGGATCTGAAGCTCGACTTCGACCAGAAGCAGATTGGCGGCACCGCCACCTACACCCTGGAATGGAAGCAGAAGGACGCCAGGCAGCTGGTGCTCGACACCCGCGAGCTGACCGTGTCCAAGGTCGAGGCCGTCGCCGCCGATGGCGCGCGCAGCCCGCTGAAGTTCGAGCTGGCCGCCGCTGACAAGGTGTTCGGCAGCAAGCTGACCATCGAGGCCCCGGAACAGCCGGCCAAGGTGGAAGTGACCTACCACACCGCACCGACCGCCTCGGGCCTGCAGTGGCTGGCACCGTCGATGACCGAGGGCAAGAAGCTGCCCTTCATGTTCAGCCAGTCGCAGGCCATCCACGCCCGTTCCTGGGTGCCGCTGCAGGACACCCCGAGCGTGCGCTTCACCTACAGCGCGCACGTGGTCTCGCGCCCGGACGTGATGGTGCTGATGAGCGCCGACAACGACCCGAAGGCCGCGCGTGACGGTGACTACACCTTCAAGATGCCGCAGCCGATTCCGTCCTACCTGCTGGCCATCGCCGCCGGTGACCTGGTGTTCGAGCCGATCTCCGGCCGCTCCGGCGTCTGGGCCGAGCCGACCATGGTCAACAAGGCCGCCAAGGAATTCGAGGACACCGAGAAGATGATCGGTGCCGCCGAGAAGCTGTACGGCGAATACCGCTGGGGCCGCTACGACATGCTGGTGCTGCCGCCGTCGTTCCCGTTCGGCGGCATGGAAAACCCGCGCCTGACCTTCGCTACCCCGACCGTGATCGTCGGCGACAAGTCGCTGGTCTCGCTGGTGGCCCACGAGCTGGCGCACAGCTGGTCGGGCAACCTGGTGACCAACGCCAGCTGGAAGGACATCTGGCTCAATGAAGGCTTCACCACCTACGTCCAGGGCCGCATCACCGAAGCCCTGTACGGCAAGGAGATGGCCGAGATGGAGAAGCAGATCGACCAGACCGACCTGCTGGCCGAAGTGAAGGACATGAGCCCGGCCGACCAGGCACTGGCGCTGCCGCCGCTGAACGAGCGTGATCCCGACGAAGCGCTCAGCCAGGTCGCCTACGTCAAGGGTGCATGGTTCCTGGAGTTCCTGGAGCAGCGCTTCGGCCGCGAGACCTTCGATCCGTTCCTGCGGGGCTGGTTCGATGACCACGCCTTCCAGAGCGCGAACACCGACCAGTTCGTCGCGTACATGAAGAAGAACCTGCTGCCGAAGAATCCGTCAGCCGTGACCGAGGCCGAACTGAAGGCGTGGCTGGACGAGCCGGGCATCCCGGCGTTCGCGGCCAAGGCGCAGTCGCGGAACTTCAGCAGCGTCGATACCGCGCGCATCGCATTCGCCAGCGCCGGCACCGTGCCCAGCAGCCAAGTCATCGCCGACTGGAGCACCCAGGAATGGGTGCGCTTCATCGACGGCCTCGGTGCGACCCAGCCGCTGGACAAGCTGGCCACGTTGGACAAGGCCTTCCACTTCACCGGCACCCCCAATGGCGAGATCGCCATGCGCTGGTACCCGCTGGCCATCCGCAGCGGCTACGAGCAGGCCAATGAAGGGGCGGCTGCATTCATCGAGCGCGTCGGCCGTCGCAAGCTGATCCTGCCGATCTACGCCGAACTGGTGAAGACCCCGAAGGGTCTGGAACTGGCCAAGCAGGCCTTCGAAAAGGCCAAGCCGGGCTATCACCCGATCACCACCGCCTCGGTTCAGGACATGCTGGCCAAGGCTGAAGCCAAGTAAGCGGTAGTGCCGGCCGCTGGCCGGCAACCGGTCACTGCTTCACCACCAACGGCGGGGAAACCCGCCGTTGGTGTATCCGCTTTTCGCTGCCGATAGAATCGGGATGCACTCGCATAGGACCTCCGCCATGAAACGACTGATCCTGCTCACCGCCTGCACCCTGGCCCTGGCCGCCTGCAGCAACCCGGAAGAGGAACGCAAGGCGCAGGAAGCCGCTGCGGCCGCCGCGCAGGCGCAGAAGGAGGCCAAGGCTGAAGACGTGGCCAAGCAGTACGACATGGCCGTGGCCGCGCAGGACTGGGAACGCGCGCGCCTGCATGGTGCCTCGCTGCTGGACCAGTACAAGGACACCGCCGCCGCCGAGCGCATCGCCGCAGGCTTCGACGAGGTCAAGGCCAAGGGCGACGCCGCGCGCGACCTGCGCCGCATGCAGGGGCTATGGCAGTACAACCAGATTCCGGTGGGAAGCAAGGGCAACCAGGTCTCGGCGCAGATCTACAGCAAGGAACGGGTGGACGTGGATGGCAGCGGCGCCAAACCGGTGCAGCTGGTGTTCCGCGATCATCCGGAGTGGAAACGGCATGCCTACCTGGTGCTGCAGGCCGGTGATTTCCGTTGCCCGCAATGCACGGTGAAAGTGACCGTGGATGACGGCAAGCCGGTACCAATGGCGGCCTGGCGCCCGAAGACTGATGAAGCCATCGCCCTGTTCATCACCGATCAGAAGGCACTGTGGAAGCTGGCGCGCAAGGGCAAGTCGATCAGCATCGAGTTCCCGGTCAAGGCCGGTGGCACGCGAACGGCCGTGTTCGAAACCGGCGGTGTCGACGCCAGCCGCATGCCGCAGTGGTGGCAGTGAGGGTTGCGACGGGCAGCGCAGTGCACGCGTTGTCCGCGATCCGGCACTGGGTGTTCGACATGGACGGCACACTGACGGTAGCCGTGCATGACTTCGCCGCGATCCGCCGCGCGCTGGAGATCGCCGCGGAGGAAGACATCCTCGACCATATCGCGGCATTGCCCGACGCACCGGCGCAGGCCAAGCGCGCGTGGCTGCTGGATCACGAGCGCGCTCTGGCCGAGGACGCGCTGCCAGCGCCGGGGGCGGTGAAGCTGCTGCGCGCGCTGGCGGCGGCGGGTTGCCGACTGGGCATCCTGACCCGCAACGACCATGCGCTGGCGAAGCTGACGCTGGAGGCGATCGGGGTCGGGGCGTTGTTCGACGACGCCGACATCATCGGCCGCGACGAAGCGGTGCCCAAGCCCTCGCCGGATGGCCTGCAGCAGCATCTTCGTCGCTGGGGCATCGGGGCTGCGCACGCGGTGATGGTCGGTGACCACGCCTACGACCTGGAGTGCGGTCGCGCCGCGGGCGCCCACACCGTGCTGGTCAACCTGCCGGAGAACCCATGGCCGGGCCGGGCCGACTGGCATTTCGCCGATTGCCGCGCCTTGCTGGCGGCCTGGCAGCAAAAGGGGTAGTGCCGGCCGCTGGCCGGCAGTGTCGACCAAGGTCGACACCTACCAACAGCATTCCCAGCAGCGCATCGGGTGGAAAGCCCCCTTGTTGTTCAAGAGGGCGCGCCGAAGGCGCGGGGACAAGGTGGAATGCGCGGGCAGTTCGGCTTACGCGCCCAGCGCGTAACCGAACTGCTGCTTGAACTGCTCGTTGAACTCATCGAAGGTGAAGCGCTGGTTCTGCGTGCCCGGGTGCTCGACCTTCAGCGCGCCCATCAGGTTGCCCATGCGGCCGATGGTCAGCCAGTCGTAACCCTTCTGGATGCCGTAGATCAGGCCGGCGCGGAAGGCGTCGCCACAGCCGGTCGGATCGACCACGCGGCGCTCGTGCGCCGGCGGGATGTCGTAGCTCTTTTCCGGGGTGTGGATGACCGCACCCTTCGGGCCACGGGTGGTGATGTAGGCCTTGACCCGGCTGACGATCTCCTTCTCGTCCCAGCCGGTGCGCTCCTGCAGCAGGTTCGACTCGTAGTCGTTGACCACCACGTAGTCGGCCTGATCGATGAAGGCGCGCAGCTCGGGGCCGTTGAACAGCGGCATGGCCTGGCCCGGGTCGAAGATGAACGGAATGCCGTCCTCGTGGAATTCCTGCGCGTTCTGGATCATGCCTTCGCGGCCGTCCGGGCCGACCAGGCCCAGGGTCACGCCCGGTACGCCACGCACGTGGTTCTCGTAGGAGCGCATCATCGCGCCCGGGTGGAAGGCGGTGATCTGGTTGTTGTCGTGGTCGGTGGTGATGAACGCCTGGGGGGTGAACAGCTCGTCGATCACGCGCACGCGCGACAGGTCGATGCCCAGGCCCTCGAAGTATTCGCGGTACGGGCCGAAGTCCGAACCCACGGTGCCCATCGGGATCGGCTGGCCGCCCAGCAGGTGCAGGTTGTAGGCGATGTTGCCGGCGCAGCCGCCGAACTCGCGGCGCATGCGCGGCACGAGGAAGGACACGTTCAGGATGTGCACCTTGTCCGGCAGGATGTGATTCTTGAACTGGTCCGGGAACACCATGATGGTGTCGAAGGCAAGAGAACCACAGATCAGAGCGGACATCGATGTAAGCCTATGCGGTGAATTTTGGGGTGGGCCGGCCCGGTTCAGCGGGCAAGCAAACGGCGCCCTTGGGCGCCCGACGGCGCAAAGGTTACCCGCTGGTGCCGCTCAGGGCCAGAACCGGGTGATGCCCGATCAGGCCGAAAGCCTGTGAAGACGCGGGTTCAGCTAGTTTTTTCCTTGCTCGGCGGCAGGCGGGTTGCTAGGCTTGTCGGCCTCGATTTCTGCCCATTTTTTCGCCATCCCGCGGCGGGCACGACACCCCTCAGGACTCCTTCCTCAGATGTTCAAGAAACTCCGTGGCATGTTCTCCAACGACCTGTCCATCGACCTGGGCACGGCCAACACCCTCATCTACGTGCGCGGGCAGGGGATCGTGCTGAACGAGCCGTCGGTCGTGGCCGTGCGCCAGGACCGTGCCATCGGTGGCACTCGCTCGGTGGCAGCCGTTGGCGCCGAGGCCAAGCAGATGCTCGGCCGTACCCCGGGCCACATCACCACCATCCGCCCGATGAAGGACGGCGTCATCGCCGACTTCACCTACACCGAGGCGATGCTCAAGCACTTCATCAAGAAGGTGCACAAGTCGCGCGTGCTGCGCCCGAGCCCGCGCGTGCTGGTCTGCGTGCCGGCCGGTTCGACCCAGGTCGAGCGCCGCGCAATCAAGGAATCGGCCGAGGAAGCCGGTGCCCGTGACGTGTACCTGATCGAAGAACCGATGGCTGCCGCGATCGGCGCCGGCATGCCGGTCACCGAAGCCCGTGGCTCGATGGTCATCGACATCGGCGGCGGCACCACCGAAGTGGCGGTGATCTCGCTCAACGGCATCGTCTATTCGGCCTCGGTCCGCATCGGCGGCGACCGCTTCGACGAATCCATCACCAACTACGTGCGCCGCAACCACGGCATGCTGATCGGTGAAGCCACCGCCGAGCGCATCAAGGTCGAGCTGGGTTGTGCCTACCCGCAGGCCGAGGTGCAGGAGCTGGAGATCTCCGGCCGCAACCTCGCCGAGGGCGTGCCGAAGATGATCAAGATCAGCTCCAACGAGGTGCTTGAAGCCCTGCACGAACCGCTGTCGGGCATCGTCAGCGCGGTCAAGCTGGCGCTGGAGCAGACCCCGCCGGAACTGTGTGCCGACGTTGCCGAGCGCGGCATCGTGCTGACCGGCGGCGGCGCCCTGCTGCGTGACCTGGACCGCCTGATCTCCGAGGAAACCGGCCTGCACGTGCAGGTGGCCGACGATCCGCTGACCTGCGTGGCCCGCGGTGGCGGTCGTGCGCTGGAACTGGTGGACATGCACGGCAACGAGTTCTTTGCGCCGGAATAAGCCGTCCCGGCCGTTCCTGCCCGCCGCGCCCTTCCGGGGTGCGGCCCGCCGCGATGGCGGGCCGGCACCGGCGGGGCGTCCGCGTGTTTCCCTTCCGCCTTCTGCCAGTTGAATCGTTGCCGTGCCGCCCTACGCCGGTCCTCCCGTTGCCTCCCGATCCGGTGATGCCGCCAGCCCCCTGCGGTTGCTGGCCTATCTTGCATTGGCCATCACACTGATCGTCCTTGACGATCAGGCGGGTTGGCTGGCGCGCCTGCGCGAGCAGGCCAACAGCCTGGTGCAGCCTGTGTGGGCACTGGCGGGTCTGCCCGGCAAGCTCGGCAACCAGGTCAAGGATTCCGCGGCCAGCCACACCCAGCTGGTCACCGAGAACCGTGAACTGCGCAACCAGCTGCTGCTGGCCAACGCGCGCCTGACCCGACTGCAGACCGCAGCGCTGGACAACGCCCAGCTGCGCGAACTGCTGAACGTGGCCGAGCGCAGTGGCCTGGACGTGCAGCTGGCGCCGATCCTGGATATCGACCTGGACCCGGTGAAGCAGCGCCTGGTGCTCGACGCCGGCAGCCGCGAAGGCGTGCATGTCGGGCAGGCGGTGATCGATGCCGGTGGCCTGATGGGGCAGGTGATCAGCGTCACCGGCGGTACCTCCACCGTGCTGCTGCTGACC
Organism: Stenotrophomonas sp. YJH_SMC_6; assembly: GCF_059371335.1. NCBI lineage: Bacteria > Pseudomonadati > Pseudomonadota > Gammaproteobacteria > Lysobacterales > Lysobacteraceae > Stenotrophomonas > Stenotrophomonas sp. YJH_SMC_6. The sequence continues at coordinate 127,052 of NZ_JCAFUM010000014.1, read as the reverse complement.
GACCCCGACCACGCGGTGCCGGTCACCGTGGCCCGCAACGGCGTACGCCTGATCGTCTACGGTCGCGGCGACACGCTGGAGCTGCGCGACATCCCGCTCAGCGCGGGTGTGGAAGTGGGCGATGAGATCGTCACCTCCGGCCTCGGTGGCCGCTTCCCGGCCGGCTTCCCGGTCGGCACCATCACCGGCCTGCGCCCGGACGACACCCATGCCTTCCTGGTCGGCGAACTGAAGCCAGCCGCCCAGCTGGATCGTGGCCGTGATGTGCTGCTGCTGCGCCCCGGTGCGGCGATCCGCATTCCGCCGGAACTGCGCCTGCAGCTGGAAGAAACCACTCCGGGTGGCCCGGCCACCGGCGCCACCGTGCCTGCGGGAGCCGCGCCAGCGACAACAACGCCAGCTCCGGTCAGCTCCCCGGTAGTGCCGGCCGCTGGCCGGCAACCGACCACGCCGGAGGCCCAGCGATGAGCCGCCTGCGCGACAACCCGTGGGTATTGCCGGCCAGCCTGGTCGTAGCCCTGCTGCTGGGCCTGCTGCCGTTGCCGGCGCTGCTGCAGCCGCTGCGCCCGTACTGGCTGGCGCTGGTGCTGGCGTACTGGGTGATCGAGACGCCCGAGCGCGTCGGCCTGGGCATCGCTTTCGCCAGCGGCGTGGTCGCCGACCTGCTGTACGGCGGCGTGCTCGGCGAACAGGCGCTGCGGCTGGTGATGCTGGCCTTCATCCTGCAGCGTTTCCGCGCCCGCATCCGCTTCTTCCCGATGTCGCAGCAGATGCTGGCCATCGGTGGCCTGTTGTTCAACGACCGCATCGTCAGCGCGCTGGTCCACATCCTGGTGGGCGAGCCGACCCTGCCGTGGTCGTACTGGTGGGCCCCGCTGTTGGGCATGGGCCTGTGGCCGCTGGTGTTCGTGCTGCTGGACGCAGTGCGCTTCGGCAAGCGCGGGCGCTGAGCCATGATCCCGCGCCGCCAGGTCAAGAACCCGCACGCCGAAGCCGAACAGTTCCGCCGCCGTGCGGCGCTGGGTTTCCTGGGCGTGCTGGTCTGCCTGCTGGGCCTGGGCGGCTGGTACTTCAAGCTGCAGGTGCTGGATCACGACGTCTACGCCACGCGCTCGGAAGCCAACCGCATCAAGCCGCGGCCGGTGGTGCCCGGGCGCGGCATGATCTACGACCGCAACGGTCGCCTGCTGGCCGAGAACGTGCCAGCGTTCCGCCTGGACGTGACCCCGGACAAGGTCAAGGACATGGACGCCACCCTGGAAGGGCTGGCGAAGATCATCAGCATCAGCCCGGAAGAGCTGGAAGCGTTCAACAAGTCGCGCAAGGCGCGCCGCAAGTTCCTGCCGGTCACGCTGAAGCTGCGCATGAGCGACGAGGAGATGGCGCGCTTCGCCGTCGACCGTTGGCGCTTCCCCGGCGTCGAGCTTGAGCCCTACCTGACCCGGCGTTATCCGTACGGTGACCTGTTCGCGCACATCATCGGCTATGTCGGCCGCGTCGACGACAAGGATCTGGAGATCCTCGGCGAAGGCAATGCCGCGCTGACCCACATCGGCAAGTCCGGCCTGGAGCGCTATTACGAGCAGCAGTTGCGCGGCAAGGTCGGCTACGAGCAGGTCGAAACCAACGTGCAGGGCCGTGCCATCCGCACCATCGGCCGGGTGGCCGCGCAGTCCGGCGCCGACCTGCGGCTGTCGATCGACGCGGACCTGCAGCGTGCCATGGTGGCCGCCTTCGGCGACCAGGAAGGCTCGGCAGTGGCGATGGACCCCCGTACCGGCGAGGTGCTGGCGATGGTCAGCCTGCCGTCCTACGACCCCAACCTGTTCGTCAACGGCATTTCCCATGCCGACTTCAAGGCGCTGAACGAGAACCCGTCGCGGCCGCAGTTCAACCGCCTGGTGCTCGGCGGCGTCGCTCCCGGTTCCACGCTGAAGCCGCTGATCGGCCTGGCCGGCCTGGACTCGGGCGTGCGCCGCCCGGAAGACAAGGTGCTGTCCACCGGCATGTTCTACCTGCCCGGCACCAGCCGTGGCTGGGGTGATGCGCATCGTGGCGGCCATGGCTGGACCGATCTGCGCAAGTCCATCGCCGAGTCGGTCAACACCTACTACTACAAGCTGGCGCTGGACCTGGGCATCGAGCGCTTCGACCATTACATGGAGTACTACGGCTTCGGCCAGCCGACCGGTATCGACCTCACCGGCGAAATCGGCGGCATCCTGCCGTCGCCGGCCTACAAGCGGAAGACCCGCAAGGAAGCCTGGTACCCCGGCGATACGGTCAACATCAGCATCGGCCAAGGCGACTGGAAGGTCACCCCGCTGCAGTTGGCGCGCGGCGTCAGCGCGCTGGCCGACGGGCAGCTGCGCACCCCGCACCTGGTGATCCAGCAGCGCGACGGCTTCGACAGCGACTGGACCGCGACGCCGCCCGGCGAGAGCAAGCCGGTCAGCCCCAACCCCAACAACGTGCAGGCGGTGCGCGAGGGCATGATGGCGACCATGCGGCCGGGCGGCAGCGGCTGGCGCGTGGCGGTCGGTGCGCCGTACGTGATGGCCGGCAAGACCGGTACCGCGCAGGTCATCAGCCGCAAGGGCACCGCAGCGGTGAACCCGAAGAGCCTGCCGATGCACCTGCGCCACCGCGCGCTGTTCGTCGGCTTCGCGCCGGTCGAAAACCCGGTGATCGCGATCGCGGTGGCAGTGGAAGGCGGTGGCTATGGTGGTTCGGCTGCTGCGCCGATCGCCCGCAAGGTGTTCGATGCCTACCTGCTGGGCAAGATGCCCGAGGGCATGCAGCCGCTGGACAGCGAGCGTGGTACCACCGCCATCGGTGCCACCGCGTTCGACAACGAAGACGTCGGCGCACGCCAGGCCGGTGATCTGGCGGCCGCGCAGCTGGGCGAACACCTGGTGCAGGTGGGTGCCCCCGCCCCCGAACCGGCCCCTGCGCCGCAGCCGGGTACGCCGGCCGCTGCCGCACTGCCGGCCACGCCACGCCCGACGGTTGCGGAGCCCGCACGATGAAAGTGTTCCTGCGCTGGGCCGGCGACATGCTGCGCCGCTTCTTCAGCACGCTGGACTGGGTGTTGTGCCTGGCCCTGGGCGCGCTGATGGTGATCGGCCTGGCCACCTTGAAGAGTGCCGGTGGCGACGGCCTGGTGATGGCCCAGGGCGCGCGTTTCGCGGTGGGCATGGCTGCACTGTGGGGCATCTCGCGGGTGCCGATCCTGCGCATCCGCTCGGCCACGCCGATGATCTATGCGATCTCCATGATTCCGCTGCTGGCGGTGTTCGTGCTCGGCACCGGCAAGTACGGCCGGCAGTGGCTGGACCTGAAGTTCTTCTACCTGCAGCCGGCCGAGCTGCTGAAGGTCAGCCTGCCGATGATGGTGGCCTGGTACCTGCACAAGATGCCGCTGCCGCCGCGCTTCAACACCGTGCTCGTGGCCTTGATCATCATCGGCGTGCCGACCGGCCTGGTGATGTTGCAGCCCGACTTCGGTACCGGCGTGCTGATCGCCGCCAGCGGCGTGTTCGTACTGCTGCTGGCAGGCCTGCCGTGGTGGTGGGTCGGGCTGGGCGTGGGCGGCGTGGCTGCGGTCGCGCCGGTGGCCTGGTTCTGGCTGCTGCGGCCGTACCAGAAGGACCGCATCATGATGTTCCTGGACCCGGAGATGGATGCACTGGGGGCCGGCTGGAACATCATCCAGTCGAAGATCGCGATCGGGTCCGGTGGCTTCGATGGCAAGGGCTGGGGCGAGGGCTCGCAGTCGCACCTGAACTTCATTCCCGAACAGACCACCGACTTCGCGTTCTCGGTGCTGAGCGAGGAATTCGGCTGGATGGGTGTGGCCCTGGTGCTGACCCTGTACCTGGTGGTGATCGGGCGTTGCCTGTGGATCGCCAGCCAGTCGCGCGATTCCTATTCGCGCCTGTTGGCTGGCGCCACTGGCCTGGCGTTCTTCGTCTATGTACTGGTGAACGGCGGGATGATTTCCGGCCTGCTGCCGGTGGTGGGCGTGCCGATGCCGCTGATCAGCTACGGCGGTACCTCGGCGGTGTCACTGCTGGCCGGCTTCGGCCTGGTGATGGCCGTGCGCAGTCACAACCCGGTGCACGGCGGCTACGGCTAGCACCGGTTGCGCGCTTCGTCGCGCTTCCATCTGCTCGATTGCTTGCGCTGTTCTGTAGAGTCGAGCACGGCTCGACTCTACAAGCGCACGCGCACCCTGACAGCTTCACGCAAGCACGCATTGCTACCGTGCCCGCGTGGAATGGAAACGACTGCTTGGCGGCTGCCGTGAGGTGGCGCGCACGATCGATCTGCCGTTGCTGATCGCGTTGCTGATCCTGATGGGCGCGGGCCTGGCGGTGCTGCACAGCGTGTCCGGTCCGGTGGCTGGGCAGGCGGCGCGTTTTGCCGGTGGCCTGGCGTCGATGTGGCTGCTGTCCCGCGTTTCGCTGCTGCGGCTGCGCGCGTGGACGCCGGCAATCTATGCGCTGTCGATGCTGCCGCTGATGGCGGTGTATGTGATCGGTACAGGCAAGTACGGGCAGCGCTGGCTCAATCTCGGCGTGTTCTACCTGCAGCCGTCCGAACTGCTCAAGCTCAGCCTGCCGCTGATGATGGCCTGGTACCTGCATCGGCAACCGCTGCCACCGTCGCCGCGCACCGTACTGACCACCACCGTGCTGATCGGTGTACCCGCCGTGCTGATCCTGATGCAGCCCAACCTGGGCACCGCCACGCTGGTTACCGCCAGCGGCGTGTTCGCGCTGCTGTTGGCCGGATTGCACTGGGGCTGGGTGGCAACTGGCGCGACGGGCCTTGCCGTTGCCGCGCCGCTGGCCTGGTTCGGCCTGCTGCGGCAGTACCAGAAGGATCGCGTGCTGACCTTCCTTGATCCGTCGGCGGATCCGCTTGGCACCGGTTGGAACATCCTGCAGTCGCGCATCGCGATCGGCTCCGGTGGCTGGGACGGGCGCGGCTGGGGGCAGGGCACCCAGGCCACGCTGGACTTCCTGCCTGAGTACACCACGGACTTCGCGTTCTCGGTGCTGGCCGAAGAGTTCGGCTTGATCGGCGTGGCCACCGTGTTTGCGCTGTACCTGTTCGTGGTCGGCCGCTGCCTGTGGATCGCGGTGCACGCCCGCGACACGCACGCACGGTTGCTGGCCGGCAGCCTGGGCCTGGCGTTCTTCGTGTACGTACTGGTGAACGGCGGGATGATTTCCGGCCTGCTGCCGGTGGTGGGCATTCCGATGCCGTTGATCAGTTATGGCGGTACCTCGGCGGTGTCGCTGCTGGCGGGTATCGGGCTGGTGATGGCGGTGCGCGGGCACCGGCCCGTGCACGGGGGATAGGGTTTCCAGCCAACGGCGCAGCCCCTCGTGGGTGGTTGGGTTGGTCGCTTAAAGCCGGATTGCTGAGGGCTGGCCGGGTGGGTGGGTAGTGCGGGGACGCCGTAAACCCGTCCATGGGGGCTTGGCCGCGGCATCCATGCCGCGGACACCCCGCACTACCCACCCACCCGGCCGCTGACAGTTCACGGGCGTTCTCCACCCACGGAGAAGAAAAAGAAGATCAAAGGCAAAAGCAGCTTGGCCGGTTGCTTCATTGCTTCCTGTAGAGCCGAGCCATGCTCGGCTCACGAGCAAGCGCAGCGCCGCGACCCGCTTTTGAATTTTCTTCTCTTCTCCGTGGGTGGCCGCGCTCGGAACCTGTCCGTGGCCGGGTAGATGGGTTGCGCAGGGGCGTGAGCCGCATGGATGCGGCGACCGAGCTTACATGGACGTACTTGCAGCGCCCCCTGCGCAGCCCATCTACCCGGCCCCACCCATGAACTGCTTTGCGCGACCACCCACGAGGGGCTGCGCCGTTGGCTGGAAACTTCCTGACTCTGCGCAACGCTCGCTGTGGAAGCGTTCTCACAACGATGCAGGACAGCACACTCGCTGACCAAAGTCCGCAAAAAACGTTAGCTGGTTCACACTTTTACGCCGCGTTGATCTTGATCAATGGACTTGTCGTAATCGGCCTGCACAATGGCGGCCCGTTCGGCACGGCGCGCCGTCTATCGTTGCAGCGCGAGGGGGCGTCGGGCGGGAAGCAGTACTGATCCAACGGATACAAGGAGCGCGGGGCACTGCCACTGGGGAGCGGCAGCCGCGCAGGTATCGACCGGATCCGGTCGCCGGTTGCGTCTGCGGGGATGGGGACGCAACCGGCCACCTCTCTCTGAATGGGGAAGCACGATCACGACGCCTTCACATTTCCCGCTGAACACGGGCAAATCGTTGTGATTCATGGTGTTAGGGGTTTTAATTCATCCATGACCTGCTAACCTGCGACGATGATTCGACGCACTCTGGCCTGCATGCTCACCCTCGGCCTGGTCGCCTGCGCGACCCAGCCGAAGTCCCCACCGTCTTCACCCCAGGCCAGCAGTACGCCGCGCCAGCCCGCCACCAGGGCCCATGGGCCGGCCGAGGCTGCACCCGAAGCAACTGCGGCTACCGCGCCGCCGGTGGATCTCACACCGGTGCCGTTCGAGGTCGCGCGGGCCCGCTTCATTGCCGATACCGCCAAGCGCTATGGCCTGAAGCCGGAGCAGATCAGCAGCGTGCTCGACCAGGCGCAGGTCCGCCAGCCGATCATCGCGGCGATGTCGCGCCCGGCCGAGCGGGTCAAGCCGTGGAACGAATACCGGCCGATGTTCATCAGCAAGGCACGCATCGATGGCGGCCGCGCGTTCCTGGCCCAGCACCGTGCCGAACTGGATCGCGTGCAGCAGCGCACCGGCGTGCCGGCCGAAGTGATCGTGGCGATCATCGGCGTGGAAACCAGCTACGGGAAGAATGCCGGCAGCCATCGCGTGCTCGATGCGCTGTACACGCTGGCGTTCTACTACCCGCGCAGCGGCGATCCGGCCAAGCTGGAACGCGAAGTGCGCCGCGAGCTGTTCTTCCGCGACGAGCTGGCCAAGCTGTTCGAGCTGGGCCGCGAAGAAAAGCTGGACATCACCACGCTCAAGGGCAGTTATGCCGGTGCGATGGGCATGGGCCAGTTCATGCCGTCCAGTTACCTCGATTACGCAGTGGACGGCAACGGCGATGGTCGTCGCGATCTGTTCAACAGCTACGACGACGTGTTCTCGTCCATCGCCAACTACTTCGTGAAGAAGGGCGGCTGGGTGCGTGGTGGCCAGGTTGCCGTACCGGCCACGCTGGCGCCGGGCCGCGAAGAGTTCAACCCGACCGAATGGATGCCCACCTGGTCGCTGGCCGACCTGGCACAGCGCGGCTACCAGCCCAGCGCGCCGGCGCAGCCGGGCGCCACGGCCACGCCGATCACGCTTGAAGGCAGCACCGGCAAGCAGTACTGGCTGGGCTTCCAGAACTACTACGCGATCACCCGCTACAACCTCTCGAAGATGTACGCGATGGCCGTGTTCCAGCTGTCCCAGGCCATCGCCGGACAGGAGCTGCCCCCGGCATGAACATCAGATGGTTGGTCCCGAGCTTGATCGTCTTCGCGCTGGCGGCCTGCAGCAGCGCGCCGAAGCAGCCGGCCACGGCCGGCCATGGTGGCAAGTCCAGCGGCACGCTGGTGCAGGGGCGTGGTTCGCGACCGGCGCACTGCCCTGAAGGTTCGCCATATGCGGCGGCCAAGGAAGACCTGAGCACCCGCGGCAACTACACTGCCGGTGGCCTGTACAAGCCGGGCGTGCGTGACAGCACGCCAGACTACGTTCCCAACGTGGCCTGCATCCCCGAGCCGGAAGTGACCGCCGAGGAACGATCGGCGATCGGCAACAAGTCGCCGTACGTGGTGCTGGGCAAGTCGTACAAGGTGCTCGACGACACCCGCAACTATGTCGAGCGCGGCACAGCGTCGTACTACGGCGCCAAGTTCCACGGCCGCCTGACCTCCAACCGCGAGGTCTACGACATGTACCAGTTCACTGCCGCGCACAAGACGCTGCCGCTGCCCAGCTTCGCCCGCGTGACCAACCTGGACAACGGCGAGTCGGTGATCGTGCGTGTCAATGATCGTGGTCCGTTCCATGACGGCCGCGTGGTCGATCTCAGCTATGCCGCCGCCGTGCGCCTGGGCATCACCCAACGCGGTACCGGCAATGTCGAGGTGCGCGCGCTGCAACCGGGCGAGAGCAACCTGATGGCGCAGAAGCCGTCGCGTCGCGAGCGTCGCGCGGCTGAAGCGGCTGCCACCACTGCAGTGGCCAGCGCGCGCCCGGTGCCGGCGCCACGTGCTTCCACCGACAGTGATATCGATCGCCTGGTCAACCGCTTGCCGACCGATGGCGCCCCGGCGCGCGGCCAGCCGGCCACCACCCGGGGCGTGGCCAGCACCGCGCCGGACGTGGCGGTCAGCAGCCTGCCGCCAAGCGCGCCGGTGGTGCGCACCTCCGCGCCGGCTCCGAGCCTGTCGCAGCAGATGGTCGGCGCGGTGATGGTGCAGGTCGCCAGCTTCTCCAACCGCGACAACGCCAACCGCGCGATGGGCCAGCTCAGTGCCGCCGGCATCGTCGGCGCGACCATCAGCGACATCGCCGCCGGTGGCCGCACCCTGTTCCGCCTGCGTGTTCCGGCAAGCGACCATGCCAGTGCGGCGGAACTTGTCGGTCGCATCGCCGGTCTGGGCCTGGGTTCGCCCCAGATCGTCAAGGACTGATCCGCCCGGGCCGGTGCTGCCGGCCCATGCTCCCCCGGCCTTACAATGGCCGTTACGTTCCACCCTCCATTCCCGGCCGTCCCCTGGAGCCTGCTGTCCAATGAATTTCCGTTCCGCCGCCACCGCCCTGGCCGCCACCCTGGTGGTGGGCCTGGCTTCCGCCCAGACGCCGCTGCCGACTCCGGCCACGCCGGCGCCCGCCGCCGCCGCCGCCCCGGCCACCGTCGCCACTCCGCCGGCCCCGGCGCCAAGCGTGTCCAAGGCCTGGGTGCTGATGGATTACGCCACCGGCCAGGTGCTGGCTGGTGAAAACATCCACGAGCAGCTGGCCCCGGCCAGCATCACCAAGGTGATGACGTCCTACGTGATCGCCGCCGAGGTCAAGAACGGCAAGGTCCGTGCGGATGACCAGGTGATGATGAGCGAGCGCGCCTGGCGCGAGGGGGGCGCTGGCACCGATGGCAGCTACAGCGGCTTCCCGGTCAACCAGACCGCGCGCCTGGAAGACATGGAAAAGGGCATGGCGATCCAGTCCGGCAATGATGCCGCGATCGCCCTGGCCGAACATGTGGCTGGCAGCGAAGAGGCCTTTGCCTCGCTGATGAACAGCTACGCCGCCAAGATCGGCATGAAGGACTCGCACTTCGTCAACGCCCACGGCCTGACCGCACAGGGCCACCACAGCACCGCCTACGATCTGGCGCTGCTGGGCCGCGCGATGGTCCGCGATTACCCGGAAACCTACGCGTACAACAAGATCAAGGAATTCCAGGTCGGCAACATCAAGCAGCCGAACCGCAACCTGCTACTGTGGCGCGATGGCAGCGTGGACGGCATCAAGACCGGCCACACCTCCGAGGCGGGCTACTGCCTGATGAGCTCGGCCCAGCGTGGCGACCAGCGCCTGATCGCGGTGGTGCTGGGCGGTGCGTCGGAGAAGCAGCGTGCCGATGACAGCCTGGCCCTGCTGAACTGGGGCTTCCGCTTCTTCGAGACCCACCGCCTCTACGAGCCGGGCAAGGCCGTGGCCGAGCACAAGGTCTGGAAGGGCACCACCGACAAGGTGCAGCTGGGCGTGGCCCAGCCGATGCTGGTCAGCGTGCCGCGCGGCCGCTACAACGACCTGAAGCCGAGCATCGACGTGCCCAAGACCCTGGAAGCACCGTTCACCGCCGGGCAGCAGATCGGCACCGTGAAGGTCACCCTGGATGGCAAGGTCATCGCCGAGGCACCGCTGGTGGCCGTGGCTGCCGTCGAGCAGGCCGGCTTCTTCAAGCGCCTGTGGGACAGCTTCTGGATGTGGTGGGAATCGGAGTGATCCACGCTCAGGTGTGGTGAACGAAAAGGCCGGCGAATGCCGGCCTTTTCGTTTCTCTGTTGGAACGCGATGCGGGCTTGAATGGAGAACCTTGAAGTTTCACGGGGTGCGCTGCTGGATGTACCAGTAGGCACGTTCGGCCAGCGCCTCGGTCTCGGCCGAACACAGATGGGCGCGGCCGTCGTTGACCACGCCCATGCTGTTTACTCCCACAACGATTCCATGGCCGTTGTCGAAATCAAACGCTTCCAGCACCGGTCCGCCGCTGGAACCCGGGCCCTGCACGCAGACAAGGCCCCACTGAAGAATCTTCTCCGAACCGAAGGGTCGACACGGTGACAGTTCAACGCGTGAAGTGGCGCAATAAGCCAGTTGCTGGCCGGTGTATTCGGGATTTCCGAATTCGTACCAGGGTGTTGGCGGGATGAGGCCGATGCCATTGGCTGAAACGGGGTAGCCGAACGTAACGCGGGGACCGGTTGCGGGGCGCTCATCGAAGCGAATGGCCTGGCTGCCAGCGTGGCGCGCGGGCCCCTGGCCGGATGCATCGGTGTGGGTCTGCAGGAAACTGGTGTCGAGTGCGCCGGAAATTGAGGCCTGCGGTGCGACGATCCGCCGTACTGGATACTTTCCCAGCGGCGCAGTGCCATTCTCGAAAAACGGTGCGAAGAGAAGGTGGCGACTCCAGTGGACGGCACCGTGCTCGTCCAGCTGCGCAAGGCAATGCCATGCTGTCACCAGGATGTCGCCACCAAGGCTGTCGACTACGGTGGCGGTGCACGAAGCGTCCTCGCCATCCGGGCGGGTCAGGAAAAGCCGCCCGACACCAGCAGGGTGTGGGCCTGTGCCCCGCCATGGGTCACCGTCGGTCTGCAGTGGATCCGGCCCCGGTGGCTTGATGGCAGCTTCTCCCTTGTCGGGTACGGCAGCGAGTCTTTCATTCGTCCAGTAGGCGAGGACCTCTTCCTGTGAGGTCTCCATCCAGTGCTCAACCAGATCGCCAGCCGACGCAGTGGTCGAGAAGGTGGCACATGCGGTAATTGCTATGCCCAATGCCATGCGAAACGCATGTGGATGATGGTGCATGACAGGACCTCTGCTCGGAGTGCGAACAGAGATAGCGTGGCGCCAGCGGTCGTGCCATGAGAGAAGTTGTACTTTCAGCACGCTTCGTCGCTGGCCTGTGATCGGGTGGACCCAGTCGAGCGCCAACGCGGCCTGGAGGTCACCCGTTTCGGCCTTTGCCCGGGCAATGGCGCCGAGTCATGCCCGGCGGAAGAAATGCCTTATGCAGCGAACGATGCAAACCGGTGTGCCGACCAACGGTCGGCACCTACCCGCTTCACCATCAGCCCCTCGCTTACAGCGAGCGGCTGATGGTGAAGCTGCCGAACACCGGCGACTGGCGCTGGCCATTGAACTCGCGGGTACTGTGGTAGCGCGCCACTGCGAACTTCCAGCGCCCGCGCATCACTGCGACGCCGTAGCCCCCCTGGGCCACCACGTGGCGCTTGTCCACGCTGTGGCTGTTGCGGAAGGTGTTGCCGTCCAGGGTGATGTCGCGGATCACCCATGCCGCGTCGGTGGTCGCAAACAGGTGCCAGGACCAGCCGCTGGGGCGGCCGCCACGGGTCGGCGCGGTGTTCTCGCCGGCCGGGCGCAGCGGCGTGCTGCCAAAGTCGTCGGGCAGCTTCCAGCCGAAGCGCACTTCGCCACCGGCGTTGGCCTTGGTTTCCAGGTTGCCGATCGCACCACCATAGTGGCTGATCGCATCCCAGCCCCAGCCGCCGGCATTGACGCTGGCATCGGCCGGCCAGCGGCGCATGCGCTCGTGGGTCAGCATGAACACCGGCTCGTTGTGCAGCTGGTTGTCCCAGCCCTCGAACTTCTTGTCGCCCAGGATGTTGTGCACGGCATCCTGCACCTGCTTGCCCTGTGCCCACGGCCCGACCACGCCCACGGCCAGCTGGGTGGTCTGCAGGCGGTCGCCGCTGCGTGCGTTGAAACCGAAGCTGGCCAGCAGCACGCCGGCATACGGGCGGTCATCCTCGATCAGGTCGCGGCGGGTCGGGTCGGTCGGGGTGAAGATGCCCTGGCCGATGCTGAAGATCATGTTCTGCTGCTCGAACCTGCCCGGGTGCAGGCCTTCCAGGTACTGGTTCACCCAGCGCGCCATGCGCGGCAGGCAGGGGTCGTCGGTGTAGTCGACCAGGTTGGGCGAGACCAGGGTCAGCTGCGCGCCGTTGGTATAGCCCTGGTCCTGGTGGCGGCCACCAAACAGGTCGTTGTCGACGCGGAAGTTGACCTGCGGCGGGTGGTCGCGCATCGCGTCCGGGCCACATTGTTCGGCCGCCTGGGCGGCAAGGGGGAGGGTGGCGGCCAGCAGGCCGGAAAGCCCGATGACTGCGACGCTACGCATGGATGGAATGCTCATGGGGAAGGGGACGGTTGTCTGTCGATTTATGCAACGACACGGTACGCGTGAGTACGTGACGGAACGAGCGCTTTCCGATCACTTGTCTGTTCCGAAAACAACATTGTCCGGGGGGCACAATTCGTTACATGCGTGCGATCGGTGCCATGGCCGGATCTGGCCCGGAGCGCGCCGGTTCCAGTCAGCTGGCGTTTGGCCACCAGGGGCGCCGCCGCTCGCTGCAACGCAGCGGCTCGCCCGTGCCGCCTTTGACTTTGATGAATACTCTTGGGTTTGTTGCCCTGCGGCCCGATAATGGGTCCATGGAAATCAAGTCCGACAACCCCGACCACGGCTTCCAGTTCCCCGGCCAGTTCGAGCTCAGCGCCATGGGCCCGGCCAACCGCGGCCTGGAACATGAGCTCCCCCGCCTGCTGCTGGCTGCCGGCATCGATGTCGTCAATGAACGCATCAGCTGGAAGCATTCCTCCAACGGCAAGTACGTGTCCGTCCGCATCGTGTTCAAGGCCGAGAGCCGCGAACAGTACGACCTGGCGCACCAGGCGCTGCGCGACCACCCGGAAGTGAAGTGGACGCTGTAGCCGACAGCTGCCCGGCCGACGCCGCCCCGGAAGACCGTGCGCCGCGTCCGGCGCTGGTGCGTGACCTCGGCCGCCAGGCGTACGAGCCGGTGTGGCGCGCCATGCAGCGCTTCACCGACCAGCGCAGCGACACCGATGCCGACGAACTGTGGGTCGTCGAGCACGACCCGGTGTTCACCCTGGGCCAGGCCGGCAAGGACGAGCACGTGCTGGCGCCGGGCGACATCCCGGTGCTGCATGTGGACCGTGGCGGCCAGGTGACCTATCACGGCCCCGGCCAGATCGTGGTCTACCCGCTGCTGCGCCTGCCGCGCCTGGGCATCGGTGTGCGCGATTACGTGTGCCGCATCGAGCAGGCCATCATCGATACGCTGGGCGAGTGGAACATCGGTGCCGAACGTCGCGAAGGTGCCCCGGGCGTCTATGTTGGCGGCGCCAAGATCGCTGCGCTCGGCATCCGCGTGCGTCGCGGCTGCACCTTCCACGGCCTGGCCTTCAATGTGGCCATGGACCTGGAGCCCTTCCACCGCATCAATCCCTGTGGCTATCAGGGGTTGCAGGTGACCTCGGTGGTAGACTTGGGCGGTCCCTCCGGGATGGAGGCCGTCAAGCCGGTGCTGCTGGACCACCTGGCCCGCCAGTTCGGCCTGCTGCTGCAGCACACCCCCGAACTGCCCGATCTTTCTGCGGCCGCCTGACCGCCCCCGGAACTGCCATGACTGAAACCACCGCCCGTTCCATTCCCCTGCAGATCGTGCAGGGCGACTCCCCGTCCGCCGCGCCGTTGCAGGCCGGGGTCAAGCAGCTGGGCGGTGACAAGATCAACCGCTCGCCGGTGCAGTTCGCCGACGCGCCGGTGCTGCGCAAACCGTCCTGGATCCGCGTGCGCATTCCTTCGGGCAATGCCGTGCAGAACCTGAAGGCCAAGCTGCGCGAAAACCGCCTGGTGACCGTGTGCGAGGAAGCCAGCTGCCCGAACATCCACGAGTGCTTCGGCCACGGCACCGCCACCTTCATGATCCTGGGCGAGGTCTGCACCCGCCGCTGCTCGTTCTGCGACGTGGCCCACGGCCGCCCGAAGCCGCCGGATGCCAACGAACCGGCCAGCCTCGGCCAGACCGTGGCCGACATGGGCCTGAAGTACGTGGTGGTGACCAGCGTCGACCGCGATGACCTGCGCGACGGTGGTGCCCAGCACTTCGTCGACTGCATCACCGCCATTCGCGAGAAGTCGCCGGGCACCCGCATCGAAGTGCTGACCCCGGACTTCCGTGGCAAGGGCCGCATGGAGCGCGCGCTGGAGATCCTGGCGCAGAACCCGCCGGACGTGTTCAACCACAACATCGAAACCGTACCGGACCTGTACCGCAACGTGCGCCCGGGTGCGGACTACCAGTGGTCGCTGAACCTGCTGAAGAACTTCAAGGCCCAGCACCCGGACGTGCCGACCAAGAGCGGCATCATGCTCGGCCTGGGTGAAGACTTCGAACAGATCAAGGCCACCATGCGCGACCTGCGCGCGCATGACGTGGACATGATCACCATCGGCCAGTACCTGCAGCCGACCGCACACCACCACCCGGTGCTGAAGTACTGGACCCCGGAAGACTACAAGGCGCTGGAGGACTACGGCTACGAGCTGGGCTTCAGCCATGTTGCTTCCGGCCCGATGGTGCGCTCGTCGTATCACGCCGACGTGCAGGCCAAGAGCGCCGGCGTCTCCTGAGGTGGGAGCGGACCGTTGGTCCGCACGCCTTCGCCTGCATTCACAATTTGCTACACCGGCCCGGCTAGGCTGGTTTTCCACCGAGCGCGGCCGGGTGACAAACCCGGCAACTTTCGGCACTGTCGTGGTGTCTTAACACCCCGCAGTCTTCCCCTTGGCAAGGCGCCTTCGAGCACGTCAATGAAATTCAAAGCCCCCGCATTCCTGATGGCCCTGGCGCTGGTCGCGCCACTGGCGTTGGCGGCCAAGGCCGACTCGCCCGCATTGCCCGCGGCGGCCACCGCCGACCAGGTGACCACCTCCAAACTGGTGTACGGCCTGCTGTCCGACAGCCGCTACGCCTACCGCCCGCGCGCGCTGGACGAGGCCACCTCCAAGGACGTGTTCAAGCGCTATCTCGAAACGCTTGACGGTGGCAAGCAGTACTTCACCCAGGCCGACGTGGCGCGCTTCGCACCGTTCGAGGCCAACATCGCCTCGGCCATCCGGGGCGGCGAGCTGGAGCCGGCGTTCCAGGTGTTCGCTGTCTACAAGCAGCGCGTCGGCGAGCGCGTGGCGTACGCGCGCAAGCTGCTCAAGCAGGAGCCGGACTTCACCACCGACGAGCGCTTCGAGTACGACCGCAAGAAGGTGCCGTGGGCGGCCAGCAGTGCCGAGCTCGATGAGCTGTGGCGCAAGTCGGTGAAGAACGATTGGCTGCGCCTGAAGCTGGCCGGCAAGAAGCCGGATGACATCCGCAAGACGCTGGACAAGCGCTACGCGACGCTGGAGAAGTCGGTCAATGAACTGAAGGGCGAAGACGTCTTCCAGTTCTTCATGAATTCGTACACCAGTGCCGTTGACCCGCACACGGATTACTTCACCCCACGCACCGCCGAGAACTTCAACCAGGCGATGTCGCTGTCGCTGGAAGGCATCGGTGCGCAGCTGCAGCGCCAGGACGATGTGGTGGTCATCCGCGAGATCATTGCCGGTGGCCCGGCCGCGGTGGATGGCACGCTGAAGCCGGGTGACCGCATCGTCGGCGTTGGCCAGGGCAAGTCCGGCCTGGTCGAGGACGTGATCGGCTGGCGCATCGACGATGTCGTGGCCAAGATCCGCGGCGCCAAGGACACCCAGGTCAAGCTGGAATTCATCCCGGCTGCCGAAGGCGCCGATGGCAAGCACCACACCCTGGTGCTGACCCGCCAGAAGGTGCGCCTGGCCGAACAGGCTGCCAAGGGGGAGACCATGACCATCCCGGCTGCCAACGGCGAGCCGGCACGCAGGATCGGTGTGATCAAGCTGCCGACCTTCTACCAGGACTTCGAAGGCCGTCGCCGCAATGCCGCCGACTACGCCTCGGCCACCCGCGACGTGGCCAAGCTGCTGGCCGGCTTCAAGAACGACAAGCTGGACGGCGTGGTGCTGGACCTGCGCAACAACGGCGGTGGTTCGCTGGATGAAGCGATCGAACTGACCGGCCTGTTCATCGAGCAGGGGCCGGTGGTGCAGGTGCGCGAATCCGGTGGCCGCGTCACCGTCAACAGCGACCGCAACCAGGGCGTGGCGTGGGATGGCCCGCTGGCGGTGCTGATCAACCGTGGTTCGGCCTCGGCCTCGGAGATCTTCGCTGGCGCCATCCAGGACTACGGTCGCGGCCTGGTGATCGGTGAAACCAGCTTCGGCAAGGGCACCGTACAGAACATCGTCGACCTTGACCGCTGGCCGAGCGGCGAGACCCAGCGCTTCGGCCAGGTCAAGCTGACCATTGCCCAGTTCTTCCGCATCAGCGGCAGCAGCACCCAGCACAAGGGCGTGGTGCCGGACCTGGCGTTCCCGGCCAGCGTCGATGCCACCGAGTTCGGCGAGAGCACCTACGACAACGCACTGCCGTGGACCCGCATCGCCGCCGTGCCGCACACCCAGTACGGCAACTTCGCGCCGTTGCTGCCGAAGCTGGAAACCCGTCACGACGCGCGCATCGCCACCGACAAGGAGTTCCAGTGGTGGAACGAGGACGTGCAGCAGTTCCGCACCGAAGCGGCGAAGAAGTACATCTCGCTCAACGAGGCGACCCGTCGCGCTGAGCGCGAGCGCCAGGATACCCAGCGCAAGGAGCGCCAGGTGCAGCGCAAGGAGCTGGGCCTGGCCCTGGACCCGCTGGCCGATGACAGCAGCGATGACGGCCTGACCGGCAACGAGCGCGACATCGTCAAGGATGCCGCGCGCGAGAAGGCTGCCGAAAAGCGCCCGGACCCGCTGCTGCGCGAGTCAGCCTCGATCCTGGCCGACGCGGTGAACCTGCTGGCCAACGACCGCCCGCTGTCGGCGCAGGTGCTGCCGCAGTCCACCGGTGCCGGCCGCTGGGCGGACTGAGCCGGCGACGGCATGTGATACCCGAGGGGCCGGCATTGCCGGCCCTTTTTTCGTTTGGGGGACCTCGTTCACGGTAGCGCCGTGCCATGCGTGGCGGGGCGAAGTGCCACAAACGACTTAATCCCCTCCGTCCCCTTTTCCGTGCATGAACCGGCAGCAACGGCGGGGGCTGGCGGGCGTACTTTCGACCTGCCGCACACGGCCGCAGGACTACCCTTGGCGGTACCGTCCTCGCAGGAGTACCCATGCGGGCCTCCCGTCTTTCCAGTGTTGCCGTGGCGCTCGCCAGCGCCCTGATCCTGTCGGCCTGTGGTGGCCGCGCCGCTGACAGCACGTTGCTTCGCGAATCCTTTGATTCCGGCGACACCTTCTCGCGCACCGTTGATGGCCGTCCCGGTGACGCCTGCGAGGCCGCACGGCGCACCCTGCTCAGCCAGGGCTATGCCATCGCCCGTTCCGACGCGGCACAGGTGGAAGGCAACAAGAACTTCCAGCCGCGCGAGGACGATCACGAGCAGCTGGTGCTGCGTATTTCCTGCGCACCGCGCGGGAGCCAGACACTGGTATTCGTCAGTGCCGTGCAGGATCGCTATGCGTTGAAGAAGAGTCCGACCTCGGCCAGTGTTGGCGTCGGTGCGCTCGGATCTGTATCGCTGCCGTTCGGCAGCAATGACGATTCGCTGGTGAAAGTGGCCAGCAGCACGGTCACCGATGCCGAGTTCTATCGACGCTTCTTCCAGCGCCTGCAGCAGTACCTGCCTGCGGACGCTGCCGCGCCCCCGGCGGCGACAACGCCCGAACCCGCAGCGGCCCCCACGGACCTGGGGTGAGTGTGCGTGGCGGGCTGATGGGCGTGGCGCTGCTGCTGGTGCCCGCGCTGGGCGCCGCGTCCACGTCTGTCGACTGCGTGCAGGGCCTGTTGCAGCGATTGGGCTGGCGCTTCGAAGACGCGGCGGTTGCCTTGCCCGAGGTGCAGGGCGGCCCCGTGTGCACGCGTGCCTCGCTGGCGGCGGCGCAGGCAGCTGGTGACCTGCACGTGCGCTGGCCCGTGGATCTGCCGGCTGCCTCGCGCCAGGCACTGCTGCAACAACTGCTGGACGATCCGGCCACGATCTGCGCCTACGCCTTTGAGCTGGGGGCAGCCACGCAACGTGCCGCGACTGCACTGCAGGGCAATCCAGGATTCCGTTTCTCTGGCCTGCAGCTGGGCTGGATCGGCTTCGGCCTGCACGGCGCACAGGCGCAAGGCTGGCAGCGCACGCGAAGCTTCGGCCGTGGTTTCGTGCCCACTGCGGGCAACAGCCAGGCGCTGCAGGCGTTCTACAGCGGCAATGTGCGCGCTGAATGTGGAGTCGGTCGCCAGGTCGCACAACTGGCCACACAGCGCGAGCTGTATGGCGATGCGGCCTTCGACGCTGGATTCTCCGCAGAAGAACTGTCGATCGGTACGTTCCTCGCGCTGCACGATACCGACAGCATCCTGCTTGGCGCACACGCCGGTGACTACTTTGCCGATGGCAAGGCGGTGCGCACCTCGGCGATGGGCCGCCAGGCCTTCGTCGGTGTGCCTGGTTTCATCGAACATGTGTACGACAAGGGCATGCTGGACGACCTGAGCAACCAGGCCGAAAACTTCGTGGTGGTGTCGGTGGGCGAGGAGGCCGCGCAGGCGTTGGCCGCGCACGGCGGCCTTGCCTGGTACGACCAGCGCAATGCCGAGCTGTGGGCGCTGGCGCAGGACATCCCGCGTATCGGCCGGCGCTACTTCGAACGCCTGTTGTTCGAGCGCGACCCGGACCTTCGTGCACGGCTGGAACCGCGCTACCACGCCACGCTGGCACGCATGGACCGCCTGCTGGACGATCCGTTCTACCAGCAGTTCGTGATCTATGTGCATCCGCGCGGTATACGTCCCATCGGCTACCACATCGCCCGCCTGCTTGACCGCAACCCGCGAACCCCCTTTTCGATCGACCTGGCGGTGCACAATCTGCATACCACGCTCTACCGGCGTTGGCGCGAGGCGCAGCTGCGCCACTGCGCGGCTACCGGCAGGCCAGGCAGCCTGACCCTAGACCCCAACTGAAGGTGAAACAATGGATATTGCAATGATCGGCCTCGGCCGCATGGGCGCCAACATGGCCCAGCGCCTGCATCGCGGCGGCCACCGCGTGGTCGGCTACGACCCGGGCGAAGGTGCCCGCCAGCGCGCCGCCGAGGCCGGCCTGGAGGTGGTCGATTCGCTGGCCGCCGCGGTGGCCGCGCTGCCGGTGCCGCGCGTGGTGTGGCTGATGGTGCCGGCCGGCGAAACCGTCGACCAGACCCTGGCTCAGCTGACTCCGCACCTGGCCGAGGGTGACATCGTCATCGACGGCGGCAACTCCAACTACCAGGACTCGATCCGTCGCGCCAAGGCGCTGGCCGAAGACGACCTGGGCTACGTCGACTGCGGCACCAGCGGTGGCGTGTGGGGCCTGCAGGAAGGCTACAGCCTGATGGTCGGTGGCGAAGCGTCGGTGGTGGAGCAGATCGCACCGCTGCTGCGCACGCTGGCACCGGCCGAGGATCGCGGCTGGGCACGTGTCGGTCCGTCTGGCGCCGGCCACTTCACCAAGATGGTCCACAACGGCATCGAGTACGGAATGATGCAGGCCTACGCCGAAGGTTTCGCGCTGATGGAGCGCAAGCAGGAGATGGAGCTGGACCTGGCCCAGGTGGCCGAGGTGTGGCGCCACGGCAGCGTGGTGCGCTCCTGGCTGCTGGACCTGAGCACCGAAGCACTCAAGCGGAATCCTTCGCTGGATGGCATCGCACCGTATGTCGAGGATTCCGGCGAAGGCCGCTGGACCGTGGCCGAAGCGATCGCACTGGATGTACCGGCGCCGGTGATCACCCTGTCGCTGCTGGAACGCCTGCGCTCGCGTGAATCCAATTCGTTCACCGACCGCCTGTTGTCGGCGATGCGCAATGAATTCGGCGGCCACGCGATCAAGAAGTCGTAAGCCTTGCTGGGGTCGGACCCCTTTCCGCAGGAGAGGGCTCTGACCCCATGAGGCCACACGAGCGCATTCCGATCATTTCCACGCCATCCACGCATGGCGTGGATCTACTGTGCCGACCAACGGTCGGCACCCACCAACAGCCGCGGGAAACTGTCGAAGGCGGGGTGGGTCCGGTTGCGGGGGTGTCCGCGGCATGGATGCCGCGGCCAAGCCCCCAGGGAAGGGTTTACGGCGTCCCCCGCAACCGGACCCACCCCGCCATCCCACGGATAGCCGGCTTTTGCTGTTGCTGTTGAGGTTGCCGGCCAGCGGCCGGCACTACCACGGGTGCAGGGCGCAGCCCTGCCGATCACCCCAACGCGATCCGCCGCCCTTCGCGCGCACTGTCCATGCCTGCCTGCAGCAGCCGCATCAGCTGCAGCGCCTGCACCGGATCGACCGTGGCTTCGCAGTCGCCATGCATGGCCGCGGCGAACTGCGCATACAACCGACGGTAGTCACCGGGCAGATTGTCGACGGTGCCGCGCTGCACGTTGTCCTCGGCATCACAGCGCACCAGCTCGCCATGCCGCGGGTCGATGCCCCAGCCGGGCGCACCGGGCGCCACACCGCGGCGCAGCTGCGCTTCCTGTACATCCAGGCCGTGCTTGGTCCAACTGGCCTTGCTGCCATGCACGCTGAAATGCGGCGTGGGAGCTGCCACCAGGGAGCCGGAATGCACGATCGCGCGATGCCGCGGGTAGTGCAGCACGGCGTGGAAGTAATCGATGGCGCTGCCGCCATCGCGCTGCACGGCCAGATCAGCATCGATCGCTTCGGGCCAGCCGAACAGCACCAGCATCTGGTCCAGCAGGTGCGGGCCCAGGTCGTACCACAGGCCACTGCCGGGACCGTCCTGCTCGCGCCAGCGGTCACGCACCTGCGGGCGATAGCGATCGAAATGCACATGGCACTCGGCGATGTCGCCCAGTGTCCCGTCCGCAAGCAGCGCCTGCAGCGTGAGGAAGTCGGCATCGAAGCGCCGGTTCTGGAAGACGGTGGCGATGCGTCCGGCATCGCGTGCCGCAGCCAGAACGGCTTCGGCTTCAGCGGCATCCAGCGCGAACGGCTTGTCGACCAGCACGTGCTTGCCGGCGGCCAGCGCTGCGATCGCCAGCGGCGCGTGCTGTTCATTGGGCGTGGCGATCACTACGGCATCCACCGCCGGGTCGTCGAACACCTCCTGCGGCGTGGCACGCACGTGCACGTCGCTGAACGCGCGCAGCAACGTGTCTCGCTGCGAACTGACGATGCTGTGCAGCACCAGGCCGGGTGTGTGCTGGATCAGCGGTGCGTGGAAGACACGGCCGGCGAGGCCGTAGCCGATCAGGGCCAGTTGCAGGTCGGGGCGCATGACAGAGCTCCGGCAGTGGGAAGGGCAGGGTAAACGACGCGGGCTCACGGGCCAAAGCTGAACGGTTGTCGTTGCAGGTAGCCCGATTCACAGCGGCATGACCGCAACGCCACGCCTGCTCTACGCCGGTTTGTCCAGACTGGCAGCACATTCCGAAGGAGTACGACACGATGAGCAATACGACCCGCACGCTGATTGCCTCCGCCCTGACGCTGGGCCTGGCGCTGTCCTCCTCGGCCGCATTCGCCAAGGATCCGGCCGCGAAGAGCCCGCCGACCAGCGCGCACCCGGCGACCCATGCTGATCGCCACGATTCCAACGAGCCGGTGACCGATACCTGGATCACCACCAAGGTGAAGGCCGACCTGCTCGCCAGCAGCAACGTTCCGGGTACCGAAATCAAGGTGGAAACCGTGAACGGCGTGGTCAGCCTGAGCGGTGCCGTAGCGAGCCAGGCCGAGAAGGACAAGGCCGTCACCACCGCCAAGGGCATCAAGGGCGTGACCCGCGTTGATGCAGCTGCATTGAAGGTCAGCGCTGCCGCCAAGCGCTGAACCCGTTGGGCGCCCCCTCGCGGGGCGCCCGTTGAGCTGTAGGGTCGCGGCCATGTTCGGCTGGAACTCCAAGGCAGCCGAGCATGGCCCGCCTCTACAGGTCTGAGGACTGCGAACCTGTTCAGCCAACCAGAGGGGAAACCCCTGCGTTGTGACCGCCTGCGCTATATTGCCGGTTCCGCCGCAGCCGGACAGGGTCCGGCCGACGCCCTGCGGCCGTGCTGAAGAGGAACTATGGCGCTGGTTTTCAGTGACGACATCTGGGACCGCTGGCGGCTGCCGGCCCTGGCGCTGGCGGCCGCAGCGATCATCGTGGTGCCGTGGTTGACCCTGCGCAAACTGCAGCAGGACAACGAGCAGGCAATGGCCTGGGTCAACCATACCCAGGCGGTGGGCGTGGCCCTGCAGCAGCTGCAGGCTGATGTGCGCGACGTCGAATCGGCCGCATTGACGCTGTCCAAGGGCGTGGACGCACCCGGGCTGCGCGAGCGCATGGCCGCAGCCAACGACATTCCCGGTCGCTTGGCCGAACTGGGGCGGATGACCCGCGACAACCCTGACCAGCTGATCCGCATCGGCCGTATCGAATCGATGCTGGAAGGGCGGATGGCGCTTGCCCGCGAGCTGGCCAGATCTGAACCCAACAGCGATCAACGCGAGCTGGTGAAGGACCTGAGCACGCGCTATCCGATCCGTGGCCTGGCGGAAGAACTCCAGGCCAGCGAACAGCAACTGTTGACACTGCGGGCCGAGCAGGCGGCGCGCCAGCGCAAGCAGACCGAGCTGGTGTCTTGGAGTTCGCTGGTGATCCAGCTGGGACTGCTCGGCCTGGTGCTTTGGCTCCTGCAGCGGCAGATCGGGCGGCGCCTGCACGCCGAACGCCAATCGCTGCGCTCGGCGGCACGCGCGGCATCGGTGTTGCAGACCGTGCGCGAACCCATCGTGCTGCTCGACCGCGACCTGCGCGTGCAGTTGCATAACCCCGCCTTCGCCGAGCTGTACGGGCTGCAGGACGAACGCGCCGATGGCCTGCTGCTGGAAAACGTCGGCGACGGTGCCTGGAAGGACGCTGTCGTGCGCCAACGCCTGTCCGACGTGCTGCTGCGCGGCCGCGAGCTGTGGGATTTCGAGCACGAACAGCGCACCGCCGACGGCATGGCGCGCTACATGCTGCTGAACGCACGGCGCATGCCGCTGCCCGATACCGATGATGAAGTGGTGCTGCTGACGGTCAGCGATGTCACCATGCAACGCGCAGTCCAGCTGCGCGTTGAAGAGCTCAACCGCCAGCTGGAAGGCAAGGTCGCGCAGGTGTCCGAGGTCAACCGCGAGCTGGAGGCCTTCAGCTACTCGGTCTCGCATGACCTGCGCGCACCGCTGCGCCACGTCGCCGGATTCTCCGACAAGCTGTCGCGCCACCTCGGCGACGCCGCCGATGACAAGAGCCGTCATTACCTGGACGTGATCTCCAGTTCGGCCCGGCGCATGGCGGCGCTGATCGATGACCTGCTGGTCTACTCGCGCCTGGGCCGCGCGGCGATGCGCCAGCAGGCGGTGGACATGCAGTCGCTGGTGGCCGATACCCGTGCCATGCTCGATTCCAACCTGCAGGCCGAGGCGGAGAACAGTGGCCATGTGCACCAGGTGGAGTGGAGCATCGCGCCGCTGCCGATCGTGGTCGGCGATGAGAACATGATCCGCCAGGTCTGGCTGAACCTGCTCGGCAACGCGGTGAAGTACTCGGGCAACCGCGAACCGGCGAAGATCCGCGTGGACTACCAGCCGCAGCCTGACGGCGGTCATCAGTTCACGGTCAGCGACAATGGTGCAGGCTTTGACATGGCTTATGCCGGCAAACTGTTCGGCGTGTTCCAGCGCCTGCACAAGGCCAGCGACTACCCGGGTACCGGCATCGGCCTGGCCAGCGTGCGCCGCGTGCTCACCCGTCATGGCGGCCGTATCTGGGCCGAGGCTGAACCGGACGTCGGCGCCACCTTCCACTTCTACCTGCCTCCCGCGATCGATGCGGACAAACAAGGGCCTTCTGCATGACCACTTTGCGCACCATTCTTCTCGCCGAAGACAGCCCGGCCGATGCCGAAATGGCGATCGACGCCCTGGAAGAGGCGCGTCTGGCCAACCCCATCGTGCACGTCGAGGATGGCGTGGAAGTGATGGACTACCTGTTGCGCCGTGGTGCCTTCGCCAACCGCGAGGAAGGCCTGCCGGCGGTGCTGCTGCTGGATATCAAGATGCCGCGCATGGATGGCCTGGAAGTGCTGCGGCAGATCCGCGAACACGAAGAGCTCAAGCGCCTGCCGGTGGTGATCCTGTCGTCCTCGCGCGAGGAAAGCGATCTGGCCCGGAGCTGGGACATGGGCGTGAATGCTTATGTGGTCAAGCCAGTGGACGTGGACCAGTTCTTCGGCGCCGTACAGACGCTGGGCAAGTTCTGGGCGTTGATCAACCAGGCACCGGAACTCGAGTGAGCCCATGCCCTTGACCGGTCCCGCCCTGGGGGCGCTGCGCATCCTGCTGGTGGAGGACTCACCGGAAGATGCCGAGCTGATGTCCGAACAGATGCTCGAAGCGGGCCTGGAGGCCCGCTTCGAGCGTGTCGAGAGCGAGGCCGAACTGCGCCAGGCACTGGCCGCGTTCCAGCCGGACATCGTGCTGTCCGACCTGAGCATGCCGGGGTTTTCCGGTGATGATGCGCTGCGCATCGTGCGCGAGACCTCGCCGGAAGTACCCTTCATCTTCGTCTCCGGCACCATGGGTGAGGAGAATGCGGTGGCGGCGCTGCAGAAGGGCGCCAATGACTACATCATCAAGCACCAGCCGGCGCGCCTGCCGTCGGCGGTGGCACGTGCGATCCGCGATGCACGCAGCGCGATCGAGCGCGCACGGGTGGAAACCGAGCTGATGCGCGCACAGCGCCTGGAAAGCCTGTCGCTGCTCGCAGCCGGGCTCAGCCACGACCTGCGCAACATCCTGCAGCCGTTGCTGATCATGCCGGACCTGCTGAAGGCGCGTACCGACGATCCGCAGCTGCACCACCTGGCCGATGTCATCGCCGAGTGCGGCCGCCGTGGCCATGAGATGGCCGAATCGATGCTGTCGTTCGTGCGCGGTTCGCGCAAACCGAGCGAGCGCATCGAGATCGATGGCCTGTTCGATGCGGTGGCACTGCTGTTGCGCAGCAACGTGCCTGATGCGGTGCGCCTGGAATTGCAGGTGCAGGACGAAGGCCTGGTGGTCGACGCCAACTACACCGAACTGCAGCAGGTGATGCTGAACCTGGCGCTCAACGCGATACAGGCGATGCCCAACGGTGGCCGCCTGAGCCTGACTGCCAGCCATGCCGGCCATCGCGATGGCGTGGACTGGATGCACATACGGGTCGCCGACGAAGGCATCGGCATGGATGCGGACACGCTGTCGCACCTGTTCAATCCGTTCTTCACCACCAAGGCCGACGGCACTGGCCTGGGGCTGATTTCCTGCAAGCGCATCGTTGAAGGTGCCGGCGGCAGCATTCACGTCAGCAGCCAGCCGGGGCAGGGCACCTGCTTCGAACTGCGCCTGCCGATGCACGACGCCATCGATGGCAGCGAGCCGATCGAACAGCTGGTGGCCTTGGGCAGCGGCCAATCGATCCTGGTGGTCGATGGCGAAGCCACGCGTCTATCGCTGCTGGGCAATGCGCTGTCCAGCCAGGGCTACCAGCTGCAGTTGGCTTCCGATGGCCCGGCAGCGCTGCGCTGGATGCAGCAGGAGGCGATGCCCGCGCTGGTGATTGCCGATGCCGGCTCCAAGCTGCTGCCGGCCAGCCAGCTGCTGGGCGAGATGGCGACGTTGGGCTATCGCGGCCCGGCACTGGTACTGGAAGACCCGGCAGTGCCGGTCGCGGCCGATGCCTTCCCGGACGGCGTGGAGGTGCATGTGCTGCACAAGCCGCTGCAGATGCAGCAGGTCTTCCGCGCCGTGGCCGAAGCGCTGGGCTGATGCCCCGGTAGTGCCGGCCTCTGGCCGGCATCCCTGTGTGGCGGGATCAACGCGGTTGCCGGCCAGCGGCCGGCACTACCGTTCGGCAGTTTCCCAGGGGAAGCGTGGCAGGGCGTCCACCGCCTGTTCCAGCCGCAGCAGATGCAGCAGGTCTTCCGCGCCGTGGCCGAAGCGCTGGGCTGATGCCCCGGTAGTGCCGGCCGCTGGCCGGCATCCCTGTGTGGTGGGATCAACGCGGTTGCCGGCCAGCGGCCGGCACTACCGCTCGGCAGTTTCCCAGGGGAAGCGTGGCAGGGCGTCCATCGCCTGTTCCAGCCGCAGCAGATGCAGCTGGTCTTCCGCGCAGCGGCCGAAGCGCTGGGCTGATGCCCCGGTAGTGCCGGCCGCTGGCCGGCATCCCTGTGGGGCGGGATCAATGCGGTTGCCGGCCAGCGGCCGGCACTACCGTTCGGTAGTTTCCCAGGGAAACCGCGGCAGGGCGTCCACCGCCTGTTCCAGCCGCCGTGACCAGTTCTGGTGGATGTCCGCATACAACGTTGAATCCGCGCCGAGCCGCAGCTGCTGCCCGATGCGCAGGTCACCATCACGCAGCAGCGTCAGGTCGATCGGCAGGCCTACCGACAGATTGGAGCGAATGGTCGAATCCAGCGACACGATTGCCGTGCGCGCCGCGTCCTCCAGGCGTGTGGCCGGGCTGAGGATGCGGTCCAGGATGGGCTTGCCGTACTTGGACTCACCGATCTGAAGATAGGGCGTCTCCGGCGAAGCGGCGATGGCGTTGCCGAGCGGATAGATCATGTACAGCCCGGGCCGCTCGCCAGCGATCTGGCCACCGAAAATCAGCGTCGCCTGGGTGTTGACCCCGTCATGGCCGTGCTCGCTCTGGCTGCTGTGCACCTGGCTGTCCACCAGCAGCTGGCCGACGTACTCGGCAGCTTCGAACAGATGGGTCATGTCGCGCAGGTTGGGCGTGCGCCGTTCACTGGCGTCGCGCCCCAGGCGTGACACCAGCAGCTGGGTGGTGGCCAGGTTGCCAGCCGCCATCAGCACGTAGGCTGCCTGGCCGGGGTACTCGAACACGTGCAGCTTGCGGTGCACGCGCACATCGTCCAGCGAGGCATTGGTCCGGGTGTCGGCAGCGAAGACCAGGCCTTCGTCCACCTCGATTCCAACGCAATAGGTCATGTCGGTGCCCTATCATGTGCGTCCCGGATTGTAGGCAGGCCGCCGTGACGACGGCATGTCCACGCCCCCCCAAGTGCCGTCACCTGAACCGCATGACCACCGTGCTCCTGAGCCTGGGCAGCAACGTCCAGCCCCGCCGCTACCTCCACGCCGCGGTGACGGCCCTGCGCGAGCGCTTTGGCGCACTGCAGGTGTCACCCGCCTACCGTACTGCCGCGGTCGGCTTCGATGGCCCGGCCTTCCTCAACAATGCGGTGGCGATCGAGACCGATCTGCCGCTGCAGGAACTGGACGACTGGCTGCATGCGCTGGAAGACGCGCACGGCCGCGATCGCAGCGGGCCGCGCTTCTCCGACCGGACCCTGGACATCGACGTGGTGTTCTACGGCGACCTGGTGGTGGAAGGCCCCGGCCACCTGCGCATTCCGCGCCCGGAACTTAAGCATGCGTTCGTGCTGAAGCCGCTGGCGGACATCGCGCCGGGCTTCATCGACCCGGTCAGCGGGCAGGACCTGGCCACACTGTGGCGGGCGCACGCGCAGTTTGGCGAAGCGTTCGAGGTGGTGGACCTGGAATGACGGCGGTTGCCGGCCAGCGGCCGGCACTACCTCAACTGACCGTGCGCCCACCATCCACGCGCAGGGTGTGGCCGGTGACGAAGCTGGCTTCGGCCACCAGCCAGTAGACCGCTTCGGCGATCTCCTCGACCGTGCCGATCCGTGCCAGCGGCGTGCGCGCCAGCAACGCCTCGCGGGCGAAATCGTCCTTGCCCTGTTCCGGCCACAGGATCGCCCCCGGCGCGACCGCATTGACCCGCACCTTCGGTGCCAGCTCCAGCGCCAGCGCGCGGGTGGCCATCTCCAGCGCGGCCTTGGCCATGGTGTAGGCGATGTGGTCGCGCATCGGGTCGGTGCCGTGCAGGTCGGTCAAATTGACGATGCAGCCCTGCTGGCGGCGCAGGTAGGGCGCCGCCGCCTGTGACAGCAGCAGTGGCGCGCGCGCGTTGACCGCGTACAGCTCGTCCATTGCCTCGGCAGTGACCTGGCCGAGCGGGGTGGGGAAGAAGTTGGAGGCGTTGTTGACCAGCGCGTCCAGTCGGCCGAAGTGGGTGACCGCCTGTTCCACCAGGTCGGCCAGGGCGTCGGCGTCACGCAGGTCGGCCTGCAGGGCCAGCACGCTGCCCGGGCGCACGTTGTCGAAATCGAACGCGGCCTGCTGCAGCTCGGCGCTGGAGGCATTGGCGTGCAGCACCACCGACCAGCCACAGGCGTGGAACTGGCGGGCGATGGCCGCACCGATCCGGCGCGCGCTGCCGGTGATCAGGACCACGGGGTGGGTATCGCTCATCGAGGGTCCTCCAAGGCTCGGCTATCCTGTGCACCATTGTCACCGCATTCGAAGACGCCATGCAGCCCACCTTTCCCCTGCCCGAAGCCGATGCCCTGGCCCATAGCGACCAGCTGGCGGCCGCCCTGCGCGCCGAGATCCTTGCCCAGGGCGGGGCGATGCCGTTCTCGCGCTTCATGGAGCTCTGCCTGTATGCCCCCGGCTGGGGCTATTACAGCGCCGGCGCCAGCAAGTTCGGTGGCAGTGGCGACTTCACCACCGCGCCCGAGCTCGGCAGCCTGTTCGCCGGCAGCGTGGCCAATGCGCTGGCGCCGGTATTTGCACAGCTGGGTGCGCAGGCGCGGATGCTGGAACTGGGCGGCGGTACCGGCGCCTTTGCCGAGGCGGTGCTGCTGCGCCTGGCCGAGCTGGATGCGCTGCCGTCGCGCTACGCCATCCTGGAACCCAGTGCCGACCTGCGCGAGCGCCAGCAGCAGCGCCTGCAGCAGAACCTGCCGGCCGAGCTGGCCGCGCGCGTGGACTGGGTCGACCGCCCGTTCGAGGAGGACTGGGAAGGGGTGGTGTTCGCCAACGAGGTGATCGACGCGCTGCCGACCCCGCGCTTCCTGATCCGGGATGGCGAGGTCTACGAGGAAACCGTCGAGCTGGACGCCGAGGGCAACTTCATCCGTGGCGCGCAGCCGGCCGACATCCTGCTCAACGGTGCGGTGCGCCATATCGAGCGCTACCTGGAAAAGCCTTTCGCCGAAGGCTACCGTTCTGAAGTGCTGCCGCAGCTGCCGTACTGGCTGCAGGCGGTGGCCGGTGGCATGCAGCGTGGTGCGATGCTGTTCGTCGACTACGGCTACAGCCGCGGCGAGTTCTACCAGCACGACCGCGACGATGGCACCGTGCGTGCGTTCTACCGCCACCACGTGCACAACGACGTGCACCGCTGGCCGGGGTTGCAGGACATCACCGCGTCGGTGGATTTCACCGCGATGGCCGAGGCCGGCATGCACGGCGGATTCGAGCTGGCCGGCTACTGCAGCCAGGCCAGCTTCCTGCTCGGCAACGGCCTGGACCAGGTGCTGCTGCTGGCCGAGGAACGCACCGATGAGGTCGGCCGCATCCAGCTGCGCGACCAGGTGAAGAAGCTGACCCTGCCGACCGAGATGGGCGAGCGCTTCCAGGCCATCGGCCTGCAGCGTGGCGTCGACTTCGAACCGGCCTTCGAGCTGGGTGACCTGAGCTGGCGCCTGTGAGCGAGGTGTTGCCGGCGATCAAGCCGCTGCGGCGGCCGCGGTTGTGGGCCGGGCTGTGGGCGGCGGCAGTACTGCTGGTGATCGTGGTCTGCCTGATTCCACCGCCGCCGATTCCGTTGCCGGAAAACAGCGACAAGGGCGAGCACTTCCTCGCCTACTTCATCCTGGCCGGCAGCGCGGTGCAGCTGTTCCGTCGGGGCCGCCCGCTGCTGTGGGTGGGCGTGGGCCTGGTGTTGATGGGCATCGGCATCGAATTTGCCCAGGGTGCGCTGACCAGCAACCGCATGGCCGACCCGATGGATGCCATCGCCAACACGGTCGGTGTGCTCGCCGGCATGGCCACCGCACTGACCCCGCTGCGCGACCTGCTGCTGCGCTGGCGCGGGTAAAGGCGTGCCAACCCAGGTTGGCACCTACCCGTAGATCCACGCCATGCGTGGATGCTCTTCCCGAGGTGCCGACCAAGGCCGGCACCCACCTGGACAGGCCTGCCGTCATTTCCCCAGGGTCACCTCATCCAGCACCCACATCGCCGGGCGCGTGTCGCCGGTGAAGTTGATGCACAGGTCACCGCTGCCCTGCGTCCCCTTCGGCAGCGCCGCACGCAGGGTCACGAAGCCATCGGCATCCGGCTTGGCCGGCAACGGCACTTCCGCCAGCACCTTGCCGCTGCAGTCGCCACGACGCACGAGCATCTCACCGTGTGGCCGCTTGGCCTTCTCGAAGCGACGCTTGGGTTCATCGTGGGCAAGCTGGAAGTAGTACGGAATACGCCCCGCGCGGACCTCCAGGCTGCCGATGCCGTCCAGCTGCGCCTGCGGCCAGCGCCAGCACGGCTGGAAGATGTCCACGTTGAACACCGCGCGGTTGCCTTCGCGTGGGCCATCGTCTTCCAGGCGCAGCACCAGGCCCTTCTTGCCCACGCAGCTGAGCAGCTCATCGCTGCGGCGGCTGAGCAGCGACTGTGCGGTGAAGGTGGCAATGGTCGGTTTCGCCGCCAGCATCTGGCCCTGGTAGAACGCGGCGGCCTGCACGGTGGTCGGCAGCGTCGCGGTCAGCGGCTGCTGGTACAACGGCGATTGCGCGGTCACCGGCTGGCCATCGGTGCTGTAGCGCACTTCATAGCCCAGCGGGTTGGCCAGCGACACCGTCACCGTGTTGGCCGCGCGATTGTCGGTGTAGTCCACGCCCACTTCGAACGGGGTCTGCGCATAGGCCAGGCCCCAGGCACGGTAGCGCTGCAGCTGGGACGGCAGGCGCGCGAGGAAATCGCGGAAATCGCGATGTTCCGGCGTGCTCCAGCCGGTCTCGGCCACGGCGGCCAGGCGTGGGAACAGGTTGTGCTGCAGGCGTGCGTAGCTGCGCGTGTGCTCGGTGAACATGTTGGCCTGCAGGCCGAGGATGTGCCCGCGCTTGTCAGCGGCCAGCTCGGCCGGCACCGGCTCGAAGTTGTACAGCTTGCCGAGGTTGACCTGGGTCGGGCGGCCGGGCGGTTCGTTCGGCGAGGCCGTCTGCAGGTAATCCAGATAGAGGTAGCCGACCGGCGACATGATCACGTCATGGCCGGCGCTGGCCGCAGCCAGGCCGCCTTCGGTGCCCTGCCAGGACATCACCGTGGCCTGCGGCGGCAGCCCGCCTTCGAGGATCTCATCCCAGCCGATCAGGCGCCGGTCGTGCTCCTCCAGGAAGGTCTCCAGGCGCTTGATGATGTGGCTCTGCATGGCCATTTCATCCTTGATGCCCAGCGCACGCATGCGCTGCTGCACCTGCTTCGACGCTTCCCACTGGTCCTTCACTGCTTCGTCGCCACCGACGTGCACGTACTTGGCCGGGAACAGGTCGATCACTTCTTCCAGCACGTTCTCGAGGAAGGTGACGGTGCTGTCTTCAGTGTTGAACAGGTTGGGGAACACGCCCCATTCACTGATCGGTTTCAACGGCGTATCGATGGTGCCCAGCTCCGGATACGCAGCAATCGCGGCAGTCGCGTGGCCCGGCACATCGATTTCCGGAATCACTTGGATATGCAGCTTCGCGGCATAGGCAATCACTTCGCGGATCTGGTCCTGCGTGTAGAAGCCGCAATACGGATGCTCCTTGCCAGTGACCGGATCGATGCCACCGTCGCCGGCCGGCAGGCGGCAGCTGCCTACGTCGGTCAGCTTCGGGTAGCGCTTGATCTCCATGCGCCAGCCCTGGTCGTCGGTGAGGTGCCAGTGGAAGGTGTTGAGCTTGTGCGCGGCCATCGCATCGAGCACGCGCTTGATCTCGTCCAGGCTCTGGAAGTGACGTGCGGAATCGAGCATGAAACCGCGCCAGCTGAAGCGCGGCGCGTCCTGGATCTGCACCGCCGGCAGCACGCCATTGCTGCCGCCGGTGGCGAGCTGGGCGAGGGTGGTCGCGCCGTAGAACAGGCCGG
This sequence comes from Stenotrophomonas sp. YJH_SMC_6, assembly GCF_059371335.1. Classification (NCBI taxonomy): domain Bacteria; kingdom Pseudomonadati; phylum Pseudomonadota; class Gammaproteobacteria; order Lysobacterales; family Lysobacteraceae; genus Stenotrophomonas; species Stenotrophomonas sp. YJH_SMC_6. Next base: position 94,786 of record NZ_JCAFUM010000014.1, on the reverse strand, counting down.
TTTCGTTGCCGGCCTGGATCAGCACGCCCTGCGCGGTGCTCTCCAGCGTGTAGCTTTCGCCGCTGTCGCGGAAGGTGGGCACGATCTGGAAGCGGATGCTGCCCGACGTGCCTGCCGCCTTGCCGCTGGCTCGTGCAAGGCGCGGACCACCGCTGCGGGCCAGCAGATCGGCGAACTGGCTGGCGACGCGCTGCGCGGCTTCGCCTTCGGCCTGCAGCACGGTGTCGGCGCGGACGGTGATGCCGCTGCCCTGGCCGCGCTGCACGGTGGCCGGGGCAGGAATCAGCATCAGGCTGCCGGCGCGCAGCAGGGGGCCGGGTGCTTCAGGGGCGGGTGTGGGGTCGGCGGCAAGTGCCGGCAGTGCCGGCAACAGGGCGAGCAGGCTGCCCAGCAGCACTGCGCTGCGCATCCGGGCGCGGGAAGGCTTGACCATCGGTACGACTCCTTGGAACGGTGCGATGAACGCTATACATGAAAAACGCCGGGCCCGGAATGACCCAGGCCCGGCGTGCGTGCACGACTCGGCGATGTTGCCGCCGCTGGATCAGTACTTGAAGCGGAAGTTGAGGTAGTACTGGCGACCGTTGCTGTAGAACGAGGTCGGGATGGCCGCGGTCTGGTAGTACTTGTAGGTCGGGTTGTTGAGGTTGAGCGCATCGAAGCTGATGCTCAGCCAGTCGGTGGCCTTGTAGCTCAGCGACGCCGACAGGGTGCCGAAGTCATCCTGGTAGTACGGGTTGGCGCCGGACAGGCCGATCAGGAACGACGAACGGCGGGTGTAGCTGACGCGTGCACCGAAGGTATCGTTCTCGAAGTATGCACCGACGTTGTAGGTGTTCTTCGAAGTACCCAGCAGGTTGTCGCTGCCATCGGCCCAGGTGTGGTCGGTGCTGCCATCGGCGTAGGTGTAGTTGGCATTGACACCGAAGTACTCGCCGATCGGCTGCTCATAGGCCACTTCGATACCGCGCACCTTGCCGTCGGCATTGCGCGGGCGGGAGATGTTGTATTCCTCGAGACGGTTGGTCAGCTCGCTGAACAGCATTTCCTTCTCGGTGCTGAAGGCGACGTAGTCCTTCAGGCGCATCGAGTAGGCACCGATCGACAACATGCCGCGCGGCATGAAGTACCACTCCAGGTTGGCGTCGAAGTTGGTCGACACCACCGGCTTCAACTTCGGATTGCCGCCACCGCCGGTCCGGTTCAGGTCCGAACCGTAGGACGAGGCACCCAGTGCCGAGAAGTCCGGCAGGGTCTGGGTCTGCGAGGCGGCCACGCGCAGCACCAGGTCGTCACGCAGGTCGTACTTGAAGTTGGCGCTCGGCAGCACACGGTTGTGCTTGTTCTCGAAAGCTTCGCGGGTCCACGCGCCGAACAGGCTGCTCACGTCCGGCACGGTCGAGCCGGTGGCGGCGGCGTAGGTATCGATATCCTGCTTGATGTTGACGTAGCGCAGGCCGACGTTGCCGCTCCAGCGGTCGCCGCTGAAGTTGCCCTGTACGTAGGCAGCGAAGTTCTTCTCGGACACCGTCCACTCGGCGCCGTAGTTGTGGCGGCCGGTCGGGCCGTCATTGCCGGACAGCCAGGTGGAGTTGTTGGTCACTGCTTCCTTCAGTGCGCCCGGGGTGAAGTACCACAGGTCACGCGGGAAGCTGCCACCGATGCCGTTGGCGAAGCCACCGGGGAAGTTGGCGGTGGCGCCATTCTTCAGCGCATTCCAGATCGCGCCCGGGGTTGCGCCTTCCGGCGACTTGGCCTCGCGCTTGTGGTCGCCGAAGCGGGCGCCGAAATCAATCGAGTTCAGTACGCCAGCGTCGGCGAAGTACTGGTTGAAATCGAGCGTGGCCCACTTTTCCTTGTCGATCGCGGTGACCTGCTGGTTGCCCCAGGTGCCGAAGTCGGTCACGCCGCTCGGGCCGATGTTGCCCCCGACGTTCCAGTCGATCGGCGAGCCGTTGCCGTGGGTTGCCCAGGTGGCGCCGCCACCACGGGCCAGGTTGACTTCGGCGATGTACTGGCGCGGCGTTTCGCCGGTGCCCTTGGTGCTGCCAGCCTGGAATTTCATGCCCAGGTTGTCGCTGATCTGCCAGTCGGCATCGAAGGTGATGTAGTTGGTCTTGGCCTTCGACTCGCGGTAGATCATGTCGTACACCGCGTAGTCGCGGTCGGCCTGGCCGGCGAAGGTGGCGTTGGACAGTACGCCATCCTTGATGACGTAACCCGGATTCGGGGCCTGGCCCGGAATCAGGATCTTGTTGCCATTGGCATCTTCAACGGTGCGGTCGTTGAGGATGCGGCCACCCCACAGCATGAAGTTGCGGTTGTAGTTGTTCGCCTTCAGTTCCGAGCTGAAGCCTTCCAGGCCCAGGGTCAGGTTGTCCATCGGCTTGAACTGCAGCGACACCAGGCCGCCCTTGCGCTCGCGGGTCTGTTCGAACAGGGTCGAGCCAAGCAGGCCCGGCGCGTATACGCCGGCCAGGTCCGGGTTGGACTTGGCCACGGTGCCATTCGGATCGATCTGAAAGAAACCGCCCGGGATTTCCTGCGCTTCGCGGCGCAGCTCGCGCTTCTGGCTGAAGGCCTGCACCATCACGCCGAAGTTGCCTTCGTCGTTCTTGTAGTTGAACAGTGCCGACAGCTGCGGGTCGTTGGACTTGGCCTGGTCCGAACGCACCATGCCGATGGAGCCTTCCGCAGTGAGCTGCTTGGAGAATTCCAGCGGCTTGCGGGTGAGGATGTTGACGGTACCGGTGGTGCCGCCGTCCTGCAGCTTGGCCTGCGAGGACTTGTTCACTTCCACCGAGCGCACCAGTTCCGACGGCAGCAACGAGTAGCTCACGCTGCGGCCGACGTTGTTGCCCTGGCTGAGCACGAACCAGTCGGCGGTGCCGACGGTGTGGCCGTTGATCAGGGTCTGGGTCAGGCTCGGGCTGGTACCACGCAGGCTGACGCGGTCGGCTTCGTCGAAGCCGCCTTCGTCGGCGCTGGACGAGCTGATGTTCACGCCCGGCAGGCGCTGCAGGGTGTCGGCGACGTTGTGCGCGGGCAGCTTGCCCACGTCTTCGGCGGTGACCACTTCCACGCGCGCATTGGCTTCGCGCTTGGTGTCCAGCGATTTTTCCATCGACCCACGGATGCCGGTGACCTGCACGGTATCCAGGTCGGTGGCGGTCTGGCCGGCCTGCTGCGCATGTGCACTGAAGGCGATGCAGCTGACGATGGCGGCCGAAAGCAGGGTCTTGCGGGTGTTCATGATGTCTCTCCTCATCACTCGATTGGATGCCGGCGGCGGTGTTCGATTACGGTTGCGATGACATGCGCGGGGCGGCGGCGAAGTCCCGTGCGTTGGCGTGCCACGTACTGCGTGCTGCGATTGCGTTGAAGCCTGTTGCGGTGTCAGGCGGCCGACTGCTGCTGCAGGTACCAGCTGGCAGCGCCGACCACGCCCAGCTGGCCGTGCTCGACGACCTTCACCGGGATGCGTGCCAGCGCTTCGCCCATCGGCCCCTTCTGCAGGTAGCGTTCGACGAAGGTGCTGGCGTGCAGGTATTCGCGGATCTGCGGCAGGATGCCGCCGGCCAGGTAGACGCCACCATGGGCGCCGTAGAACAGCGCCATGTCGCCGATGGTGCTGCCGAGCAGGCCGCAGAACACATCCAGCGCCTGGCGCGCATGTGCATCGCTGTCGGCCATGGCCGCAGCGGTGACCGCGTCGGGGCTGGCCAGGGTCGGCGCCTGGCCCTGCAGCGCGCATACCGCGCGGTACAGGTTCATCAGGCCCGGGCCGGAGATCGCGTGTTCGATCGACACGTGCGCGCGGTCGCGCTGCATGTGGCGGACGATGGCCATTTCCAGTTCGGTGCTGGCGGCCAGGGTCGGTTGGCCGGCTTCGGTCGGGAGCACCACCGGGCCGTGCGCGGTGGGGATCCACAGCGCGGCGCCGAGGCCGGTACCGGGGCCGACCACCAGGGTCGGGCCGCGGGCGGCGGTTTCCGGTCCGCACAGGTGCAGCACGCCACTGGCGTCAACCTGCGCGGCGGCATAGGCCACGGCTTCGAAGTCGTTGACGATGTAGACCCGCTGCAGGCCGACGTCGGCTTCCACCTGGCGCGCCGACAGCGGCCACGGCAGGTTGGCGGTGATCACCGTGCCGTCCTCGCGGGCGTAGCCGGCACTGGCGACCACGCAGTGCGTGGGCCGCGGGCCTTCGCCGAGGAAGTCGGACAGGATCGCGCTGAGGCCTGCATGGTCGGCGTTGCGGTACTTGCGGTACTCCAGCACCTGCACCGGATGGGCGGCATCACCGCTGGCCTGGACCCGGGCCACGCGCACATGGGTGCCACCGACGTCGGCGGCCAGGAACGAGGGCGCGATTCGGGACAGGACATGGGCCGGGGCGGGGTGGCTGGCGGTCACGCGGGCTCCTGCTGCAGGTGGGGCCGTCCCCAAGGTTCGAGGGCGGCGATTGGGGCGGAGTCTGTAACCGCGCTGACAACGATGTCAACGAGTTCGTGACACTTTCGTTGCTGCGTCGCAACGAATGCGGCGTGCAGTAAACGTTTACATGGCGTGAGCATGGGTTTCACGCTGGAACCGTTGCTGCACGGGGCTCAAGGGCTGCGGCGCATTCAGCACGATCCGCTGCCATCGGGTTGCGCAGTGCAGCACGAGGTTCACGCGGCCTCGCGGGGAAGTTGACAAACCGCGGTTGTCCATCGAAAGAATGTGACAACGTTGTTCCCAGCCACTCTCCGACGCCGCGTTCTGCGGCCGTCGCCGCAGGAGCCCTTCCCGATGTCCGCCGTTTCCGCTGCAAGCGTGCGCCCGAACGTGGCCACCTCCATCGCCATCGTCGGCGTGCTGTTCTTCCTGATCGGCTTCTTCACCTGGCTCAACGGCCCGCTGATCACCTTCGTCAAGCTCGCCTTCGAACTCAGCGAGGTCGGCGCCTTCCTGGTGCTGATGGTGTTCTACCTGTCCTACTTCTTCCTGGCCCTGCCGTCATCGTGGATCCTGCGCCGCACCGGCATGAAGAAGGGCCTGAGCCTGAGCCTGCTGGTGATGGCCGGGGGCGCCGCGCTGTTCGGCGAATTCGCCACCCAGCGCTGGTACCCCGGCGCACTGGGCGGCCTGTTCGTGATCGGCAGCGGCCTGGCCCTGCTGCAGACGGCCATCAACCCGTACATCTCCATCCTTGGGCCGATCGAAACGGCGGCGCGGCGCATCGCGTTGATGGGCATCTGCAACAAGATCGCCGGCATGCTGGCGCCGGTGCTGATCGGCACCGTAGTGCTGCACGGCATCGGCGACCTGTCGGCCAGCGTGGCCGCGGCCGACGAAGCCACCAAGGCACAGCTGCTCAACGAATTCGCCGCCAAGATCCACGCGCCGTACCTGGCCATGGCCGGCCTGCTGGTGCTACTGGCGGTGGCCGTGCTGTTCTCGCCGCTGCCGGAAATCAAGTCGTCCGAAGCCAATGCCACGCCGGTTGCGGCCGGTGCCGCCGAGCGTCGCAGCATCTTCCAGTTCCCGCATCTGTGGCTGGGCGTGCTGTGCCTGTTCGTCTACGTGGGCGTGGAGGTGATGGCCGGTGATGCCATCGGTACCTACGGCCACGGTTTCGACCTGCCGCTGGACCAGACCAAGATGTTCACCTCGCTCACCCTGGGCGCGATGCTGGTCGGCTACGTGGTCGGCCTGCTGCTGATCCCCAAGGTTGTCTCGCAGTCGCGCTACCTGACCATTTCGGCGGTGCTGGGCGTGGTGTTCTGCCTTGGCGCCTGGGCCACCCACGGCTATGTGTCGGTAGCCTTCGTGGCCCTGCTGGGCTTTGCCAACGCCATGATGTGGCCGGCCATCTTCCCGCTGGCGATCCGTGGCCTGGGCCGCTTCACCGAAACCGGGTCGGCCCTGCTGGTGATGGGCATCGCCGGTGGCGCGATCATTCCGCAGCTGTTCGCCGTGCTCAAGCAGCACATCGACTTCCAGCTGGTGTTCGTTCTGCTGATGGTGCCGTGCTACCTGTACATCCTGTTCTATTCGGTGATCGGGCATCGCGCCGGCCTGCCGCAGGACAAGGCCTGATCGGCGATGATGGACGGCAGCCAACCCCAGGGAAAACCCATGCGCAGAGCGACCATCAAGGACGTTGCGGAGAAAGCCAAGGTCTCGCTGAAGACGGTCTCGCGCGTGATCAACAACGAGCCCTCGGTGATGCAGGCCACCCGCGCGCGGGTGCTGCGTGCCATCGCCGAGCTCGACTACGAACCCGATCCGTCCGCGCGCAACCTGCGCAGCGGCACCACCTTCGTGATCGGGCTGGTCTACGACAACCCGAACCCATACCACATCATCGGCGTGCAGAACGGCGTGCTCGCCGCCTGCCGCGAGACCGGGTTCGGGCTGCAGATCCATCCCTGCGATTCCAGCTCGCCGCTGCTGGCCGATGAACTGGCCGACTGGGTGCAGCGTTCGCGCCTGGCCGGGCTGGTGCTGACCGCACCGATGTCCGAGCGCCGCGACCTGATCCAGGCGCTGACCGCGCGCGGCATCAAGCTGGTGCGCATCATCGCCGCCACCGAAGACCCGGCCGATGGCGCATGTGTGTTCGTGGACGACCGCGAGGCCGCCTACGAGATCACCGAGCACCTGATCCAGCTGGGCCACCAGCGCATCGGCTTCCTCTGGGGCGGCAGCTCGCACCGCTCCTCTGGCGAACGCTATGCCGGTTACGAAGCCGCGCTGAAGGACTACGGCATGACCGTGGACAAGCATCTGGTGGTGCAGGGCGACTACACCTTCGACGATGGTTTCCGCGGCGCGCGCCGCCTGCTGGCGCTGCGCGAGCCGCCCACCGCCATCTTCGGTTCCAACGACGAAATCGCCGCCGGCGTACTGGCCGCCGCCAAGTCGGCCGGCATGAACGTGCCCTACGACCTGTCCATTGCCGGGTTCGAGGACAGCCCGTTCTCGCGCCAGTCGTGGCCGCCGCTGACCACCGCCAAGCAGGCCACCGAGGACATCGCCCGCCACGCCGCGCGCCTGCTGATCGCGCAACTGCGCAGCGATGCCTACGACGATGCGCCGGCGCCGCTGCACAACCAGGGTTTCGTGCCGCAGCTGGTGGTGCGTGGTTCGACCGCGCCGATGCGCCCCGCCGGCGCACGCCCCCTTCCTTCCGATCCTGCCTGAGCCTGCCATGTCGCTGTCAGACCCCACGTCCACCCTGATGTTCGCCGAGGCCGCTGAAGCGGCCGACGTGGTCGCGCGCCAGTTCTCGCGCAACCACGCCACCATGGAAACCCTGGCCGCCAGCCTGCGTGCTGCACCGCCGCCGTTCGTGGTCACCTGTGCACGCGGCAGCTCCGACCACGCCGCCACCTATGGCAAGTATCTGCTGGAAACCCAGCTGGGCCTGGTGGTCGCGTCGGCCTCGCCATCGGTGGGGTCGGTCTACGCCGCACCATTGCAGCTGCGCGGCGCACTGTTCATCGTCATCTCGCAGTCGGGCAAGAGCCCGGACCTGCTGCGCAACGCCGAGGCCGCCAAGGCGGCCGGTGCGCGCGTGATCGCGCTGGTCAACGTCGAGGATTCACCGCTGGCGCAGCTGGCCGACACGGTCATTCCGCTGCACGCGGGTGCCGAAAAGAGCGTGGCGGCGACCAAGAGTTACCTGGCGTCGCTGGCCGCGCTGCTGCAGCTGGCCGCGTACTGGAAGCAGGACAGCAGCCTGCGTGCGGCGCTGGACCTGCTGCCCGATGCGCTGCGTGAGGCGTGGCAGTGCGACTGGAGCGCGGTGACCGAAGGCCTGGTCGAGGCCACCAACCTGTTCGTGCTCGGCCGTGGCCTTGGCCTGGGGGCGGCGCAGGAAGCGGCGCTGAAGTTCAAGGAAACCTGCAGCCTGCATGCCGAAGCCTACAGCTCGGCTGAAGTGAAGCATGGCCCGATGGCGCTGGTCGACCGCGGCTTCCCGGTGCTGGCCTTTGCCCAGCCGGATGAAACCGGCGCCGGCACCCGTGCCGTCGTCGAAGAATTCACCGCGCGTGGCGCACAGGTATGGATGGCCGGTGCTGGCGGCAACCTGCCGGTGGCTGCTGCGCCGCACCCGCTGTGCGCACCGCTGCTGACCGTGCAGAGCTTCTACCGCGCGATCAATGCGCTGGCGCTGCGTCGTGGCTTCAACCCGGACCTGCCGCCGCACCTGAACAAGGTGACGGAGACCGTGTAATGGCGACCGTCCTGCGCAATGCCCGCATCCTGGCGGGCGACGACTTCCGCGATGATCTGGCGCTGGTGATCGAGAACGGTCGCATCAGCGCGCTGTTGCCCGACGCCGCACCGCAGCTCGGCCATGCCGCCGAGCAGGTGGACCTGGGTGGCGGCTGGCTGCTGCCCGGCTTCATCGATGTGCAGGTCAATGGTGGCGGTGGTGCGCTGTTCAACAACACGCCGGACGTGGCGGCACTGCGCACCATCGCGCAGGCGCACCGCCGTTTCGGCACCACGGCGATGCTGCCGACTCTGATCAGTGATGACGTGGCAGTGATGCGCGAAGCGATCGCTGCGATGCGCGAGGCGATCACGCAGGGTGTACCAGGCGTGATCGGCATCCACCTGGAAGGCCCGTACATCGCACCGGCGCGCAAGGGCACGCACGATGCCAGCAAGTTCCGCGTGCCGGACGAAGAAGAAATCGCGCTGGCGGCATCGCTGGACAACGGTGTGACCGTGCTGACGCTGGCGCCGGAGCGCGTGCCGCTGGAGACCATCCGTGCGCTGGTCGAGCGTGGCGTGATCGTTGCCGCCGGGCACACCGCAGGTACCTACGAAGCGATCCGTGCCGGCCTGGATGCCGGTGTGCGTGGCTTCACCCACCTGTACAACGCGATGTCGCCGCTGCAGGGCCGTGAGCCCGGTGCGGTGGGCGCCGCATTGGAGGACCGCGACAGCTGGATCGGCATCATCGTTGATGGCGTTCACGTGCACCCGGCCAGCCTGCGCGTGGCGCTGGCGGCCAAGCCGCGAGGCCGCCTGCTGCTGGTGACCGATGCGATGCCGCCGGTCGGTGCCGACGATCCCAGCTACGTGCTGTACGGCGAAACCATTACCGCCGTCGACGGCGTGGTGCGCAATGCTGCCGGTTCGCTGGCCGGCTCGGCGCTGGACATGGCCACCGCGGTGCGCAACACCGTGCAGCTGCTTGGCCAGCCGCTGGCCGAAGCGGCGCGCATGGCGTCGACGTACCCAGCGCAGTTCCTCAATGTCGATGATCGCCTGGGCCACATCGCCGAGGGCTACCAGGCCGACCTGGTGCTGCTGGACGACGCCCTGCAGGTGCGGGGTACCTGGATTGCCGGACAGTACGAGGCCGCCTGATGAACAGTTCGCCGCCACGCCGGCTGGGCTCGATCGATGCCCTGCGCGGCATCACCGTGGCGGCGATGCTGCTGGTCAACAATCCGGGCGACTGGAGTGCGGTGTTCGCGCCGCTGCGTCACTCGGAATGGCATGGCTGCACGCCCACCGACCTGGTGTTCCCGTTCTTCCTGTTCCTGGTGGGCGTGTCGATGGCCTTCAGCGTGGCACCGCGCGCGCAGGATGCGGCGGCGCGACCCGCGTTGGCGCGCGGCGTGCTGGAGCGCGCGCTGCGCATCCTGGTGGCCGGTGCGCTGCTGCACCTGCTGATCTGGTGGGCACTGGATACGCATCACTTCCGCATCTGGGGCGTGCTGCAACGCATCGCGGTGTGTGCGGCGTTGGTGGGCGTACTGGCGGTCTACGCGCGACCACGCGTGCAGGTGGGCGCTTTGATCGCGCTGCTGGTGGGGTACACCGTGTTGCTGCTGGGCATCGGCGACCTGGCGCCGTGGACCAACCCGGCCAGCCGCCTGGATACCGCGCTGTTCGCACCGTGGATCTACCAGTGGCATGCCGATACCGGCCTGGGCCATGACCCGGAAGGATTGCTGAGCACGCTGGGGGCGCTGGCCAGTACCGTGCTCGGCCTGCTTGCCGGTGGCCTGCTGCGCAACGGGCGTTCGGCGGCATTGGCAGGGCTGGGCGTGGCGACCGCTGTGCTGGGCCTGCTGCTGGCCGTGGTGCTGCCGTTGAACAAGCAGCTGTGGACGCCCAGCTACGTGCTGTGGACCGGCGGCCTGGCCGCGCTGGCGCTGTGGCTGGGCCACGTGCTGATCGACCAGAAGGGATGGCCGGCACTCGGCCGGCGCTTCGGGGTCAATGCGATCACCGCGTACCTGGGGGCATCGGTGATGTCGGTGGTGCTGATGGCCACCGGGATCTGGGGGTGGATCTGGCAGCAGCTGGCCACCGCGATGCCGCAGGCGCTGGAGCTGGCGTCGATGCTGCAGGCGCTGGTGTTCGTCGCACTGTGGTGGGGCGTGGCGTGGTGGCTGGATAAGCGGAAGATCTACCTGAAGATCTGACCCCATCCGTCAACGGCATCCACGCATGGCGTAGATTTACCAGTGCCGTGAGCGAATCGACTGGCGATGCAGGATCAGTAGATCCACGCCATGCATGGATGCTTTGCGCGTGATTCCGCATGCCGGAAAAAATGAACGATTTCAGCCACATCACATCGGTGTGAGGGCTGGGCGATTTCACATCTGAACTGTGATTTCCCGCACGCAAGTTCACCTATCGGAATGGTTCACCACACGGCAGACTGCAAGCGCCGTGCCGCACATACGCAGTTCCTGATTTCCCGCCCAGGAGTGCCCCATGTACCGTGCCGTTCCGCGTGCGTTCCGTCCGCGCCGCCTTGCTGTTTCCGTGTTGCAGGCCCTCGCCGTTCCCTCCCTGCTTCTGACGACCGCCAGCGTTGCCTGGGCCGGCTGCAACAGCCCGGCACCGACTGCCGGCCAGACGGTCACCTGTGATACCAACGCGCCGAATCCGCAGGCCACTCCCGTTACCGCAAATGGTGCGGCCGGCATCACCGTCAATGTCGCCGCCGGTGCACAGCTGCAGCAGAGTGGTGGTGGATCGGCCATCGCGCTGGTGGGCGCCGGTGGTCACCTGCTGTCCAACCAGGGCGCGATCAGTTCGGTCGGCGGTGTAACCGTGCAGCTTGGGGGTGGCAGCCGCGTCGACAACACCGGCAGCATCAGCACCGGCAACAACACCGCCCTGCAGTTCGTCGGTGCGGGCGACAGCGTGCTGGTCAATCGAGGAACGATCAGCGGGCGCACCGGCGTACAGTTCGATGCGGGCAATGATCGCCTCGAGATGCAGAGCGGCAGCATCAGCGGCGGCGTCCTGCAGGGCGATGGCAATGATGTGCTGCTGCTCAGCGATGGCACGATCGACAGCGTCGACCAGGGCGGCGGCGATGACCAGATGACCGTCACCGGCGGCGCCGTCACCGGCGTGGTGGCGCAGGGCAGTGGCCGCGATGATTTCATCATGAGTGGCGGCACGATCGGCGCGCTGCAGCAGGGCGACAACATCGATACCTTCCGCATGAGCGGTGGCCGCATCATCGGTGCGTTCGAGGATGGCGACCAGGCCTGGATGACCGCTGGCCGCATCGGGCGCGTCAACATGAAGCTGGACAAGAACCTGTGGGACCAGTCCGGCGGCACCGTGGACGGCAACGTGGTGACCGGCTTCGACACCGACACCATCATCATCTCGGGCACGGCCTACATCGGCGGCAACATCAGCGTCAGCGGTGGCAACGACAGCGTGACCATCACCGACGGCACCGTGCGCGGACAGGTACTGCTCAGTACCGGCAATGACACCTTCAACTGGAATGGCGGCGGCATCGTCTACGGCGCGATCGATATGGGCCCGGACAACGACGTGGCCAATCTCAGCAACCTCAATCAGGGCAACCTCGGTGCGGTGCCGCTGTTCGACGGTGGCAGTGGCATCGACCAGCTCAACCTGAGCAACGTCAAGACCGCAGGCGTGGGCCGTTTCCAGAACTGGGAAGCGATCAGCCTGGCCAACAGCACCGAGTTGACCTTCGATGGCGACCTGGTGCTGGGCGACAGCGGAACCGGCACCGGCACGCTCACGGTGGATGACACCAGCACCGTCTACGCGGGCAGTGGCAGCCATGCCGTCCGTCCGTTCAACAGTGGTGCACTGGTGGAGATGGTCAATGCCGGGCGCATCGACCTGACCGGCACCGGCGCCGGCGACGTGTTCACCGTGCGTGGCAACTACCGCGGTAACGGTGGTGGCCTGTACCTGCGCACCGTTCTGGGGGCGGATAATTCAACCAGCGACCGCCTGGTGATCGATGGTGGTGCCGTCACTGGCACGACCGGCATCGGCGTGCTCAATGCCGGCGGCAGCGGCGCTGCCACGTTGGCCGATGGCATCCTGGTGGTGCAGGCCTTGAATGGTGGCCGCACCGCGCCGGGTGCGTTCTCGCTGTTCGCGCCGGTGGCGGCCGGCGCCTACGAGTACTTCCTGTTCAAGGGTGGTGTCAGTGCCGGTACCAGCGAGAACTGGTACCTGCGCTCGACCCTGGTGGCCGGCCCGGCACCAGCGCCAAACGGAAGCGGTATCAATGGCGTGCCGCCGCCGCCGACGCCACCCGTCGCACCACCGCCACCGATCACCCCGGCACCGCCGCCGCCGCCCGAAGGCGCCACCGATCCAGACCTGACTGCCGGCGAGACCGCGCCGCCGCCGCCGCCGCCGGAACCGGCACCTGTGGCGCCGCCCAGTGATCCCGCGGTGCCGGACGTGCCGATGGCCGGCGGTGCGCTGCCCGGAACCGGTACGCCGCCGACGCCGGGCGCACGCCCCGCCGAAGGCGCGGTGGTGCCGCTGTACCGCGTGGAGACTGCTGCCTATGCCGTGGTGCCGCCGCTGCTGCGCGAGACCTCGCTGGCCAGCCTGGGTACCTTCCACGAGCGGCAGGGCGAGCAGCGCCTGCTGTACAGCCAGGGTGCGTTCCGCACCGCCTGGGGCCGTCTGGTGGGGCAGAGCAGCGAGATCCACTGGAAGGGCGATTCGCAGCCCGGCTTCGATGGCGATGTGATGGGCCTGCAGGCCGGCCTCGACGTGTGGGCTGCTGCTTCTGACAACCACCGCAACCAGATCGGCGTGTTCGTCGGCCGCACCCGCGCGCAGGGCAAGACCACCGGCCTGGCACTGGGCTGGGAGAACGTGCAGGTAGGCCAGAACCGCCTGGACGACAAGCACGTGGGCCTGTACTGGACCTTCACCGACAGCAGTGGCGGCTACATCGACGCCGTGGCGATGCAGAGCCGCTACGACGGCCGCGTACGTTCCTCGCGCGGGCTCGGCTTCGGGATCAAGGGTGATGGCACCAGCGTGTCGGTGGAGGCGGGCAAACCGCTGCTGCACTTCGGGCAGTCGGCGTGGTGGCTGGAACCGCAGGTGCAGGTGATCTGGCAACGCACCTCGCTGGACGACCGCCGCGATGAGGTGTCGAGCGTACGCTTCGACAACGACAACGCCTGGACCGGCCGCATCGGCCTGCGCCTTGCCGGCGACTATCAGCTGGCCGACAACGGCTGGCAGCCGTACTTCAAGCTCAACTACTGGCATGGCCGTTCCGGCGAAGACCGCGTCGGCTTCGACAACGACACGATCATCAATTCGCAGCGCTCGCGTGCACTGGAGGCCGGCGTCGGTGTGGTCGGGCGCTTCAACCGCACCATCAGTGCGTACGCGGTGGCCGACTACACCCGCGAACTGGGTGGCGATCGCAACGAGAAGCGCCGCATCATCGAAGGCAACATCGGCCTGCGCGCGGACTGGTAGCGCGCGGTGCAGATGTCATGACCCGCTCTGGTAGGCGCCGACCTTGGCCGACACGATGCTTCTCGCTGCCATGACCTGCTGGTAGGTGCCGACCTTGGTCGGCACAGGGCCAATCGACGCCATGATCCGCTCTGGTAGGTGCCGACCTCGGTCGGCACGAATCCCACCGATGCCATGACCTCCGCGCAGCCGAGCAACGGCTCGGCTCTACAGCAGCGGTGCGCACGCATCCGCTTCCACCAGCGCGCTGGCATGATCGGCCAACACCACCACCGCTTGCAGCAGGCATTCCTCCACCTGCGGCGGACACTGCGCCTGCGCATCGTCCGTCTCGCGCGCCGACTGTGCAGCCAGCAGTACCCCGCCGCACGCAGACAATGCTGCCAAGCAGCGCGTCGCCTCGGTCAGTTCCCGGCCACGCACATCGCTGAGCTGCCGTTCGCGCCAGACCTGACCATCGGCGGCGTGGCTTTGCGCGATGCCGTGCAACCGGGCGAAGAAGGCCGGCGGCGGAGCGTGTTCATGGGCTTCTGTGAGCGCATCTTCCAACGCCTCGGCTACGGCATTGGAGAGCTGCAGGCCGGGCATTGCGGCACCGAGCAGTACATGCAGGCGTGGATAGGTGGGGTAGAGCGTGGTCATGGCAGCAACCTCACAAGGCTGGGCCACCTGCAGGGATGCAAGGTGGCGGGCGGTGCGGGTTGGCGTGCCGGTGAAGCTACCCAAAGGAAACGAAGCCGGCGGATCGGAAGGATCCCCACGCACCGCCCGCCGCAGAACGACGGACGGTGCAGTATTCGAGCCCACGACATGGTCGCAAGCCCGACTTCAGGTAGCTTCATTCAGGACGCCAATCCCGACCAGCGCAGGAGGCGCCGACGGGGCCACCTTGGCGCGTTGTGCGCCCCGACGACATGGGTAAAGTTGCAATGTGGTGACCGCACGCAAGCCGTCTTGCTGCAATCTGCGGAGGAGGCAGATACGACAGTTCGCGCATGGCGAAAGTGATCATGCCCCGGTTATGCTGCGCGCCTGACTCAACGACAAGGAAACGTCGCATGCAGGTTCGCAAGGGAGTGCGTCGCATCGGCGCGCTGATGCTCATGTTGCTGGCGACCGGCGCCATGGCTGATACGCCAGGCGCGGTCGAGGTGCCCTCGCCGGAGGCCCAGGCCGAGATCCTTAATCTGCTTGAACGCCAGGCGCTGTATCGCGATCGGGTGGACTGGGCCGCCACCCGTGTACGCCTGCAATCGGCGCAGGGCGACCCCGCGCAACGGCTGGCCGTTCTGCGCGAAGCCATTGCGCTCAGCACGGGCAGCCACGGCGTATGGACGACGACCCAGCGCCAGAGCGAATCCCTTGCGCGCGCGCAGCAGGCCGGCGCCGCCGCCGTGGACCGGGCCAAGGCGGCCGATGCGGTGGATATGCGCATCGGCTGGGTGGTCATCGAGGGCTATGCCTCCACGCCGGGCGCGACGCCGCAGGAAAAGTTCCGCCAGGACATCCAGCGTGCCGCGCGGTGGCAGCAGGTCATCCGCAGCAAGGACGACGGCGCGCGCTGTGGCTGGATCGTCGACCTGCGTGACAACAGCGGCGGCAACATGTGGCCGATGCTGCTGGGCATGGCACCGCTGCTGCGCACCTCGGTAGTGAACAACGAAGATGTGGGGTCGTTCGAAACTGCACAGGGGCCTGAGCGCTGGACGTTGACCGCGACCGCCGTGCAGCGTGCAGGCAAGTCGGTGCTGGACTTCGGCCAGTCCGGCTATGTGCTGCGGCAGCCCGGCGCGCCGGTGGCGGTGCTGTTCGGGCCGCGCACCGGCAGTTCGGGCGAGGCCTCGGTGCTGGCGTGGCGTGGTCGTCCGCAGACGCGGAGTTTCGGTCAGCCCACTGCGGGTGTCTCCACTGGCAATGTCGTGCAGACGCTTGCCGATGGCAGTCGCCTGCTGCTGACCACCACCGTGATGCGCGACCGCAATGATCGTGGTGATGGCTTGAAGATCGAGCCCGACCAGCGTATCGAGGGTGATGCCGCCACTTTGGCCGCCGCCCAAGCCTGGCTGCTGGCCCAGCCCGCCTGCCAGGCGCGCTGACCCATGATCTTGATCGGCCAGCAGGAGCGGGTGGTGGTGGTCGGCCCGACCGAAGCCCACCACTGCCTGCGCTGCCAGGCGGAAACCGAGTTCGCGCCCCGGCTGCGCTACAGGATGGCGCGCATCGACCTGCTGTTCGGTTTCACCTACCAGCGTCGCTACGAGCTGGCCTGCACCCGGTGCGAGCACGGCTGGGTGCTGGATACCGAGACCATGGACCAGCAGCTGGGCGGGGTGCCGATCCCGTGGCGGCACCGCTTCGGCCTGCCGTTGATGCTGGTGGTGGTGGTGGGGCTGGCGGTGGCCGGATGGATGTGGCGGAACCTGTACTCCTCCTAGGGAGAGGGCGGGCCGACACAGCCTCAGCAGGCCGTTCCAGCGGGCGCCAGCCTCCGGTGGGGCCAAGCCATCAGGCTGGCCTAGCCCATGCGCATCGCTGTTCGGGTCTGCTCTTGGGTTTGCTCTTGCTGAGCGACCTGCTGTGCCTGCGAAATCTGCTCGTGGCGAGCGACTGATCTACGGGTGTATTGACCGCCTCGCTGACCGCAATCGATGCCCTCAGGTGTGCCGGATTGTCGAGCGCTCCCTGCACGACGAACATGCGAGGTCCTGATCCATCGCTGGGAGGGTTGCCCAAGACAACATGATCGACGCGTTCCAGGCCGCTGCGCTTGGCCGTTGCAAGCAGGCCGGCCGTCACGCGCTCACTGGTTTCATCGAAGCCGCGCCCGTGCCTGGCATCCACGGCCGATACACCGTCGCGAATCTGCCGGTAGAGCGCATGGTCGGGGTGGCCTTCCTTTCGGGGATCCAGGCCTGCCTTGTCCAAGGTTGATTCTATGCTCTCCTGCAATGGGCTCTTGGGAGCGAAGCCTGGGTTGCTCAGAGAAGGCGAGCCCTTTTCGGTTGCCTCTTGGACCGGACGCTCCCCAGCCTTCAATGCACTTTCTGCGTGCTGCACGGCTTCGGCTTCGCGACGGGCGTACGCTCCGGCTTCCCCAGTGCCGAGAAGGTAATTGACCCCGTCGCGCAGGAGTCCAGGGCCACCGCCGACAAGTACGGTCGCCCCCAGGCGCAACTGGTGGATGTCTTTGCGATACTCCGCTATCCGGCGTAGGTCCTCGGCATCAGTGATCCGCGCCCCGGGGTCGTCCAGTACGGACTGCACTGGGCCCTTGTCGGTCATACGGTCAATGAAGTGAACCATTCGATGGGAATCACCCAACTGGACCGCAACCGCAGCGGACATGACATGGCCGCTTTTCATCCCAAGCGATACGAGCGAGGCGATGCGCTGGCCCTGTTCGGCATCGCGCAAGACTCCCAGTTCCTTGGGGAGCGCGTACATCTCAACCTTGCCGTAATGAGGGCCGGCCGCACTAACCAGGTCGCCCGCCATCACATGGTTGGTGAAGGGCGCCGCATTGGCCGGCTGGCCTTCAGGCAGGCGATACGCCAGCCCCGCAGCGCCGTAGGGATTGAAGGCGTCGCCAGGAAGATTGTAGTGGTAGGCAGTGATCTGCGCGAGTGCGCCGCCTAGGGAATGTCCAGTGACGTACACCGGACCATATCCGTTTTCCTCAGCTTGCTTGATTGCCTGCTTGGTCAGTACGAGGGCATCATCAATCTGTGCGTTGACTCTGGCGCTGACCATCGCTGCGTCGACGCCGCCATCAAGTATGGCCTGGCGATCAAACTCGGTGCCTCGGTGGGCGATGATGATCTCGTTGGTCTTGATGTTCCGGTACACAACGCCTTGATACCCGCTGACTGCGTCACGTCGCCCTAGAACTTCGAAGTCTTCACCATCAACGCGCAGCGATTCCTTATCGCCTGGAGCTGGATGTGACGGTGGGGAGTAGGCTGCATTGGCTAGGGCTGCATTGGTTAGAGGTCTCATGGGACGATTCCTTTCGAAGGAGACGATATCTCTATGGCAAAGTACTTCTGCTTCTCGATATCAGACAATCTGTTGTAGCTATACTGGGACTGCGTTCGCACCCACCCAGGCGTCGAACTCTTTGTTTGCAGGGTCATTTGACTGTCTGCGTACGAAATCGACGTGAGTAGTTTCTTCAGTTCGAGATGGTGGACGGCAACTGATATGAAGCCTTCGCGTCCCTCGGAAATGACTGGGAATGAAGCTCGAATGATGCTGGGTTTCCATTCGCATGGCCCGCGCCCGTAATAGTCAGCGACTGCCATGCCGTCCTCGAACACGGTGCTGCTGAACTCGGTTGCACTGACGCGTTGTACTGGGAACTCTACTGAGTGCCGTTGGGGGGCGTACTGCACACCCTCGTAGTTGTTGATCGGTGGGAGGCAGAGCGGGTCTATCTCGTAGGAGACGAAAACCTTCGGGAGGGTGAGCTCCACAGGCGCATCGTGGACCCGGATCACAATCGGTAGCGCATCCTTGGGTGCAGGATTCTCGCGATAGACCGGGTATGAGCGTTCCTTGTTGCATCCGGAAATGGCCAGTGTGATCAAGGCGATCAACGCCACGTGAGTGAGGGGGGGGGAGGGTTTCAGCATGAGCGGTCCATGTCGCTGATTGAAGTAGGCGCCTCTTCAGGGTTACTACGGGGCACGGTTCTCTGCGCGTGAGGATACTGGCAGGATTGCCCTGATCCTTGATCGGCTGGACAGGAGGGATGGCCGAGGAAGACGGCGCGATGTACCGCGTTAAGGGGCACATGCGACAGGTTGTCCCGCTCGTGCTGCCAGCTTCCTTGGCCTCCATCTATGCATGCCTGTGGCGCGAGGCCTCGCGAGGTAGCGTTCATCGGCGTTCCATTGCTCTACGTCATACGACTATACGACCCGCTCCAGCCGTGCTCAAAGCTCTTGGTCATGCCAGTCTCAACGTCCTTCCAGGATTGAGTGGAGCGGCGCCGGCACACGGTCACAAGCGAATTGGACACATTGACGATTTCGTCAGACTGTCGAAGCAGGCCTTAACAATTCCCCCGTCGAGCGGTTCAGGTGGGGTAGCAGGGTTCTAGCATCTGCGGCCGGCCGTATCCTGCCCGCCATACTTTCCTCCCAAAGCTATCAAGACTTCCGCACGGCCCCGAATTCCTATGGCGGGGCCCAGGCCGGTGAGCGCTGGGCGCTTTGGTACATCGGCCGCTGAAGCCCCGCGCGCCCCTGCCGACACGCTGCCGTGCCTCACCCCCGGCCTGCTAAAGTTGCAGCCTGCAACCACGTACCGGAACCGACCATGGACCACGACACCCCGTTCGAACCCCTCAACGACCTCGAGGTGCGCCTGCTGCAGGCCCAGGACGGCACGCTGACCGCATCGCAGTTCCTCGATGGCCTGCTGACCTCGACGGCGTTCGTGCTGCTGGACAAGGCCATCGGCGAAGACGGTGCCTGGGACGAGAGCATCTCGCCGCTGGTGCTGACCAGCGAGAGCGGCGAGCCGATGTTCGCGGTGTTCACCGCGCCCGAGCGCGCGGGCCTGTGGCACGAGCAGCTGCCGCAGTTCGCGCATGCCATGCCGATCGCGGTGCACGCGCTGCTGGCCGGGATCGGCGACGGCGTCGGCCTGGTGCTGAACCCCGGCCTGGACGTGGGCATGGAGATGATTCCCGATGCCGTGGCCCAGCTGAAACAGCGGGCGGCGGCGATCACCCGCGGGATGGCGCATTGAAGCCAGCGATACAGGGTTGCCGGCCAGCGGCCGGCACTACCCATGGGAGTCGGTGCGCGGCCGCCACGGCGGTTGCGGATCAGCGGGCGGCGGCGATGGCTTTTACGCGCGCCTTGGCCAACGCTTCACCGATGGCCGGGCCCTTCAGATGGGTGGTATCCAGGTCCCGCGCCTGTACTGACAGTGCCGCCTGGTGCAGGCGCTTGAGCGTTTCGCCCTGCGGGTAGTCGGCGTCCTCGAAGCCGAGCCGGCCGCGTTTGTCGGCCTCGCAGCACAGTGCGATGCGGGCCACACGCTCCGGCCGGCGCAGCGCATCACAGCGGCCCAGCAGTTCCAGCACGGTGGCATCGCGCAGTTCATCGATGCGGTGCACGTTCAAATGCTCGCGGCACACCGCTTCAGCCAGCTGCTGGTGTTCGGCAGGAATCTTCAACCGCGCGCACAGTGCCTTCAGCGGTTGGATGCCGCGCTGTTCGTGCATGATGTGGCGCGGCCACTCCTCCGGCGGGGTCAGGCCCTTGCCGAGATCGTGGGTAAGCGCGGCAAAGCCGACCAGGTCATCGCCGGGGGCCAGCTTCGCCGCCATGTCGCTGACCATTTCCTGGTGGATGCCGGTATCGACTTCCGGGTGGAATTCGGCACGCTGCGGCACGCCATACAGCGCTTCCAGCTCGGGCAGGATCGGGCCCAGTGCATGTGCATCGTGCAGCGTGCGCAGGAAGGCGGAGGGCCGCTCACTGACCAGCGCCTTGCGCAGTTCCTGCCAGACGCGTTCCGGCACCAGCGCGTCCAGTTCGCCACTGGCGGCGATCTCGCGCATCAGATCCATCGTTTCCGGCGCAACGGTGAAGCCCAGCGGCGCGAAGCGCGCCATGAAGCGCGCCGCGCGCAGCACGCGCAACGGATCTTCCACGAACGCAGGGCCGACATGGCGCAGCACGCGCTGCTCGATATCACGCACGCCGCCGTAAGGATCGACCAGCGCCCCGCTGTCTTCGTCGCAGGCAATCGCATTGATGGTGAAGTCGCGGCGCTGCAGGTCTTCTTCCAGCGTCACTCCCGGGTCGGCATCGACCACAAAGCCGCGATAGCCGCGGCCGGATTTGCGTTCGGTGCGCGCCAGTGCGTACTCCTCACCGGTCTTTGGATGCAGGAATACCGGGAAATCGCGGCCGACCGCGGTGTAGCCCTGCGCTTCCATCTGCGCGGGCGTGGCGCCAACCACCACCCAGTCATGGTCGCCGGCGGGGCGCTGCAGCAGGCGGTCGCGTACGGCGCCGCCGACAAGATAGATCTTCATGGCTGGAATCATCGCATGCCCGGCGAAGATGCACCGGTAGTGCCGGCCGCTGGCCGGCAACCGCAGTCACCCCGAAGCTGCCGGCCAGCGGCCGGCACTCCCGATACAGCGGCCAGCCTGATCCAGGCCAGCAGGCTCATCGTTTCACTCCTGGGCGTGGATACCGGGGAATGCCGGCCAGCGGCCGGCACTACCGCAGTGCGATCAATCCCCGCCCTGCTCGGCGTTGGCGGCGCAGCTGAAGTTCTTGCGCTTGTCCACCAGGCGGCCCATCAGGCGGTCGCTCAGCGGCAGTGCATCACCATTGAGGCGCCAGTCGTAGATCACGCTGAAGGCCAGCACACGGGCGACGTACTCGCGGGTTTCCTTGTAGCTGATGGTCTCGATCCACAGGTCCGGGTCAAAGCCCGGGCGCTGGCTCTGCCAGCGCGCGGTCGGGGTCGGGCCGGCGTTGTAGGCGGCGATGGTCACGTACGGCAGGCCGTCGTACTTGTTCATCAGCTGGCGCAGGTAGGCGGTGCCGATGGCGATGTTGGTGTCCGGGTCGTAGAGGCTGTCGGCGCCGCCGTAGCCGGTCAGGCCGATCGACTTGGCCACACCGGCACCGGTGGCCGGCAGCACCTGCATCAGGCCCATGGCGTTTGCAGGCGAGCGCGCACGCGGGGTGAACGTGCTCTCGGCGCGGATTTCCGCCGCCACCCAGGCCGGATCGATCGCGTTGCGTGCCGATTCGCGGCGGATGGTGGCGTCGTGGTGCAGCGGGAAGCGCAGGTCGTACAGGCGCTGTTCCTGCGGCTGCTTGCCGAGCGCGAACACGGCGCGGTCGAACCAGCCGTTGTCCTGCGCGACGCGTACCGCGAGGCGGCGCTGGGTGTCATCGAAGCGCGACAGCGCGCTGTTCCATTCGGCCACGGCCCAGCCGGTGCGGTCGATCTGGTACAGCGCCATCGCGCGCTGGATGGCCGGGTCACGCGCGATCACCGCCTGTGCCTGCGCGCTGTCATTCGGCTTCCAAGGGCACAGGGTATAGCCCTGCTGCAGCTTGTCGGCAGCCAGGAAGCCGTGGAAGGTCGGTGCGCGCGCGGCCTCGCGGAACAGCGGCTGCGCCTGCTGGGACTGGCCGGTCTTCTCCAGCATGCGGCCTTCGAAGTAGCGCCAGCGCGGGTCGCTGCGCTGCTTGCTGCTCATCTTGCGGATCGCGGTCAGCGCTGCCGGCCAGTCGCCGCGCGACATCGCTTCGCGCACGCGCCATTCGTGCAGGCGTTCGTCATACGCCGATTCCGGCACTGCGTTGAGGCGGCGTGCCGAATCGGGCAGGTAGGAGGCCACCGTCCACAGCGCGATCTGGTACAGCACCTGGCCCTGCTGCTCGGCACTCAGGCCGAGCGCCTGGGCGTACTGCGGCAACTGCTGTTCGGTGGCGGCCGGGTCGGCCTTGGCCAGCTTGGCCAGGCCGTCGGTGGCGATGCGCCGGCTGCGCTCGTTGCGCGGCCAGTTCAATGCGCTGGCATTGGGCTTGTCGACAAAGGCGGCGTAATTGTTGGCCAGCGCCAGGTCGGTGGCAGGCAGGCCACGTGCGGCGCTGCGCATCACGGCCGGCTGCTGGGCGTCGGCGGCGGCATCGATGCGTTCCCAGCGCAATGCGTCACTCAGTCCGCCCTGAGCCTGCAGCACGGCGAATACCGCGTCGCAGCCGTCCGGCAGCGACTTGCCGTTCTTGCGCCACAGGTCCTGTGCCTCGCTGATCCACTGCGGATCGACCTTGCCCGTCACCTGGCGCGCGGTCAGCTGCGCACAGCGCAGGCCTGCGTTGTCGGTGGGCGCCCAGTTGGCGAGCAGGGTGGGCCAGTCCTGGCGGCGTGCGACCGAGGGCAACCACACGCTGCGGAACGTGTTGGCCACGGCCTGGCCGTCATAGCGCTTGAGGAAGGCCTGGGCCTGCGCGGTATCGACGGTGTCGATGTTGCGGCGCAGGTTGGCGTACTCCAGCCAGCCGTAAGCCGGATGGCGGCTGAGTGCGGCGGCCTGGCCGGGATCGAACTGGCCGCGTTCGGCGGCAGCGATCGCGGCCTTCAGCTGCGCGTTCTGGGTGTCGAGGGACTGGGCATTGGCGCAGCCGATCAGCAGCGAGGTGGCCAAGGGCAGCAGGGACAGGGCGGTCGAAGAGCGTCGGGTCATGGCGCCCAGCATAGCGGGGGCTGGCTGAATTCAGTTTCGCATTGCGTGCACGCCGGGCGTCGGCAACGACAGCTGAACGAACCCGTACAGGCACTGCCGCAGGTGACGGAAGGCGACGTACTGTCGGCCTTGGGCGAACGGCCCGGCTGCACGGAGCGGCACATGGCGTTCAGTAGCGCAGGAAGAAGCGGCCCGCTGGCGGACATCAATGTCACGCCACTGGTGGATGTGATGCTGGTGCTGTTGATCATCTTCATCGTGACCGCGCCGATCGTGGCCCGGCCGATTGCCGTGCAGCTGCCACAGGCCACCGATCGCACGATCGATCGCCCCGAACCGCCACCGCCGATCGAGCTGAGCCTGGACGCTGGCAACCAGCTCAGCTGGAATGGCCAGCCGATGGCCATTGGCGATCTGCAGGTGCGCCTGCAGGCACAGGTGGGCGAACATGCCGGCAACCTGCCGGAGCTGCGCATCGCCACCGATCCGGCGGCCGAGTACGAAGGCATGGCGCGGATTCTGGCCGCTGCCGAGGCCACCGGTATGGAGCGCATTGCGTTCGTGCGGTAGGGCTATCTAAACCGCCGCTCATGGGGAGATTGCGACATGAGCGGCGGATGTGGGTGTCAGTATTGCTGGCAGTAGACTGTGCGACCATCCCAACTGCACGAGATGCGGCTGCTGCTTCCGCGCTGGACGGGGACTCCATACATCTGTGCGGATCTGACCCAGTTGTCCAGGTCACGATGCTGGCCGAAATAGTATTGTCCGGCGTACGAAGGGGCGGAGATCGGGTCGGCGATGGATTCGTCAGGAACCTTGTTGCCTGTGCTGTCGCGACTTTCGCCCTTCTGATACTTGGCTTCGGCCACGTTGTCGGGTGTTACTCGATAAAGCGTCTTTGACCCGTCACGCCATGTGATCATTATTGCTATGGATCCGCCACCTTTGAGACCTGCCCAGTTCAGGGCCGCTTGTTGAATCGAGAGCGCAATGCTGTTCCAGGTTGGGCTTCCCGTATTGGCTCCTGCCAGTTCTGTGGCTAGATACTGGCCAAGTCTGGTTCTCAGTGTGGCTGAGGCGACGATGTCGAAGGTATTGGAGGACTTGTAAGACTCGGGAAACCTCACTCCATTGGTGTTTCCGGGGTTGTCTGGATGCAGCACGACTACTGATCCGCCTCCTGCCATCGCGTGGGCCTCTTCAGGTGACGCTCGAAAGGCTGACGTCGCATCCAGAATTCGTAGGAAGGCCATTTGAATCTGTGCGGGAACCGGTGTCGAAAGTGCGCGCCACTTTCTGATCTCGCGATCATATTCAACTTCGAAGGCGCTCAGTCGGGCTTTTTCGAAGTCCATTACAACCGCCAACCCGGAGCCTGACATCAGGGCTGCATCCTTGGGAGATGCACAGTTGTTGCATTCAATCAGGCCCCCCGCTCTCGATTCGCTTGCCGGGGACAGAAGCAATGCCGTGACAATCGCGACATGGATCATGACGGTGATTGTTTTCACAATTGAGCCTCATGAGAATGACTGGGGTTCTCAGTCTCACCTTGGTCGGCCCCGAAAATCCGTTTGACGAGCAGTTTTCAAACTGTTCCTAAATGTTGTCTGAATTTGCTCCGTAGGTTCAAGCTAGTCGATGCATGTAGCTCTGTCATCGAGATGGCAGGATCCGAAAGAGCAGACATTGAGTGCCTCACGTTCGCACGGTGATCCCGGCGATCTGCAGTCCATCATTGCAAGAGCTCCTCCCTACGGGTTACTCACCATCTTGGTATGAGTTCCAGCTAGAAAGCGATCTGATCGACACCGTCAACCGATGGCAACGGCGATCATCATGCTGCCGATGGCGAAGGCGCATTGTCGTTGGACGGATCGGCAAGAGCACTTGTCCAATTGCGGGAAAGCCGGGAAACGGCTGTCGCACCTGGCATTAACGACGTTCGCAGCGAACAGTATCGTCCGGTCATAACCTGCAGCTATCTGACGTAATCGGCCTGCAATTGCGTCAATTCCGCGTGAAATAGTGTCGATCATCACGCCGTGATTTTTACCACTTGTTTACAAAGGAGACGCTGCCGCCACGCAGGGGGGAGCGCGGCAGTCCAAGTCCCGACATTCCTTTGGAGAGAGAGCGAATGAAGTACCTGCACCACCGCCCTTTGGCGGTTGCCGTTGCGCTGTGCGTGACGGCCCTGGCACCGTTGGGTGCCGCTGCGCAATCCACCACCAACCTCGATGCGGTGGAAGTGACCGGTACCCGCATCAAGCGCGCTGAAGTCGAAGGCCAGGTGCCGATCCAGACATTGACGCGCGGTGACATCGAACGCACCGGCCTGACCTCGATCGGCGAAGTGCTGCAGCAGCTCACCGGTTCCGGTTCGGCGCTCAACGCCAAGTTCAACTCGTCCGGCAACTTCGGTTTCCCGCCCGATGGCAGTGGCGTGGGTGCCGGCTCGGCGCAGGTCGATCTGCGCCACCTGGGGGCCAAGCGCGTGCTGGTGCTGGTCGATGGCATCCGCTGGGTCAATGAGTCGTCCGCCTCCGGCGTCGGCTCGGCCACCGATCTCAATACCATTCCGCTGGCCATCGTCGAGCGCATCGAGGTGCTGGAAGATGGCGCGTCGTCGCTGTACGGCTCCGATGCCATTGCCGGCGTGGTCAACATCATCACCCGCCGTGACTTCGATGGTGGGCAGGTGACGCTGAACTACGGCGAGTACAGCAAGGGCGACGGCACGCAGAAGGGCGTGGACCTGGCCTGGGGCAAGAGTGGCGACCGCTTCAGCCTGTTCCTGGGCGCCAGCTGGACCAAGCAGGATCCGGTATTCGCCAAGGACCGCGAGCAGTCGCGCTTCCCGATTCCCGGCACCGGCCTGGCGTTCGGCAGCGGTGGCATTCCGCAGGGCCGTTTCATGTTCACCGACCCGAACACCGGTGCGGTGCAGAACATCGTGCCCAATACCGGCGTGAGCAATCCGCGCTACGACGGCAGCGCCGGCTGCAGCCGCACGGATGACTACCACTGCTTCACCACCGCCGACCGCTTCAACTTCGCCGAATACAACATGGTGCTGACGCCGTCGGAGCGCAAGGGCCTGTTCGGTCAGTTCCGCTTCGACATCACCGACAACGTGCAGTGGTACGTCAAGGCACTGGGCAACCGTCGTGAGTCGACCAACCAGGCCGGCCCGGAGCCGCTGTTCTTCGGCCCCGATGGTGCCACCGGCAATCCGCTGGCCGACAACATCGTGGTCTCGCGCCTGAACCCGTACAACCCGTTCGGCTTCGATCTCGTTTCCGGCGACAACATGAGCCTGATCGGTCGTCGCCCGGTGGAAGGCGGTGCGCGCGTGTTCAAGCAGAAAGTGGACACCACCTACTTCGCCACCGGCCTGGTCGGTGACTTCCATGCCGCCGACCGCAGCTGGTACTGGGACGTCAACGGCATGTACAGCAAGAACAAGGCCGAACAGACCAACTACGGCAGCTATGACATCTACAAGGTGAACATGGCGCTGGGCGATCCGTCCGTCTGTGCGGCCACGCCGGGCTGCGTGCCGCTGAACATCTTCGGCGGCGTCGGTTCGATCACCCCGGACATGCTGAAGTGGATCCAGCCGGTGGTGCGCGACCGCAGCCAGAACGAACTGAGCCTGTTCACCGCCAACCTGTCCAGCGAGCTGTTCTCGCTGCCGGCCGGTCCGGTATCCTTCGCCACCGGCTTCGAGTACCGCAAGTACAAGGGCTCCTACCAGCCCGATCCGCTGACGGTGATCGGCCACTACAACGGCGTACCGTCGCAGCCGACCTCCGGTTCCTACGACGTCAACGAGGCCTACCTGGAGTTGAGCGTGCCGATCTTCGCCGATTCCTCGTTCGGCAAGAAACTGGACCTGAGCCTGGCCGGCCGCTATTCGGACTACTCCACCTTCGGTGGCGAGTTCACGCCCAAGTACGGCCTGCGCTGGCAGGTGACCGATGACTTCGTGCTGCGCACCACCTACGCCGAGGGCTTCCGCGCACCGTCGATCGGTGAACTGTACGGCTCGGCGGCGCGAGCCGACCTGCAGCTGTTCGACCCGTGCTCGGTGGGTCTGGGCGGCACTCCGCCGCGTGGCAGCGCCGCCAACTGTGCCGCGCTGGGCGTGCCGGCCGGCTTCCAGCAGGCCAACTCGCAGATCTCGGTGACCACCGGCGGCAACCGCGAGCTGGAGCCGGAACGCTCGCGCAGCTTCAGCGCCGGCTTCGTGTGGAGCCCGTGGTTCGGCAACAATGCGTCGTGGTCGGAGCGCTTCGATGTGGAGGTGACCTTCTACCGCCATGCCATCGATGGTGCGATCCAGGCGATCAACGCGCAGACCCAGCTGGACCTGTGCGTGGATACGCTGGACCCGGTCTACTGCGATGGCATCACCCGTGCCAGCACCGGTGCGGTCAGCACCTTCAACAACCGCCTGACCAACCTGGGTTCGATCAAGACCGACGGCTGGGACGTGGATCTGTTCTGGACCCTGCCGCAGACCTCCATCGGCCAGTTCAAGCTGGCGTGGAAGAACACCTTCGTCGGCCGTTACGAGGCCACCGGCGCGGCCGGGCAGAAGCAGCCGCAGAAGCCGGGCGTGGAAGTGGCCGACAGCTCGATTCCGGAGTGGACCAGCAATGCCAGCATCGGCTGGACGATGGACCGCTGGAGCGCCAACTGGACGGTGCGGCACATCTCCGAGCTGACCGAGAACTGTGGCGATGCCGCGGCCTTCCCGGTGTGCAGCAACCAGGCAGCGGGCACCAACACGCTGTCGGCCACCACCTTCCACGACATGCAGGTGGGCTACAAGATCGACTGGATGAAAGGGTTGCAGCTGACCGCCGGCCTGAACAACGTGTTCGACAAGGATCCGCCGATCTGCCTGTCGTGCTCGTTGAACGGCTACGACGCTTCGACCTACGACATCCCGCGTGGCCGCTACTGGTACCTGCGCGCGGATCTGCGGTTCTGATGAGGGACCGGTGCCGGGCATGTCCCGGCACCGGTCATCAGGGATCAATCCGGAATGTCCTGTTCCGGGGCGTCCTGCTCAAGGGCCGCGCGGCGGAAGGCTGTGCGCGCCCAACCCAGCCCGACCACGATCATCATCGGCCCAGCCGCGAAGGCGGGCAGTGACGGGATGCGGAACTGCGATTGGTGCTCGATCAGCAGGTTGTAAAGGATCCAGACAACCAACAGCAGGCCGATGACCGCACACAACAGCCCGAACAGCACCTGCGGAACGCCCATTGCCAGGCCGAGCGCTCGCTCGGTACGGGTGGGGCTGGGGATGGCACGCAGTTCACGGCCCAGATCGAACCAGGACAGGATGGCGGCGGGCAGGCCGATCAGCAGAAGCAGGATGAAGTAGCCGTTGCCGGTGCCGATCATCAGCGGTAGCGACGAGAACAGGGCCACGAGCGAGAGGCCGAGTTTCGTGCGGGTGCGCATGGCCGGTCGTCCTTGAAGGGGGAGGCGCAAGGTGCCCGTATGGCACGGTTCGAAGCTGCAGGCCACCGTGTCCGCGACGCTACACCTGCCGGGGCGCCACTGCAACGAGGGCGCTGTGCG
The DNA here is from genome assembly GCF_059371335.1 of Stenotrophomonas sp. YJH_SMC_6. Lineage (NCBI taxonomy): Bacteria > Pseudomonadati > Pseudomonadota > Gammaproteobacteria > Lysobacterales > Lysobacteraceae > Stenotrophomonas > Stenotrophomonas sp. YJH_SMC_6. The sequence continues at coordinate 66,180 of NZ_JCAFUM010000014.1, read as the reverse complement.
CCCCCGTTGTAGAGTCGAGCCGTGCTCGACTGCCCTCTGTGACCGAGTCGGGCATGGCTCGACTCCACAGAAGCCGGTTACATCAGAACGACCAGGTGAACGTCAGCGAGCCGTTGCGGCCATCGCCATACGCACCGTAGCCGTTGATCTGCGACAGGTACTTCTTGGCCAGCAGGTTGTTGAGGTTGGCCTGCACGCTGAACTCCGGCGAGATGCGGTAGCGCACGAAGGCGCTGACCAGTGCATAGCCACTCTGCTCGATGCGGCCGTAGGCAGGCACCGCGTAGTAGATGCGGTTCTGCCAGTTGGCACCGCCACCGACGGTCAGTTCCTGCAGCGACTGCGGGGTGTAGCTGGTGAACAGCTTCAATGCGGTCTGCGGCAGGTTGGTGTTGATGTCGGCGTCGTTGATGTCCTTGGCCACGTAGCGCGAGGCGCCGAAGGTGGCATTCCAGCCCGGTGCCAGTTCACCGTTCACCTCGAACTCGAAGCCACGGCTGACGGTGCCGCGTGCGGCGCGATAGGCGAACTCGTTCGGGCTGCCCTGCACCGGCTCGCCGGTGGCTTGGCCGACGTTGTCCTGTTCGATGCGGAACACCGCCAGCGAGGCATTCAGGCGGTTGTCGAACCATGCCCCCTTGACGCCCACCTCGTAGCTCTTGCCATCGACCGGATCGAGATAGCTGCCGTCGCGATCCTTCAGCGTCTGCGGCTGGAAGATCTCGGTGTAGCTGGCGTAGGTCGAGTACGTATCGTTGATGTCGAACACCAGCCCTGCATACGGCGTGGTGACCTTGTGTGCGCGGTCGGCGCCTTCGCCTTCGCTCTTCCAGTCGGTGTAGCGGGCGCCGATGATCAGCTTCAACGGATCGGCCAGTGACAGGCGTGCGGCGCCGTAACCGGCCTTCTGGGTGATGGTGCCCTGGCTGGCCAGTGCCAGCGGGTTCCAGTTCGGCTCGCTGATGTTGCCGGTCCAGTGCAGGTAGCTGGTGAACGGGTCCCAGGTCTTGCCGGCGCCACCGACCTGGTAGTCGCCATAGTTGGCATAGTCGCGCTTGTTGTAGCTCAGTCCGGCCATGAACTGGTGCTCGCGGCCGAACAGCTGGAACGGACCGTCAACGTAGCCATCAACACCGGTGACCTTGCGCTCGGTGTTGTAGAAACCCGCGGAAGGCGAGATGCCCGTGCCGTTGGTTCTGTCGAAGTTCGATGCGCCCGTGGTCCAGTCGTTGTATGCCGGGTAGAACAGCTTGTCGTCGGCCTTGGTCTCATCGTGCGTGGCACCGACCTTGAACTTCCAGCCATTGCTGAAGGCGTGCTGCAGGGTGGCGAACGCGCGCTTGCTGGTGGTGTCCCAGTAGGTCCAGTTCGGGCTGGCGTTGAACGATTCGTCATAGCCGGTGCGCGAGCCATCGGAGTACAGCATCGGGAAGCCGCCCCAGGTCGCGCCGTTGGCGCGCTTCTGCTGGTAGTCGTAGCCCACGCTCAGCTGGGTGTCCGGGGTCAGGTCGGCGTCGATGACCGCATAGCCCAGCGTCTTGCGCTGGTTGTAGCGATCCATCTGGCCGTCGGTGTCCAGGTAGCTGCCGATCACGCGGCCGCGCACGGTGCCGCTGGCGTTCAGCGCACTGCCCACGTCCACGGTGGTGCGGGTGCGGCCCCAGCTGCCGACGTTCACCGAGACGCTGCCGTTCAGTTCGGCGCTGTCGGCATGCTTGCGGATCAGGTTCACCGACGCGGACGGATTGCCGGCACCACTGAGCAGGCCGGTGGCACCACGCACCACTTCCACGCGGTCGTACAGCGCCAGGTCCAGGCCGGAATCACCGTAGCTCCAGTTCTGCACCATCTGCGTCGGCAGGCCATCGAACTGGTAGGCATCAATGTAGAAACCGCGCGCGTAGAACTCGGTGCGTTCGCTGTCGGACTGGGTGCTGGTCACGCCGGTGGTGTTGGCCAGCACGTCGATGATGTCGTCCAGGTTCTGATCTTCGATGCGCTGGTGGCTGATGATGCTGATCGACTGCGGGATCTCGCGCGGGGCCAGGTCGAAGCGGGTACCGGCCGAGGTGCGGCGCACCGAATAGCCTTCGGCGCGTTCACCCTTCACCACCACCTTGTCGAGGTTGGTCGGATCGGCGGCGGTTTCGGCGAAGGCGGCCGGGGCCACGGCGCAGAGAACGGCGAGCACGGCAACGGACAGCCGTTGTGGCTGCGGCGTACGGAAGACGGAACGGGTCATGGGGGTCCTGGACGAGCACGCGCGCTCGGCCGGCATCCAGAGGCGAGGCGCTACGGGTGGGAAACGGACGGGCAGGCCGTCCTGGCACCACCGGAAACGAAAGAAATGGTAATACGAACTATTCCTATTTACAAATCATGAACAGGTCGGTCTGCGGGTGTGCAGTGGCAGTCAGCGCAGCAATGGCAGTGGGTTTCGCGCGCCGTCGGTGCCGTAGACGCCCCAGTGCAGGTGCGGCGGCGTGCCCTTGGCGTTGCCGCTGTCGCCGACATGGCCGAGCAGATCGCCGGGTTGCACCACCTGGCCGCGTGCCAGGCCGTCGGCCCAGTCCTCCAGATGCGCGTAGTAGTAGCGTTCGCGCCCAGGCCCGATCACCCAGACCTGACGCCCGCCGAGCCCGCGTTCGCTGACATCCGCGACGACACCGGCCGTGGCGCTGCGCACTGGGGTGCCGCGTTTGGCGAAGATGTCGATGCCGGCGTGGGAGCGGTCACGGCCACGTGGCGCGCCGAAGGTATCGGCGATCTGGCGTGGCCGCACGCCGTCCACCGGCACCGGTAGTTGCGTGGCCGGCGGCATCCGCGAGAGCGCCCACAGCATCTTCGGTGCGACCGCCCATGGGCTGTTCCACAGCGTCATCGCCGCGACGAGCGCAATGGCCAGCCACAGGCCACGCAGCAACCAGCGGCGAAGGCGGTGGGCGTGGGAGGACGGTGTATTCATGGCTCGACGCTACAGAACCGGTGTCAGCGGGACCTCGAAACTCCGCTTCAACGTGCCCAGCGCCACCGAGGTGCGGAAGCGCTCGATGTTGTCATCGCCGCCGAACAACCGCTCGGTGATGGCCTCGTACTCTTCCATCGACGCCGCCGAAAGCAACAGCAGGAAATCGCCATCGCCGGTGATGGAGTAGCACTGCTGTACCGCCGGGTCGTCCTGCACGCGGCGCCTGAACGGCGCCACGCGGTCGCGCTGCTCGCTGACCACGCGCACCTCGACGATGATGGTCAGCGGCCGACCGATCTTGGCTGCGGCGACCACCGCCACGTTGGCCGCGATCACGCCACTGTCCTGCAGGCGCTTGATGCGCCGTTGCACGGCCGGGGTGGACAGGTGCACGGACTCGGCGATTTCGCGCTGCGGCAGGGTGTTGTCCCGCTGCAGGAGGTCGAGGATGGCGCGGTCGAAACTGTCGAGCACGGGAGCGATGGCCATGGCGAGCAGAAGTTGCACGAACAGGCTGTCAATTGAGCCAAGTGCTCGGCGCCGACGCAATAGACTTTGCGCATGCAGACCTCACGACTTGCGCCGATGTTGCCGGCGCTGGCGGTGCTCGGCTCGGTCACCTCGCTGGCCATCGGCACTTCCTACGCAAGACACCTGTTCCCGCTGATCGGTGCGCAGGGCACCAGCGCGCTGCGCGTGGGCTTTTCAGCGCTGTTGCTGCTGCTGTTCTGGCGGCCATGGCGCTGGAAGACCAGCCGCGTGGATGCGATCACCATCCTGCGCTACGGGCTCACTCTGGGGCTGATGAACCTGCTGTTCTACATGGCCCTGCGCACGATTCCCTTCGGCATCGCGGTGGCCATCGAGTTCACCGGGCCGCTGACGGTGGCGATGCTGTCATCACGACGCCCGATCGATTTCCTCTGGGTAGGCTGCGCGGCGGTGGGGCTGCTGTTGCTCCTGCCGATCGGCGGGGGCCCCGCGCTGGACCCGGCCGGCGTGCTGTACGCGATGGGCGCTGCGGCCTGCTGGGGCCTGTACATCGTGTTCGGCAAGCGTGCCGGTCATCTGCATGCCGGGCACTCGGTCTCGCTGGGGCTGCTGGCGGCGTCTCTGGTGGTGGTACCGGTGGGCGTGGTGCATGCCGGTGCCGCGCTGCTCGACCCGAAGATCCTGGCGGCGGGCCTGCTGGTGGCACTGGTGTCCAGCGCGATCCCGATGTCGCTGGAAATGATGGCGCTCAAGCGCCTGCCGAAGGAGACCTTTGGCATCCTGATCAGCATGGAGCCGGCGGTGGCCGCGCTGTGGGCGATGCTGTTGCTGCACGAGCACCTGCACGGGCTGCAGTGGCTGGCGATCGGCTGCACGGTGTTGGCCTCGGTGGGCAGCACGATGACCGCGCGGCGGTTGAAAGCACCCGTCACCGCCTGAAAAAGGGGACGGAGGGGATTAAGTCGTTTATGCCCCGATTTAGGGGGCGCCGGGCGGCGCCCGGCGCAGAGCGTGCGGACCAACGGTCCGCACCTACCGTAACGGCGAGTCAGCGCAGGGCGTCGGCCGGGACGTCGATCTGCATCGCCAGGGCGAGGTGATCGGAGAACGCGGCCGGTACGGCTTCCACGGTGCGGGTCTGCAGGCCGCTGCTGACCAGGATGTGGTCGATGGCGCGGTCCGGGCGCCAGCTGGGGAAGGTCGGCACGATGCAGCCCGGGGGCTGCAGCCGGGTCTTCTGGTACAGCACCTGCATTTCCGGGCGCTCGGCCAGGCAGTTGAAGTCGCCCATCAGTACTGCGTTGGGGTGGTCGGACAACAGCTCGGCGATGAAGCCCAGCTGCGACATCCGCGATCCCGCGCCCAGCGACAGATGGGCCACTGCCACCGCCAGGCCATCGGCGCCGTCGCCGAACTTGGCCAGCAGCACGCCGCGCCCGCCGATGCGGCCGGGCAGGGCGTGATCCTGCACTTCAACCGGTTCCAGCTTGCTCAACAGGCCGTTGGCGCTGGAGGCGACCCCACCCATGCGCCGGTTCGGCTGGTGGCTCCAGTAATTGAATCCGGCGCGCTGGGCCAAATAGTGGGTCTGGTTGGTGAAGCCCGAGCGCAGGCTGCCCGGGTCGGCCTCCTGCAGGCCGACGATGTCATGGTCGCGCGCCAAGGTGGCGATCGCGTCAAGATTGCTGCGCTTGCGACCCGCCGGCAGCGCATGTGACCAGCTGCGGGTCACATAGTCGCTGTAGCGGCGGGTACTTGAGCCGGCCTGGATGTTGGCCGTCAGCAAGCGCAGGGTCCGTGTACGGGGGGAATTCACGGCCGGGAAACGCTTCTCTTGGATCAGTGAGCCTGGGCCGCACCGCGTTCGCGGGCGATCAGGTGGTCGGCGATGCGCAGCATGTCCGGGAAGCTCTTGCCCTTCACCAGGTACTTGCCGTTGACGATGATCGACGGGGTGCCGCTGATCTGGCTGCGCTGCGCGAACTGCTTGGCCGAGTTGGTCTTGGCATTCACTGCGAAGCTGCCCATGGTGGCGGCGAACTGCTTCGGATCCACGCCGTAGGCACCGTAGAACTTGGCGATGTCTTCCACCGAATCACGGCCGCGCTCGCCCTTCAGGGTCTTCTGCGAGTGGATGGCGGCGTACAGCGCTTCGTGGGTCTTCTCCTGCACGCCCAGGGTCTGCGCGGCGTAGAAGGCACGGGCGTAGTCATCCCAGGTGCCGCCGAACATGGCCGGCACGTAGACGAAGTTCACGTCGCTCGGCAGGCCGGCCTTCCACGGGCCGACCAGCGGCTGGAATGCGGCGCAGGCCGGGCAGACGTAGCCGAAGATCTCGGTCACTTCGATCTTGCCGGTGGCCGGCTGGAACGGCTGGCCGTTCGGGATCACCTGGTAGTCGGCACCTTCCACCGGGGCCGGGCCGGTCAGTGCGGCGGTGGTCGGGGCCGGTGCGGTGGCCGGAGCCGCTTCGGCCGGGGCCTTCTCGCCTTCAGCGGCAGCCGGCGCGGCGCCTTCGCTGCCCGCCGCCGGCGCAGCAGCCGGTTCGGTGGTGGCTGCCGGGGCTGCAGCCGGTTCGGCCGGGGCCGCGGTGGTGTTGGTGCTGCCGTCATCAGCCTTGCAGGCAGCCAGGATCGGCAGCAGCGCTGCGAGGGCGAGGGCGTAACGGATCTTCATGGAAACGTCTCCAGCATCTGGAATGGTGGGGCCGGCGCCAGGCGCCGGCCAGAGGGAAATGATGACATGCGGCGGCGACAGCGCCGTGTCGGTGGTGGGTGTTGGTTCAGCGGCCGCGGGCAGCGCGGGCCTGGGCGATCAGCGCCGAGGCGATGCGCAGCTGGTCGTCGAAGCTGTTGCCACGCACCAGGTACTGGCCGTTGATGATCAGCGCCGGGGTCCCCGGGATCCTGGTGCGCTGGGCGAACGCGCGCGCGGCATCGACCTTCTTCTGTACGGCGTCGCCGCGCAGGGCCTGCAGGTAACGGTCCGGGGTCACGCCATACGCCTTGTAGAAGGTGGCGAGCTCATCGGCCGAGACGTTCTGCATCGGCAGCGATCCCTGCTCGTGCAGGGCCTTGAACACGGCAGCGTGGCTGCGCTTGGCCACGCCGACCTCGTCGGCGGCGTAGTAGGCCAGTGCCCAGGCATCCCAGGCGCCACCGAAGGCAGCCGGGACCGGGGTGAAGCGCACGTCGGCCGGCAGCTTGGCCGCCCAGGCTTCCAGCTGCGGTTCGAAGTGGGCGCAATGCGGGCAGGTGTAGCCGAAGACCTCGACCACCTCGATCTTGCCCGCCAGCGGCTGGAACGGGCCCGGCTGCGCGATGCGCTCGTAGTCTTTGCCCTCGACCAGCGGGGCATTGGCGGGGGTAGCGGCGCAGGCTGCCAGCGGCAGCAGCACCAGCACGGACAACAGCAGGCGGGAAATCAACCTCATCGACACGCATCTCCGTTGAAAAAAGCAACGCCGGCGCGGTCGCCGGCGTGAAGGAAACATACCGCAGGCGCGGGCCGTGGTGGCGGCCCGGGCCGACCAGTGGTGGTCAGGGGGCGGCAGCCGGTTGCGCCGACGGGGGGGCAGTGGCCACATCGTCGGCCTTGTTGTGCAGGCCCTGCAGGTAGCTCGACAGCGCCTGCACCTCCTGCTCGCTCAGCTTCTGCGCGACTGTCGCCATGATCTGGAAGTGGGCCTTGTCGGTCTCGCTGGTCTGGCCGGCCTGGTATTCCTGCAGGCGGCGCGCGACATAGCTGGCGTGCTGACCACCGATGTGCGGATAGGCCGGACCCGGATTACCGGCACCGCTGGGGCCGTGGCACGCCATGCAGGCCGGCAGGCCGCGCTTGGCGTCGCCGCCACGGTACAGCTGCTGGCCGATCTCGTAGAACTTCATGCCCTTGTACGGGCCGTCGGTGACTGCCGTGTCATCGGCGATGCCGGCGGTGGCCTTCTGCGTGGCGAAGAACGCGCCGATGTCGCGCATGTCCTGCGGGGTGAGGTTCTGTACGAATGGCACCATCGCCACCGCCGCGCCGGAACTGCGCTGCCCATTGGCGATCAGGGCCATCTGCTGGGCGACGTAGCGTTCGCTCTGGCCGGCGATGGACGGGTACATCTCCACCGTGGAATTGCCGTCGGCGCCATGGCAGGCCGCGCAGGCCGAGGCCTTGGTCTGGCCGGCCTTGGCATCGCCCCAGTGGGTCTTGCTGAAATCCACCTCCAGCGAGGCGGTGTTGATCGGCCCGTTGTCGGGCAGCGGGGTCAACGTGGTCTGCGCGAACGCAGCAGCGGCAACGACTACAGCAGTGGCAAGGGCGGATACGGCAAGAACGCGAGCGTGGCGCATGCTGAAGCTCCGTATGGACCGGGCCGGGCGGTGGCCGCCGGCATCGCCCGGATTATCAACGCCGTTTCCGCGCACGGTCAACGCAGCAGTGCAGCAAAATGCCCGCAGAGGCCGCCGGCACGGGCGCGCGGCGCCGCAACATGCGATCCTAGGCACATGTCATTGCTCATCGAACGCGCCCGTTACCACCTTTCGGCCCACAACGTGCGGCAACTGCCGCCCGACGAAGGGGCCGAAGTGGCCTTCGCCGGCCGCTCCAACGCCGGCAAGTCCAGTGCGCTCAACGCGCTGACCCGCCAGAACGCCCTGGCCCGTGTCTCCAAGACCCCTGGCCGTACCCAGCAGTTGGTGTTCTTCCAGGTCACCCCGGAAGCGCATCTGGTCGACCTGCCAGGTTATGGCTATGCAAAGGTGCCGCTGGACCTGCAAGCGCACTGGCAGGCCTTCATCGACAAGTATTTCCGCACCCGCGAAGCCCTGAAGGGGCTGGTGGTGGTGATGGACATCCGCCATCCGCTGAAGGACTACGACCGGCAGATGCTGTCCTACGCCGTGCAGCGCGGCCTGCCGGCGCACGCCCTGCTGACCAAGGCCGACAAGCTCAGCCGCAGCCAGCAGATGCAGTCCCTGCAGAAGGTGCGCAAGGAACTGCAATCGGCCTACGGCGACAGCGTCAGCGTGCAGGTGTTCTCCGGCGAAGACCGTACCGGCGTGGACGAAGCCCGTGGCGTGATCGGCGGCTGGCTGGGGCTGGAGTAAGGCATTTCCGGTCGCCCGGCTGGCAGCCGGGCGCTACCCGATCGGTGGGTGCCGACCTTGGTCGGCACACCCTTACAACGGCGAATACTCCGCCGGCACCCACGCATAGGCCTTGCCCTCGCCACGCACATGGCCCAGGCCGGGGAAGGGCAGGTGCGCACCGGCTACCCACCAGCCGTTGGCGGTGGCCTGCTGCAGCAGCCCGCGACGGCTGGCGATGGCCGCTGTGCGGTCCGAATCGGCCTCGAATGCCGCCTCCGGGTGCGCGAACTGCACCGCATGGAAGTGCAGCACATCACCCCATACCAGCAGTGACTGGCCCTGGCTGTCGAACCGGTAAGAGACATGGCCGGGCGTATGGCCATGGGTGTCCATCGCCACCGCGCCGCCGGGCAGGGCGTCGCCGGGGCTGAAGGTGCGCAGGTGGCCGCTGGCCTGGTATGGCGCGACCGCATTGCGTGCCAGCGGGAAGGCGAAGCGCACGCCCTTCGGCGCGGTGCCCTCGCTGGCCGGGTTGAGCCAGTAATCGGCATCCGCCTTGGACAGCCACACCGTGGCATTGGGGTAGGCCGGCTTGCCCTGCGCGTCGAGTACGCCGCACAGGTGGTCCGGATGGGCGTGGGTCAGCAGCACCTCATCTACCTCGGCCGGGTCCACGCCGGAGGCGCGCAGATTGCCCAGCACCTGGCCCAGGCCGGGTCCGAAGCACTGCGCGGTGCCGGTGTCGACCAGGGTCAGGTGGTTGCCCTGGCGGATCAGGAACGCATTGATCGCGGTCTGCAGGCCCTTTTTGTCTTCCGGCACGTAACGGCCTTCCAGCAGGCGGCTGACCAGCGTCGGCGGCACGTCCACCACTTCCTGCCGGCCGAGCGCGACCACGCCGTCGAACAGGGCGGTGACCTGCAGCGCGCCGACGCGCTGGTGATAGACACCAGGCACCTGCTGGGTGGGGGCGGGCGAAGTGGCCTCGGCCAGCGCGGCCAGCGGCAGGGGCGACAGGGCCAGCAGCAGGGCGCCGTGCAGCGGCAGGTGACGCAGGGTCATGGTGGTTCTCGGTGGATGACGGGCGGTTCCGTTGCCGCATAGCGTGCCGTGGCCGGCGTGTGCACGGCGCTCAAACCACTGCGCGGAATGCTCAGGGAGGGGGTGTTGTCTGCAGGGCTGCGCCCTGCACCCGCAGAGGCAACGGCCGCAGCCAAAGCAACGTCAAAAACTGGTTTCCTGTGGGATGGCGGGGTGGGTCCGGTTGCGGGGGACGCTGCAAGTACATCCATGTAAGCTCGGTCGCCGCATCCATGCGGCTCACGCCCCCGCAACCGGACCCACCCCGCCTTCGACAGTTTTCCGCGATCTGTTGGAACGACGTATTGCCCCGGTGGGTGTCGACCTTGGTCGATACAGTAGATCCACGCCATGCGTGGATGACTCATTCGATATGTGACAGATGTGTCGACCAAGGTCGACACCTACCAACAGCCGCGCGGAACAAAGCCGCAGTTGCCAACAGCCGAGTGAACCTGTCGAAGGTGGGGCGGTGTGGGTGGGCAGGACCGTTGGCGCCATGGATGGCGCCATCGAGCCCCCAGGGACGGGTTTACGGCGTGTCCTGCCCACCCACACCGCCCCGCCATCCCACGGAATGCACGCTGTTGCTGTTGCTGTTGCTCCGGCTCTTGCTCTCGCTTCGGCGGGTGCAGGGCTGCAAGCCCTGCCGAACCCCTCAAATGTCTGTGGGAGCCAGTCCGTACTGCTCGGCGAAGCGCTTGCTGAAACTCGCCGCAGACCGGTAGCCCGCGCGCGCTGCCACGGTCTTCAACGGCAGGTCCGTGGTGTAGAGCAGCTGCATGCCATGCGCCAGCCGTGCCTCGGTGAGCAGCTGGCGCAGGCTGGTGTCTTCGGCGGCAAGACGGCGGCGCAGGGTCGCGCCGCTCAACGCGAACTGTTCTTCCACATCGCGCGATTGCCAGTCGCGTGCGGGTTCGGCGGCGATGCGGTCGCGGATCTGTTCGCCCAGGCTCGGTGCCTGCGGCAGCAGCAGGTTGCCGTGGCCCTGCCGGCACAAGGTCAGTACCAGCGAGGCCAGGGCCAGCCGCGCTTCGCTGTAACGACCGTCCTGCAGCGATTGCCGCCACTGGCGCAGCACCGCGCCATGATCGATCAACGGCAGTCGCGCCATCACCTGGCCTGGCGCGGGAAGCTCCTCGCTCCACAGCGTGCGAGCGGCCGCCAGCACTTCGGCACACAGCGGCACGATGGCGCTGAGGTAGCGGCCACTGCGTGGGTCGGGGGTGTTGACTACATCGATGCGGCAGCGCTGGGTCAGCAGCAGGATGTCGCCGGGGATGAACTCCAGCGACTGGTGCGCGGTACGCACCTGCTTGCGGCCTTCCAGCAGGATCGCGAACTGCGGTTGCGGAATCTCCACCGAGCTGGCGCCATGTTCGCGCCGCGCGGTGATGCACGCATAACCTTCGGCGCGTGCGCAGCCGGCCAGACTGGCCATCTCGGCCAGCAGTGCGGTAACTGGCGGCAGCATGCCGGTCATGTCACCGGGGCGCCGAACAGGCGACCGACGCCTGCAGCGGCGGCCATTGCCAGTGCACCCCAGAACATCACCCGGATCGCGCCGCGTACCGGCGGGGCGCCGCCGGCCTGGGCTGCCACCGCGCCGGTCAGACACAGGCCGAGCAGGGTACTGGCCGTGGTCATCAGTGCGACCTTGTCGACCGGCGCCAGCAGGGCGGTCATCACTGGCAGCGCCGCACCGCAGGTGAACGCACCGGCCGAGGCCAGCGCTGCCTGCAGCGGACGGGCGCGCAGGGTATCGGTGATGCCCAGTTCGTCGCGGGCGTGGGCACCCAGCGCATCGTGGGCGGTAAGCTGTTCGGCAACCTGCCGCGCCAGCGCAGGCTCCAGGCCGCGGTGTCGGTAGATCGCGGCCAGCTCCTCCAGTTCGCTGTGCGGATCGTCGCGCAGCTCGCGCTTTTCCATTGCCAGGTCGGCCGCTTCGGTGTCGGCCTGGGTCTGCACCGAGACATATTCGCCCGCCGCCATCGACATCGCGCCGGCCACGGTACCCGCCACGCCGGTGGCCAGGATGGTCGCAGCCGAGGCGCCGCTGGCGGCCACGCCGACCACCAGGCCAGCCACCGAGACGATGCCATCGTTGGCGCCCAGCACGGCGGCTCGCAGCCAGCCGACGCGCTCGGAGCGATGCAGTTCGGGGTGTCGTGAATGGCGGCTCATGGCTCTGAGTGTACGAGGGTCAAGAGGGCGTCGGTAGGATGCTGAAACCCGTCACCGTCGCATGACGCAACGGGGTGCCACGCTATAGTGCGCCCTTGCGATGGAAGGCCGCGAGCCCCACATCCCCCGCCACCGTCCAGCGAGCCTTTCCCTTGTCGAGCCCCAGCCACGTCGCCGATACCCCCATTACCGACCGCTCGCAGCTGGTGGAGGTGATCGCCTCCGGCGAGAAGCCCCGCGCGCAGTGGCGCATCGGCACCGAGCACGAGAAGTTCGGGTTCCGCCTGGATGACCTGCGCCCGCCGACCTTCGAAGGCGAGCGCGGCATCGAAGCGCTGCTCAACGGCCTGGTCCGCTTCGGCTGGGAGCCGGTGCAGGAGAACGGCAACACGATCGCCCTGCTGCGCGATGGCGCCTCGGTGACGCTGGAACCGGCCGGTCAGCTGGAGCTGTCCGGTGCGGCGCTGGAGACCATCCACCAGACCTGCGTGGAGACCGGCACCCACCTCAACGAAGTGGCGCAGGTGGCCGGCGAACTGCAGCTGGGTTTCCTCGGCATGGGCTTCCAGCCGAAGTGGAAGCGCGACGAGATGCCCTGGATGCCCAAGGGTCGCTACAAGATCATGCGTTCGTACATGCCCAAGGTCGGTTCGCTCGGCCTGGACATGATGACCCGCACCTGCACGGTACAGGTGAACCTGGACTACGCGACCGAAGCGGACATGGTGAAGAAGTTCCGCGTATCGCTGGCGCTGCAGCCGATCGCCACCGCGCTGTTCGCCGATTCGCCGTTCACCGAAGGCAAGCCCAACGGCTACCTGAGCTACCGCTCGCACATCTGGACCGACACCGACGCTGACCGCACCGGCATGCTCGACTTCGTGTTTGAGGATGGCTTCGGTTACGAGCGCTATGTCGATTACCTGCTCGACGTGCCGATGTATTTCTCCTACCGCGATGGCATCTACCACGACGCCAGCGGGCAGAGCTTCCGCGATTTCATGCAGGCCAGGCTGCCGGTGCTGCCGGGCGCGCTGCCGACGCTGCGCGACTGGTCGGACCACATGACCACCGCGTTCCCGGAAGTGCGCCTGAAGAAGTACCTGGAAATGCGCGGCGCCGATGGTGGTCCGTGGAGCCGCCTGTGTGCGCTGCCGGCGTTCTGGGTCGGGCTGCTGTACGACGACGCTGCGCTGGACGCTGCGTGGGACCTGGTGCGTGACTTCACCCTGGCCGAGCGCCATGCACTGCGCGACGGCGTGCCGAAGCATGCGATGAACCTGCCGTTCCGCAATGGCACGGTGCGCGACCTGGCCCGCGAAGCCGTGAAGATTTCCGTCGAAGGCCTCAAGCGCCGCGCGGCGCGCAATGCCGACGGCCAGGACGAGAGCAAGTTCCTGGACGTGCTGCAGGAGATCGTCGAATCCGGGCTGACCCCGGCCGAGCGCAAGCTGGCGCTGTTCCATGGCCGCTGGCACGGCGACGTCGATCCGGTGTTCCGCGAATTCGCGTACTGAGTGGATTGCGGTAGTGCCGGCCGCTGGCCGGCAGCCAGGCGGGGGTGCCGGCCAGCGGCCGGCACTACCAGAAAAAAACCCCGGCATTGCCGGGGTTTTTCTTTTTCGCATCTGCCCTGGATCAGGCCGCGTCCTTCATCGTCGCCATGTCGATCACGAAGCGGTAGCGCACATCGTTCTTCGTCATGCGTTCCCAGGCTTCGTTGACGTTCTTGATGTCGATCATCTCCACATCGCTGACGATGCCGTGCTCGGCACAGAAGTCCATCATTTCCTGGGTTTCAGCCATGCCTCCAATCGCCGATCCGGTCAGGTGCTTGCGGCCGAAGATCACGCTGCCACCGGTCAACGGCGGGTCCAGTTCGGTCAGCACGCCGACCAGGCACATGGTGGCTTCACGCTTGAGCAGGCCCATGTACGGATTGGTGTCATGGCCAACAGGGATGGTGTTGAGCAGGAAGTCGAAGCTGCCCGCGTGCGCCTTCATCTGCGCGGCATCGCGCGAGACCAGCACCTCATCGGCGCCCAGGCGCTTGGCGTCGGCACCCTTTTCCGGCGTGGTGGTGATCATCACCACGTGCGCGCCGAGTGCCTTGGCGAACTTCACGCCCATGTGGCCGAGGCCACCGAGGCCGATCACGCCGACCTTCTGGCCCGGGCCGACCTTCCAGTGGCGCAGCGGCGACCAGGTGGTGATGCCGGCGCACAGCAGCGGCGCGGCGGCCTTCAGGTTGAGGGTGTCGGACACCTTCACCACGAAGCGCTGTTCGACCACCACGTGGTCGGAATAGCCGCCGTAGGTCGGCGCGCCGCTTTCGCGTTCACGGCCGTTGTAGGTCCAGGTCGCGCCCTCTGCGCAGTACTGCTCCAGGTCGTGCTCGCAGGCATCGCAGTGGCGGCAGGAGTCGACCATGCAGCCGACGCCGGCGTGGTCGCCGACCTTGAAGCGGGTGACGTTGCTGCCGACTTCGGTCACCCGGCCGATGATCTCGTGGCCCGGCACCATCGGGTAGATCGAGCCACCCCAGTCGTCGCGGGCCTGGTGCAGGTCGGAGTGGCAGATGCCGCTGTAGAGAATCTCGATGCGCACATCGTCCGGGCCGACCGCGCGGCGTTCGAACTCGAAGGGCACCAGCGGGTCGGTATGGGAGTGGGCGGCGTAACCACGGGCGAGGGACATGGGGAATCCTTGGCAGGGTTTGTCGAAAGGCGTTTTACAATACGCCCCGTACCCAGCCGCAAGAAGCACGGATATCGGCATGATTCATCAAGTGAAACTGCACAATCATGGCCACTGACAATCTCACCCACCTGGCCGCGTTCGCGGCGGTCGCCCGTCACCGCAGCTTCCGCCGTGCCGGCGCCGAGCTGGCGCTGTCGACCTCGGCGGTGAGCTATGCCATCCGCGCGCTGGAGGAACGGTTGGGCGTGGGCCTGTTCCATCGCACCACCCGCAGCGTGGCCCTGACCGAGGCCGGGCAGCGCCTGCTGGAACGCCTGCAGCCCGCGCTGGGCCAGGTGAATGACGCGCTGGAGGAGATGAACCAGTTCCGCGCCGCGCCGGCGGGCCTGCTGCGTATCAATGCTACCCGCGCCGCAGTGCCGACCCAGTTGGGGCCACGGCTGGCGCGCTTCCTGCACGCCCATCCCGACGTGCGGGTGGAGCTGACCGAGAACGATGGCCTGGTCGATATCGTTGCCGAAGGCTACGACGCCGGCGTGCGCCTGCACGAGTTCGTACCCGAGGACATGGTGGCGGTGCCGATGGGCCCACCGCTGCGTGGCTTGATTGTCGGCTCGCCGGACTACCTGCGGCGGCGCCCGGCGCCACAGCATCCGCGCGACCTGGCCACACACGAATGCATCCGCTTCCGCTTCGCCAGCGGGCATCTGTACAAGTGGCAGTTCGAGCGCGGTGGGCAGGCGCTGGAGATCGATGTACCGGGGCGGCTGACGCTGTGCGAGCAGGGCACCGTGGTCAGAGCGGTACTCGATGGCATCGGCCTGGCCTATGTGCTGGAAGACACCGCCCGCCCGTACATCGAATCCGGCCAGATGGTGGCAGTGCTGGAAGACTGGAGCGAACCGTTCGCCGGCTTCGCGCTGTACTACCCGAAGCAGCGGCAGATGCCCGGTGCGTTGCGCGCGTTCGTGGACATGCTGCGCGAGTGAGTTACTGCAGGAGTGCCGACCAACGGTCGGCACCCACCGTGGAAGGCCAGTGCCGACCAACGGTCGGCACCCACCGGGCAAGGCCATTGCCGACCAACGAATCGGGACCGGCCGGTAGATCCACGCCACGCGTGGATGGAACAACCTTACGGCGCCTGCAACACCGGCGCCAAGAACGCCACGCAGTCGCGCAGGTGCACGTCCACCGGCGCATCCTCGGCCACCACACCGATCACGCGTTCGCGCAGCGGCTCGGCCACGGCCATCGCCAGCAGCAATCGCGCCATGCGAACAGGATCTCCCTCGCGCAGCAGCCCACGCTGTTGCTGGCGCGCCAGCCAGTCGGCCAGCAGCGCACGGCCGCGTTCGATGCCATTGTCCAGATAGGCCTGCAGCAGCGCGTCCTTGCCGGGAAAGTCGGTGGCCAGCAGGCGGAATACCTGCACCGCCTGCGCCGACAGCGCCTGCGCGCACACCGCGTGCAGGATGTCCTGCAGCAACGGCACGACCTCTTGGGCATTGCGCGCATCGCGCTGCAGTTGTGGCGCGAAGCCGTCGGTCCACTCGCGTACTGCCAACCCGACCAGTTCCTCGCGGTTGCTGGCGTGGCGGTACACGGTCTTCTTCGCTACCCCGGCGTGCGCGGCCACCGCTTCGATGGTGGTGGCCTCATAACCCTGCGCCAGCAGCAGCTCCAGCGTGGCCTGCAGCACGGCGTGGCGGACTTCGGCTTCCGGCCGCGCAGGGCGGCCGCGGCGGCGGGTCGGTGATGTGGGCTCGGGCACGGTGGTGCTGTTCATTGCGCCCATCTTACCGCATCCGGACAATTACGAAACGGATATCGTTTCCGTATTGTCGGGGCTCCCAACACCGCAGGAGACCCCGATGGATACCGCTGTGAACGCCCGCGCCTGGCTGGACCACCACGATCTGCTCGACCCGGCGCCGATGCATCTGGAGACCGGCATCCAGCGCCGCGAAGACGGCACCCTGCTGGTGGCGGTGCGCACCGATCTGCACGGCTGCAAGGGCCGCATGCTCGACTGGTGGTTCACCTTCTTCGAGACCACCCAGCACATCCGCTGGTGGCATCCGGTCGATCATGTCGAGCATCGTGGCTGGGACGCGGCCTGGCAGCGCGGGCGCAGCTACCACGGCGCCAGCATCCATGCGGTGGAATCGCTGGCCGACATTCCGCCGGTGGCGGCGCGCTTGAAGTTCCATGACCCGCGCACGTTGCTGGTGCCCGAGCGCCTGCAGGCGGCACAGGATGCAGGCGATGTATCGGCGGTGATCGCCGCGCGAATCGGCTTCGGCGACCAGGTCCGTCTGGATGCAAACGCTGACCCCTGCGACGGGCAGATGCTGCACGTCGCACGCGATACGCCGTTTGGCTGTGTGCTGCGCAGCCGCTTCGTGCTCGGCCTGGACAGCGCCGATCCGCACCGCGATGCCGGCGATGCGGTCGGGCTGGGCCTGCTCAAGCACTGCTACACGGAGTTCAGTTTCCTCTCGCGCCTGCTGCCGTCGCTGTACTACGGCGAGCGCGCCAACGGCGAAGCGGTGCCGTTGCCGTGGTGAGCGGTGCAGCGGTCATTCGACCAGTGCGTCGTAGCCTTCGCCGCTGAACTGGATCAGGCAGAAGCCGTGGCCGAACGGATCGGCCAGCACGGCGATGCGTCCCCAGCGGCGCTCGCGCACGGATTGCTCGAGCGTCGCTCCGGCTGCGACTGCACGTACCAGCGCGGCTTCGATGTCATCCACCACCCAATCCAGGTGCAGCGGCGTCCAATGGCGCTCGTAGTCGCGCACGTCGCCGTCTTCGGTGGCGGCGCTGCCGGCGTCGTTGTGCAGCAGGTAGAGCGGCGTTGGCCCACCGAGCAGCTCCACGGCGCCCGGGCCGAGACGGCGGCCGATGCGCAGGCCGAAGGCCCGGATGTAGAAGTCTTCGGCGGCGGCCAGGTCGGGCACGTCGAGGTTGACGATGAAGCTGTGGGCAGTGGCGTTCATGGCAGCGATGGGCGGCATCCGGTGGTCGCAGTCTAGTCCTGCCGCGTGCTGCGGCTGGTTCATCTCCTGCGCGGATTCGGGCAAGCTGGGCGGTCTCCATCGACAAGGACATCCATGAGCGCGCTATCCGGCATCGAACAGGCCACCGGCCAGTCCTTCCCGCCCCTGTTCAAGCAGCTGCATGCAGCGGATCGGTTGAGTTGGGGTGCCCCACATCCGGAATGGTCCGAGGTGGTATTCCCGACGCTGCAGGCGGATCCGCCGGTGCTGCTGTATGCCCAGGACTATGAGCCCCTGGAGGACGATGAGCTGCTCGAGGCGTGGCAGGAGTTGACTGCGGAGGATCATTACAATCCCCTGCGCACTGACCTGCAGTTGCTGCCCTTTGCGCGGACCGGCGGTGGCGACAGCTACTGCTTCTGGAGCAACGCGCCCGGCTTTGCCGAGCCCCCCGTCGTGCTGGTGTGGCATGACGATGATCGTGCCGATGTGCTGGCGGCCAGCTATCAGGATTTCCTGTTCCGCAAGATGGTCGAAGCCGTTGCTGACTACCAGGGGCCGTACACGCTGCTGTCGCACGGCGAGCTGGCCAGCAACCTGCGGCGCTGGCTGCAGAGCCACCAGCCGTTCCTGCGCGATGACCAGTACGCAGCCCTGCAGCGGCTGTTCGCCCGCGTTGACGATATCGCTGAAGGAAACATCAGCGACGAGGATGCACAGGCCATCGTCGCTGAGGTGATCGGCTTCGAGCGGTTGGACGAGTCGTTCGCCTACGTGCGCGAGGACGCCTGAAGGCCGGGGTCGGATCCGCGCGCAGCGTGGCTCTGACGCCTTGTGCGCCGAACAGGGGTCAGAGCCCTTTCCGTTGGAAAGGGCTCCGACCCCGTGGGGGATCAGCCCGCGGCCGGGTAGTCGAGGTAGCCTGCTTCGCCGCCACCGTAATAGGTGCTGCGGTCGGGCGTGGCCAACGCGATGTTGCGCTGCAGGCGTTCGACCAGATCCGGGTTGGCGATGAACGGCTGGCCGAACGCGGCCAGGTCGATGGTGCCCGCTTCGACCAGCTGCAGGGCGCGTTCGCGGGTCATGCCACCTGCCAGGATGACGGTGCCACCGTAGGCCTGCTTGAACTGCCGCAGGAACGCCTCGCCCAGCACCGACCGGCCCGCCTGCAGGTTGTCGTTGAGGTGCACGTAGGCCAGCCCACGCTTGCCCAGTTCCTCGGCCAGGTACAGATAGGTGGCTTCGTTGTCGGGGTAGAACGGCATGTCGAAGGTGAGGTTGTTCGGTGCCAGGCGCACGCCGATGCGATGCGCACCGATACGCTGCGCCATCGCATCGACGGTCTCCAGGATCAAGCGCGCACGATTGGGCAGCGAGCCGCCGTAGCGATCATCACGCTGGTTGATGAGCGGGTTGAGGAACTGCTCGAACAGGTAACCGTTGGCGGCATGCAGTTCGATGCCGTCGAAGCCGGCCGCAATGGCGTTGTCCGCCCCGCGCACAAAGTCGTCGACGATACCGGGGATCTCCGCAGTCTCCAGTGCACGTGCCGGAGTGGGATCGGCGTGGCCGCGGCTGCCATCGTCCAGGTACACGAACGAGGTGTTCTTCGGTGCGCTGGCCACCGGGCGGGTACCGGCGCTGACCGGTTGCCCACCGCCGGGCTGCAGCGAGGAATGCGACATGCGGCCGACGTGCCAGAGCTGGGCGAAGATCGTGCCCTGTGCGGCATGCACCGCCTCGGTGACACGCTTCCACCCGGCCACCTGCTCGGCCGACCAGATGCCCGGCACGTCGATGTAGCCCTGGCCCTGCGGCGAGACAGGCGTGCCTTCGCTGATGATCAGGCCGGCGCTGGCGCGCTGCCGGTAGTACTGCGCGGTGAGTTCGTTGGCGACCGCTCCGGGGTTGCGGGCACGGGTCATCGGCGCCATCGCGATGCGGTTGCGCAGGGAAGTGCCTGCAAGGTCGAAGGGGCGGAACAGGGCGGCGGTCATGTCGGTCATCTCGGTGCGGGGGAAGGCGCCAGCGGCGCGATGCACACAGGATGGAGTTGACATGCGGGCGCATAAAGCGCTTCGATCTCTCTGGGTGCGGGACTATTTGTCCCCAATGGAGCGCGAACGATGCTGCCGCTGGAATCGTTGAATGGCCTGGTCACGTTCGTCACCACGGCCCGCTCAGGCAGCTTCACCGAGGCCGCCGACGCGCTGGGCATCTCGCGCTCGGCGGTGGGCAAGGCCGTCGCCCGGCTGGAAGCGCGGCTGGGGGTGCGCCTGTTCCACCGCACCACGCGGCGCATCGCGCTGACCACCGATGGCGAGGCGTACTACGCATCGTGCGCGGCGGCGCTGGAAGAAATCTCCGCCGCCGAGGCCTGCCTGGGTTCGGCCGGCCTGCCCAGCGGGCGGCTGCGCATCGACATGCCATCCTCGTTCGGGCGCCTGGTGGTGCTGCCGGTGCTGTTGCGGCTGTGCCGGCAGTACCCGGACCTGCAGTTGACGATGACCTTCACCGATCATTTCGTCGATCCCGTCGAGGAAGGCATCGACCTGCTGATCCGCTTCGGCGGGCTGCACCAGGCCGAGCATCTGGTGGCGCGGCGGCTGGGGCGTCAGCGACTGGTCACCTGCGCATCGCCGGAGTACCTGCAGGCGCACGGCGTGCCACGCACGGTGGAGGAACTGGCGCAGCACCGCAGCATTGTTGGCTTCCGCCACGGGCAACCGGTGTGGTGGCGGATCGGTAGCGAGGAGGACGAAGGGACATTCATCCCGAATGCGCCGTATCAACTCAATGACGGCGACGCGGTGATCGAGGCGGCCATCGCCGGGCTTGGTATCTGCCAGATGCCGGTTTCACTGGTACGCCGCCACCTGGATTCCGGCGCGTTGCGGTCGGTGCTGGATGCGCACATGCAACGGCACATCGATATCCACGCACTGTGGCCACCGACGCGCCACCTGCGGCCCAAGGTGCGCTACGTGGTGGATGAGCTGACCCGGTTGGCGGGTGAGGGATTGTTTGATTGAACCGGCCGGGATTGAGTCCGTGGCTCCGGTTTGTATACTATCCCCCAGTATAGTTCCAAGGTGGCCCGCCATGCCGCACTCCCCCGAAGAGAAGAAAAAGGTCCTGGCCCGCGTGCGCCGCATCCGTGGCCAGTGCGATGCGCTGGACCGCGCGCTGGAAGCCGGCGCCGACTGCGGGCCGGTGCTGCAGCAGATCGCCGCCATCCGTGGCGCGGTCAACGGCCTGATGTCCGAGGTGATGGAGGCCCATCTGCGCGAGGAGTTCGGCCAGCCTGCGGCCTCCGATGAACAACGCGCCGAACGCGTGCGCGACATGAGCGCGTTGATCCGCTCGTACCTGAAATAAACGATGGCGCAACATGGCGCCGCCCATCCTGTCATTGCCTGTCTTTGGAGAAACCACCATGAAGTCCCGTGCCGCCGTCGCCTTTGGTCCCGGCCAGCCGCTGAAGATCGTCGAGATCGACGTCGCCCCGCCGAAGAAGGGCGAAGTGCTGGTCAAGATCACCCACACCGGTGTCTGCCACACCGATGCGTTCACCCTGTCCGGCGATGATCCGGAAGGTCTGTTCCCGGTGGTGCTGGGCCACGAAGGCGCCGGCATCGTGGTGGAGGTCGGCGAGGGCGTGACCAGCGTCAAGCCCGGCGACCACGTGATTCCGCTGTACACCGCCGAGTGCGGCGAGTGCCTGTTCTGCAAGAGCGGCAAGACCAACCTGTGCGTTTCGGTGCGCGCTACCCAGGGCAAGGGCGTGATGCCGGATGGCACCAGCCGCTTCAGCTACAACGGCGAGCCGCTGTACCACTACATGGGCTGCTCGACCTTCAGCGAGTACACCGTCGTTGCCGAGGTCTCGCTGGCGAAGATCAACCCGGACGCCAACCCGGAGCACGTCTGCCTGCTCGGCTGTGGCGTCACCACCGGCATTGGCGCGGTGCACAACACCGCCAAGGTGCAGGAAGGCGACAGCGTGGCCGTGTTCGGCCTCGGTGGCATCGGCCTGGCGGTGATCCAGGGTGCACGCCAGGCCAAGGCCGGCCGCATCATCGCGGTGGACACCAACCCGTCCAAGTTCGAGCTGGCGCGCGAATTCGGTGCCACCGACTGCATCAATCCGAAGGATTTCGACAAGCCGATCCAGCAGGTCATCGTTGAAATGACCACCTGGGGCGTGGACCACAGCTTCGAGTGCATCGGCAACGTCAACGTGATGCGCGCGGCGCTGGAATGCGCGCACCGTGGCTGGGGCCAGAGCGTGGTGATCGGCGTGGCCGGTTCGGGCCAGGAGATCTCCACCCGTCCGTTCCAGCTGGTGACCGGGCGCAAGTGGATGGGCACCGCCTTCGGCGGCGTGAAGGGCCGCAGCCAGCTGCCGGGCATGGTCGAGGATGCGATGAAGGGCGATATCGAACTGGCCCCGTTCGTCACCCACACCATGGACCTGGACAAGATCAACGACGCCTTCGACCTGATGCATGAAGGTAAGTCAATCCGTTCGGTGGTCCACTACTGAGCCGCGTCATGGGCTGGTTCGATGCCCTGCGCCGGCCGCGTGCGGAAGACCCGCGCGCGGCCCTGGTGGTGCCGATCGAGCAGGCGTTGCGTGCGCTGGGCTGGGTCGACGGCGAGGTGGGACCGCCGTGTGCGGTGACTTCGGCCTTCGGCAGCGACGATGGCATGCCGTTCGAGCAGTGGCTTGCGCAGGTATTCCTGCCGCGCCTGCACGAAGCCCGCGCCGACGGCCAGTGGCCACCACGCAGCGACGTGGCGGTGGCGGCGTATCGCAACCTTGACGGCCAGCCTGGCGTCGAATCGTTGCTGCGCCTGCTGGCACAGCTGGATGAACGGATCAACCAAGGCATCCACGCCGGGCGTGGATAAGCCGACCAAGGTCGGCATCTACCGGAAGCACGCGTGCGCTGACGCGCCGCGCAGGAGAGCACCATGGAACGCATTGAACACCGAGCCTGTTTTGGCGGCTGGCAGGACGTCTACCGCCATCATTCGACCACGCTGGGCTGCGACATGCAGTTCGCCGTGTACCTGCCACCGCAGGCGGAAACACAGAAGCTGCCGGTGCTGTACTGGCTGAGCGGCCTGACCTGCACCGAGCAGAACTTCATCACCAAGGCCGGCGCGCAGCGTTATGCGGCCGAGCACGGTGTGATCATCGTCGCGCCCGACACCAGCCCGCGCGGTGATGACGTGGCCGATGCCGAGGGCTACGACCTGGGCAAGGGGGCAGGGTTCTACCTCAATGCCACCCGCGCACCGTGGGCGAAGCACTACCGCATGCATGACTACGTGGCGCAGGAGCTGCCGGCGCTGATCGAGGCGAACTTCGCGGTGACCGACGCGCGCGCGATCAGTGGCCATTCGATGGGCGGCCATGGCGCGCTGGTGATCGCGCTGCGCAACCCCGGGCGCTATCGCAGCGTGTCGGCGTTTTCGCCGATCGTCGCGCCCAGCCACGTGCCGTGGGGGCAGAAGGCCTTCCATGCCTATCTGGGCGACAACCCGGCCGACTGGGCGCAATGGGATGCCTGCGAGCTGATCGCTATGGCTGACGAGCGCCTGCCGCTGCTGGTCGACCAGGGCGAGGCGGACGAGTTCCTGCAGACCCAGCTGCAGCCGCAGCGCCTGCAGCAGGCCTGCGATGCCGCCGGCCATCCGCTGACCCTGCGCCTGCAGCCCGGCTACGACCACAGCTACTACTTCATCGCCAGCTTCATCGGCGAGCACATCGCCCACCACGCCCGCGCCCTGCAGGGCTGAGGGCGTTCCGGTAGCGCCGGCCGCTGGCAGGCAACCTGCGGTCCTGTGATTCCCCGGGTTTGCCGGCCAGCGGCCGGCACTACCATCGCGGTGCACTCGGAGTGTCGTTTTGCCGCAGTGGATCACGCCGCTGTGGCGTGCCGGCGCGCTATCGTGCGCGTAGACGGCCTTGCGGATCGGGGGGATGCATGCCGGTAGTGCTGGCGCTGCTGTATGTGCTGTGCCATGGCCTGGTGCTGGCCCTGTGGCCTGGCCCCGCCGGGGTCGGCTCCTTCGTTTTCCTGACCGGCGCCCCGTTGCTGGCGGCGGCCGCCTGCCTGTGGCGGGCCCGCCGCGACCGCGCGGCACTGGGGTGGCGCGCCACGGCATTGGCACTGCTGCTGTGGGCCGGCGGCATGGCGTTCAACATGATCGACGCCTTGGGCGCCGGGCGTGCCGATTTCACCCCGCGCGCAAGCCTGTTCCTGTACGTGCTGTATGGCGTGCCCCTGGTGTTCATCCTGGCCCGGGCACGCCGCGAGCGCCTGAGCATCAGCCTGATCGACGCGGCGATGGCGGCGCTGCTTGGCGTGCTGTTCTTCGTGCATGCGCAGTCGTTCGCCGCCCGCGTGGACATCGACGACCACGCATTGTCCAACATGCAACGCATGTTCGACATCCAGAACCTGTGTATCGCCGCGTTCGCCGTGGTGCGATGGCTGGCCGGCGACGTGCCCGAACGGCGCAGGTTCTTCCGCGCACTGGCGCTGTACGCACTGACCTATCTGCTGGTGGCCTATTACATCAACCACTACACCTTCGATGATGCATTCGGTGCGTTCAACGATCTGCTGATTGACGTACCTTTCCTGCTGATCGCCTGCCTGGCGCTGGACGCGGCGCCGGACACAGGCACCACGGCACACCCGCGGCTGGCGAGGACGGTGCAGGCCGCCGGTCCGATCATCCTGCCGTTGCTGCTGCTGGTGGTCGGCACGCTGGTGGTCGATCATGCGCGGCCGTTGGCCGTTGCCGGCTTCGTCGTAGCCACCCTTGGCTTCGGCCTGCGCAGCGTCCTGCTGCAGACCGATCTTCTGGAACGCCAGGCAGCACTGGATCAACTGGCGCGGCAGGATGGCCTGACCGGCGTGGCCAACCGCCGCGAGTTCGACGCACGGCTGACGTCCGAGTGGAATCGCGCACGGCGCAGCGGCACCGAGCTGGGCCTGCTGCTGGTGGATATCGACCACTTCAAGGCCTTCAACGACCAGCACGGCCATCCAGCCGGTGATCGTTGCCTGCAGGCGGTGGCCGGGGTGCTGAAGGCCATAGCCGGTCGCGGTGGTGACAGCGTTGCGCGTTATGGCGGTGAAGAGTTCGCCGTCATCGTGCCCGGAAGCCCGTTGTCGGGCGTGCTGGCGCTGGCCGAGCGGCTGCGCGAAGCGGTCGAAGCGCTGCCATTGCCGGAGGGCCCGGTCAGCATCAGCGTCGGCGTGGGTTACCTGCATCCGCCGGCTCTGGCCAGTGCCGATCAGTTGCTGGCAGACGCCGATGCCGGCCTGTATGCCGCCAAGCGGGCTGGCCGCAACCAGGTGATCCTGCATGCGCACGTGCTGGATGACGAGGGCAGCACGCACGGAACGATGGACTGCTGAGCAGCTCTCTGCATGCGATCACACGGGGGGCGCGACGGCTTATCGCTGCCGCAACCAGCCGGTCGGATCGAGCAGCCTCAGCCCGACCGGTGACAACGAGCGCTGCCGCAACGGCAGGTTTGCCGCCTGCACGGCCATCGCACAGCGTGCCAGTTGCCGGCGCAACGGTGCCAGCGTGTCGTCTTCGCGGGGCCGCGCATGCCGCCATTGTGCGATGCGCAGCAGGCAGACCAGCAGGTCCAATTCGCTGGCGGCAATGAAGGGAGAGCCGGCCGGCAGCAGATCGATCGGAGCGGCGGGGGTGGCCAGCAGCGGCAGCAGGCCGATGAAGGCGTCGCATCCCTCCTGGCCAAGCCCGAGTCCGCTCAGCTGGGCAAGGCCATCGGCCCGCAGATCGGGGTCGCGCAGCTGCCGTATCGCGCCCAGCAGCGCCTGTTCGCCGCGGCCGAACTGTCGACCGAAGGCGCGGTAGTTGACCCGGGTGGGAAACAACGGGGAACGGGAGGCCATGGTGGCTAGGGCTGTGGGTCGCGGGTTTCCACCAGCACCGGACAGGGCGCGTGGTCGATGGTCCATTGCCCGATCGAGGGTTCGAACAGGCGTTCCAGCCGGGACAGGTGGCGGTGGCCGATGACGATCAGGTCGCACTTCAGGCGCCGGGCCTGCTCGCTGATCACTTCGCCCGGGTCGCCGGAGGGAATCTGCGCGATGGCGTCGACGCCGCGTTCGCGCAGCTCGGCCAGGGCTTCGGCCAGCACCGCTTCGGCCCGCGAGCGTTGGCGGGCGGCTTCCGGGTACTCGATGCGGTCGGCTTCGCTGGCATCGGCCGCCAGCGCGAATTCGGGGTCGAGCACGCACAGCAGGTGCAGGCGGCTGTGGGGGCCGGCGATGGCGGCGGCCAGGTCCAGCACGCGCGCGTGCTGGGGGCCACCATCCAGGGCGACCAGCAGGGTATTGAACATGGATGTCTCCTTGGCAGGCCGGGGATGGTCGCCGATGTCACCGCGCGCACCCATGCCGTGCCCGTCAGTCAATGAATGCGTCGAACGCAATCCACCGTGGTTGCAAGTGCCGTAAAGTCATCTGATTTACTGGAGACTGTCATGCCCCTGCCGGACCTGAACCTGTTGCTGGCACTGGACGTGCTGATTGACGAATGCAGCGTGGCCGCCGCCGCGCGCCGGATGAACCTGAGCGCGCCGGCGATGAGCCGTACCCTGGGCCGGATCCGCACCGCGCTGGGCGACCCGGTGCTGGTGCGTGCCGGCCGCGGTCTGGCGCCCACGCCCCGCGCCCTGCAGCTGCGCGAGCAGGTCCGCGATGTGATCGAGCAGGCCCACCGCGTCTTCAACGCCGGTCGCGAAGTGGACATGCGCGTGCTCGAGCGGACTTTCAGCGTGCGTGCCAATGATGTGTTCGTCGGTGGTTTCGGCGGGCGCCTGCGCGAGCTGTTCCGCCAGCAGGCGCCGCGCGCGGTGCTGCGCTTCGTGCCCGAAGGAGATACCGACGACGATGCGATGGCGCAGGGCCGGATCGACCTGTACATCAGCACGGCCGGCAAGCATGCGCCCGATACCAAGGTGCAGAACCTGTTCAGTACCTCGTTCATGGGCGCCGCGCGCGAAGATCATCCCTTGTTCGATGAGGAGATCAGCGCCGAGCGTTTTGCCGCCTGCGACCACATCGCGGTGTCGCGCCGCGGCTTGCCGCGTGGTCCGATCGACGATGATCTGGCCGCGCTGGGCCTGCAGCGGCGGGTGGCGCTGATCAGCCCGACCTTCCACGGCGCGATCTTCGCGGCGGCCGAATCGGACCTGATCCTGCCGCAGATGCCGAGCGTGATGCTGGAGCGGATCGTCAGCATGCGCCTGCCGCTGCGCCTGTTCCCGCTGCCGATCCCGGTGCGGACCGCCGCCATCGTGCAGGCCTGGCATCCACGCCTGGACAACGACGCCGCCCACCAGTGGCTGCGGCGGTCGATCAAGACCATGTGCGAAAGCGCAGGGGAGGCCCCACGCTGACATCTGCATGCGTGCGCCTGGCGCACGCCTGGGATGCGGGTTGCGCCATTTTTCGCAGGGTACCGGCTCCCTAGACTGCGCTCCCCGGAGTTTCACTGAGCGCATTCCAATGACCCCCAACATGCCGTGCACTGCACGGATAGGTGCCCGGCGATGAGTACGCCGGCCGCCGCTGTCCCGGCCGCCGCAGCGCCCCGTCCTGCCGCCGCCCCCGGGCTCGATCGCCGCATTCTGGTCGGCCTGTGTGGCGTGCTGCTGGCGGTGCTGGTGTCGGGCTTCAACGAGAACATCACCAAGGTCGCCCTGGCCGACATCCGTGGCGCGATGGGTTTCAGCGTCGACGACGGCAGCTGGATCGTCGCCCTCTACAGCGCGATGTCGGTCAGCGCGATGGCCTTCGCACCGTGGTGTGCCGCCACCTTCTCGCTGCGCCGCTTCGCATTGGCGATGATCGGTGGCTTCATGGTGCTGGGCGTGCTGTGCCCGCTCGCCCCGAACCTGCAGGTGTTCCTGCTGCTGCGCGCGCTGCAGGGCCTGTGCGGTGGCGCGCTGCCGCCGCTGCTGATGAGCGTGGCGCTGCGCTTCCTGCCCCCGGGCATCAAGCTGTACGGCCTGGCCGGCTACGCGCTGACGGCGACGTTCGGCCCGAGCATGGGCACGCCGCTGGCCGCGTTCTGGGTCGAGCAGGTGGGCTGGCACTGGGCGTTCTGGCAGATCGTGCCGTACTGCCTGGCCGCCATGGCGATGGTCGGCTGGGGCCTGCCTCAGGACCCGCTGCGGCTGGAACGCTTCGCCCAGTTCGATGGCGTCGGCCTGCTGCTGGGCCTGCCGGCGCTGGTGCTGCTGGTGCTGGGCCTGGTGCAGGGCCCGCGCCTGAACTGGTTCGACTCGCCGATGATCACGCTGATGATCGGTGGCGGTGCCGGCCTGATGGTGCTGTTCATGATCAATGAATGGTTCCACCCCTTGCCGTTCTTCAAGCTGCAGCTGCTGGCCAACCGCAATCTCAGCTACTCGCTGGTGACGCTGGGCGGCGTGCTGTTCGTGCTGCTGGCGGTGATCTCGATCCCGTCCGGGTTCCTGGCCAGCGTGCAGGGCTACCGGCCGCTGCAGACCGCACCGATGCTGCTGTGGGTGGCGCTGCCGCAGGTGATCGCGCTGCCGCTGGTGGCGGCGCTGCTGAACATCCGCGCGGTGGACTGCCGCTGGGTGCAGGCCACGGGCCTGGCGATGCTGGCGCTGGCCTGCTGGCTGGGCTCGCACCTGGACGTGGCCTGGATCCGCGACAACTTCCTGTGGGTGCAGCTGCTGCAGGTGTTCGCGCAACCGATGGCGGTGCTGCCGCTGCTGATGCTGGCCACCGGCGGCCTGGCGCCGCAGGACGGCCCGTTCGCCTCGGCCTGGTTCAACACGGTCAAGGGCTTCGCTGCCGTGCTCGCCGGCGGCATGCTGGATGCCGTCGCCCAGGGCCGCCGTCATTTCCATTCCACCGTGCTGGTCGATCGCCTTGGCGAGCAACCGTGGCTGGCCGATGGCCCGCAGCTGGGCGCGCGCCTGCATGCGCAGGTACAGGCGCTGACCTCGGCCGACCTGTACTGGGTGGTCGCACTGGTGGCGCTGGCCTTCATTCCCCTCATTGCCTGGATGCCCACCCGCATCCATCCGCCACGTGCCGTGGCCTGAACCTTTCGCAGGAACCCCCTCATGACGATCAATCGAACCACCCTCAACACCGGCCTGGGCCTGGGCGTGCTGGCCCTGGCCGTCGGCGCGTGGCTGCTGCTGCGCGATGGCGGCCACCAGACCACCAACAATGCGTACGTGGTGGCCGACTACACCCTGGTAGCGCCGAAGATTCCCGGCTTCGTCAGTGCCGTGGAAGTCGAGGACAACCAGTCGGTGAAGGCCGGTGATGTGCTGGCCCGCATCGACGACCGCGACTACCAGGTCGCCCTGCAGGCGGCCCGTGCCGACCTCGCCAATGCCCGTGCACAGCTGGCCAATGCGCAGGCCGCACTGGCCCAGCAGGACTCGTTGATCGCGCAGGCCAGGGCCAGTGTCGATGTCAGCCGTTCCGAGCTGACCCTGGCCAGTGCCGACCAGCAGCGTTACCGCGAACTGGCCCGTGACGGCGCCGGTACCGTGCAGAACGCGCAGCAGGCGCAGTCGAAGCAGGCCGTGGCCAGTGCGCATCTGCAGCAGGGCCAGGCCGCGCTGTCGACCGCACGCCAGCGCACCGACATCCTCAGCGCGGGCGTGCAGGCTGCACAGGCGGCGGTGCAGCGTGCGGAAGCGGCGCAGGCGCGCGCCGAACTGGATCTGTCGCACACCGTGCTGCGCGCACCGATCGATGGCATGGTCGGTCGCCGCGCGGTGCGCGTGGGTGCCTACCTGACGCCGGGTACGCCGGTGGCCGCGGTGGTGCCGCTGAAGCGCGCCTTCGTGGTCGCCAACTTCCAGGAAACGCAGATGACCCGCATGCAGGCCGGCCAGCAGGTCGAACTGAAGGTGGACGTATTCCCGGGCAAGCCGCTGCGCGGGCACATCGACAGCATTGCACCAGCCACCGGCGTCACCTTTGCTGCCGTCGCACCAGAGAACGCCACCGGCAACTTCACCAAGGTGGTGCAGCGCATTCCGGTGAAGATCGTGCTGGAGCCGGGCCAGCCGCTGCTGGACCAGCTGCGTGCCGGCATGTCGGTGGAAGCCAGCGTTGACCTGGGCAGCCGCGCGCGCGCGCAGAGCGTGCAGCACAGTCCGGGCCACAAGAGCGGGGAGGGCGCATGAGCGCAGTCACCGTGTTCCGCACCTTCGTTGCGGCCAGCCTGTGCACGGCCTTGGCTGCCTGCACGATGGGGCCGGACTTCGTACGCCCGCAGGCGGAACTGCCCAGCCACTGGCAGGGTGAGGCCGTCGCCGGCAACGCCATCGACCAGGACGCGGCCTGGTGGGCCGGTTTCGACGATCCGCTGCTGGGGCAGCTGGCCAACCAGGTGCTGGCGGCCAACCTGGACCTGCAGCTGGCGGCCAACCGCGTGCAGCAGAGCCGTGCTGCACGCGGCATCACCGCCGCCGATCGCCTGCCCAGCGTCAGCGCGAGCGCCAGTGGCGTGCGTGCACGCAACAGCGAGGTGGGCCTGAATGATCCGTCCGGCAACGGCGGCCGTGATGACTACGGGCTGTTCCAGGCCGGTATCGGCCTGAGCTGGGAACTGGACCTGTGGGGCCGCGTGCGGCGCCAGGTGGAAGCGGCCGACGCGCGCGTGCAGATGGCCGAGGAGGATGCACATGCAGTGCGCATCGCGCTGCTGGCGGAAACCGCGCGTGATTACCTGCAGCTGCGCGCGACGCGGCAGCTGCTGGCGATCACCGAGGACAACCTCAGCATCGCCCACGACATCAAGCGCCTGACCGAAGCACGCCAACGCCAGGGTGTGGCCAGCACGCTGCAGGTGTCCAGCGCGGCCGCGCAGGTGGCATCGCTGCAGGCACGCATCGCGCCACTGCGGCATCGTGAATCGCAGCTGCGCAATGCGCTGGCATTCCTGCTGGCGCAGCCGCCGCAGGCGCTGGACGCGCAGCTGCACGATGCGCGCCGTGACTGGCCCGCATTGCCGGCCGTGGCGGTGGGACTGCCCAGTGAACTGGCCGAGCGTCGCCCCGACATCCGTCGTGCCGAAGCGGCACTGCATGCGGCAACGGCAGGCATCGGCGTGGCCAAGGCCAGTTTCCTGCCGCGCATCACCTTGAATGGCGACGCCGGCTTCCAGGCCAAGCAGCTGGATGACCTGGATGGCTGGAACGCGCACCGTTTCAGCATCGGTCCGTCGATCAGCCTGCCGATCTTCCAGGGCGGACGGCTGAAGGCCAATCTCGCGCTGAGCAGGCTGCAGCAGCAACAGTCGGCCCTGCAGTTCCGCCGTACCGTGCTGCAGGCATGGCACGAAGTGGATGACGCCATGGATGGCTACAGTGCCGAGCAGCAGCGCACGGTGCAGCTGCACGTGGCGGTGGATGAGAGCGAGACGGCACTGGGGGCGGCGCGCCGGCAGTACCAGGCCGGCGTGGTCGACATGCTGGACGTGCTGACCACCCAGCGCATCGCACTGGACAACCAGGCCGCGCTGGCCAACAGCCAGGCCACCGCCGCGATCGCGCGGGTGGAGCTGTACCGCGCGCTGGGCGGAGGCTGGTAGCGATAGGGAAACGCCGGGCCATGCCCGGCGGTTCGTCGGTAGTTGCCAACCTTGGTTGGCAGTTTTTTTGGAGCGCCAACCAAGGGTGGCGTCTACCAGAGCCCGTCGTGCGTCGGGCCACGTGCTGTGGACCCGGTGGACGCATCAACGCCGGTCCGCTACCTCGCCGTAAAACCAGTATTCCTGTTCCAGACCGTCATCGTGGTCGGTGGGAGGAATGCTGACCTGCACACCTCGCTCCTCAACGCCTTGGGGTAGGACGAGCTGCCATTCGGCGGAAAGACTGCGCGAGGTGATGGCGGTGACCTGGCCATCCGCTGTCGAGGCGACGTGGCCCTGGAAGTACGCTTCGTCCAGGTAAAGGCAAATCTCGCTGGAGAACATCCCTGGCTGGGCGATGCAGCAGGTTACCCGCACAGTAGCTTGTGAAGCGGGCCGCGACTGGATCAGATTTGCGCAGGCGCTGATGAGCGATTGGGCGCAGGCACGCTGGATTCTCAGGGTGGTGGCCGGGCCTTCGATCAGACCGGCTCGGGTCGGAACCTTGTAGTTCCAGTAGCGAGCTTGACTGCCCAACTCCTCTGGCGAGGGAAACGCACCACTGAAGCAGTCAGCCCAATGCTGCAGGTCGCGTAGTCGGCGTGGGGCATCGCGCAGCTTCTTCTCGCCGCGCGTACCCGGCCGGGTGATGGCATCTCTGTTTCTCATTCCCACAGTGTGCCAGCCACATGCGCGGCGGGTTGGAAAGCGCCAACCGAGGTTGGCATCTACCGGAGCAGCCCTCGGAAGCGCATGGCCATGTCCGGCGGCGCGTCAGTAGTGGCCAACCTTGGTTGGCAGCCGTTTGTGCAAGCGCCAACCAAGGTTGGCGTCTACCAGAGCATGGTCATCGGCACCGGGTCGATCACGACACGGGCACGGTAGCGCCGGGCCATGCCCGGCGGGCGGGTGCCTCAACGCACGTCGCGCAGTTCCCAGTGGCTGCCGGCCAGCAGGCGCAGGCGCTGCTTGAACACGTCACTGTCGATGCGGGTGGTGGCGACCAGGTTGATGCGCAGGTCCTTCTGCTCGCCGGTCACGGTGGCCTCCGGATCGGTCACGCCCCACTGCGGTTCCACCGCGTCCGGGTCGGGCTGCTTGGCCTTCCAGCGCTCGAACAGCGTGCCGCTGCGCAGGGCATCCTGCAGCTCTTCGGCGAAACCGGCGGCGCCCTGCGAGTGGAAGGACAGGTCAGGGTCATTGCCGCGGGCCTTGGACGGGTCGGGCAGGCTGATGTGGTACTGCGCAGGCATGGAGTTCTCCTTGAAGTGCGGCAAGACTGGCACAACCGCAGTGGAATCGATGTGCAGATTCCGGCCGTGGCCAGCGCTCATTCGAACCGATGCGGCCCATCGGCGAAGCCTACGGTGACCGCGCCCTTGCCGACGTTGACCATGCCGGTCAGGCTCATCACCGATTCGTACACGGTCACGCCATGGGTGGCGCAGACCTCTTTCAGCTGTGCGTAGCCGGGCAGGGCACGCAGCTCGTCCAGTTCTCCGCCGTAGCTGACGCACACCGTCGGCGTCATCAGTCCGGCACGTACGCGCTGGCCGACCACCGCGAACAGCTTCTGCACGGCATTGTCGAATCCCTTGATCTTGGCCACCGGCCCGGTCTCGCCGCGGTAGCCATGCAGCACCGGCTTGATGTCCAGCGCGCTGCCCAGTGCGGCGCTGAGCAGGCCGACACTGCGGTCACCCTTGTGCCGTGCGCGCGCACGCATGTAGTACAGGTCACGGGTGACCATGTAGCCGTGCACGTTGCCGGCCAGTTCCTCCAGCCGCTCCCGGATCTGCTGCACGCTGGCGTTGCTCTCGCGCAGGCGCACGGCTTCCACCGCCGTAACCGCCTGCGCGGCGAACAGGTTCTGGGTATCGAGCACGCGCAGCGCGAACGGTGAGTTGTAGCCTGCCGCCTGGCGCACCGGCTTGTAGTCGTTGAGGATGGCGAAGCTGGCCTGCAGCGCGTTGTCATGGATCGGGCTGCGGGTCTTGGTGATGGTCATGCAGAACACGTGGTCGTAATCGATCACCAGCTGCTGCAGGAACAGGTCGCGGATCTGGTTGACACTGAAGGGAATGGTTTCCGCCTCGGCGCCGTGTTCGGCCACGTGCGCGTGCAGGAAGCTCAGCGTGGCCTGCTCATCGCGGTGATCGGCCAGCACGGCTTCGCCGATGCGGACGGTGATCGGCAGCAGCACGATGTTGTGCTCGGCAATGAAGTCCTGCGGCAGGTCGCAGGCCGAGTCGACGACGATTCCGATGCGCATCCGCGGCTCCCCCTCCAGGGCGGTTGTAGGTTCGGAAACGTGAAATCTATCTCAAAACCAGAGCCCGCGCCCGAGGGAAAGGCGCCACCCCTGTTCAGCGATCGCGCTGTACCGCCACCGGCAGGCTGTCCAGGCGTTGCCATTCGGGCTGCTGCAGCAGGGCAGGATCGGCCAGCACGGCCGCCATCAGCGGATGGGCGTCGTTGCCCCAGAACAGTTCCTGGTCGATGGCCAGGGTCGGGACCCCGAACACCCCGGCGCCGATTGCGGCCTCGGTGTTGCGCCGCAGCTGTTCCTTGACCGCCGGGGCGGCGATGGCGCTGGCGACATCCTCGATGCCCAGCTGCGCACCCGGTTCGCGCAGGGCCTCGGCGCTGTCACCGGCATGGCCGTCGCGCCAAATCCAGTCGAACAGCACGTCCACCGCCTGTGCGCTGGCTCCGGCGGCCAGGCACAGGCGCAGCGCCGACAACGGATTGAACGGATGGCCGGGCGGGAAGCGCATCGGCGTGCCCTCGGCCTGCGCGGTCCATTGCAGCTGGCGGTACATGAAACGGCGCTTGGCCGGAATCTCGGCCGGCCCGAGATTGCCCAGGTGATGCAGCACCGCGCCGAAGGCGATCGGCACGGTCTGGATCTGCGCGAACTGCGGCAACTGTTTCAGCTTCTGCCAGTGCAGGTAGGAGTAGGGCGAGACGAAGTCGAAGTACCAGCGCAGGGTGGCCATGGTGGTGTCCTTCAATGCAGTCAGGGCTGCGCATTGCGCTGCAGGTAGCGATCACGCAGGTCGGTCTGGCGCGAGCGCATCGGCATCGCACGCCCGCCCAGCCAGACCTGTTCGGCATAGTGCGCCACGTCCAGCGGGTCGCCTTCCCACAGCACCAGGTCGGCGCGCTTGCCGGGCTCGATGCTGCCGATCTGGTCGGCCACGCCGAACGCCTGTGCGGGTACCCGGGTCAGCCCGGCCAGACCGTCAGCCCAGGGCAGGCCGTTGGCCACTGCATTGCCAGCCAGCTGGCGCATCTTGCGCGCATTGTGGGTGGCGTCGCCGCGCTGCACGAACGACACCGGCACGCCTGCACGCTGCAGGCGTGCGGCGGTTTCCAGGGTGGCACCGATCTGGTCGAAGCTGGCTGGCAGGTTGGCCAGCACGTCGACGAATACCGGCACGTGCGCAGCGGCCAGCTCCGGCGCGACCTGCCAGGCTTCGCTGGCACCGGCAATGGCGATCTTCACCTTCTCGCGTGTGGCCCAGCGCAGCAGCTGGCGGATGTCCGAGGCACGATCCACCTCCACCACGATGCGGCCCTGGCCGGCCAGGTAGCGACTGAGTGTGCGGCGCCCGGCCGGGGTCAGCAGCGCGTGCGGCGAGTCTGCAGCCACCTGGCCGCGTGCTTCGTCGACCATCTGTTGCAGCAGCATCCATTGCGCGGCGCGCGAATGGCCGGTCAGTTCGGAGGCGGCCGCACCGATGCGCAGGAACAGGGCACGCGGGCCGATCGGGTCGGCGCTGCCGTCCAGCCGCATCACGCCGCCCTGGCCGGCCACGAAACCACCACCGGTGGCTGCCCCCAATGCAGTGAAGCCGATGCCTTCCAGGCGCGTGACCGGAATCAGCACCGAGGCCGGGTTGTAGGCGAGGGTGACGTCGAATTCCGGGCGCAGCGGCTGCTCACCGAGCTTCAACGAACTGTCCACCGTGCTCGATTCACCCGAGACCTCTTCGATGCCGGTTTCGGTGATGCCACCGAACAGGGCCGGGGTCAGCGGCCTGCCATTGGCTTCGACCACGGTCGCCCCGGCCGGCGCGGACAGGCCGGGGCCGACCGCGCGGATGATGCCACCCTGGACCAGCACATCGGCGTTGTGCAGGCTGCCGCGTGCGCTGGCTGTGTGCACCGTTGCGTTGCGCACCAGCAGGTCCTGTGCCTGTGCGGATGCGGAGATGCAGGCCAGCACCATGACAGTAGCGCCGAACCATGCTCGGCTGCCCTTCGCGGCAGACTGCGCCAACTGCTTGAGCACCATCATCAACGCACCTCCTGGCCAAGCTGGAAATCAGAACGCGGCGTCGCTGCCGGTGCACTGCGGTCGTACAACCTGCGGCCATCAATGAAGACCTGCTCGGCCAGCGCGTAGGAACTGAAAGGGTTGCCGTTCCAGACCACCACGTCGGCCATCTTGCCGGCCTCCAGGGTGCCGGTCTGGCCTTCAATGCCCAGCGCCTTGGCGGCGTTGGCGGTCATCCAGGTGATGGCGTGTTCGGGCGTGATCTCCGGCATGCGCGCGCGGCGCGCGGACGCCATCACCTTGGCCGCTTCCTGGTTCAGGCGCTGGATGCCCTCGGGTGAATCGGAGTGGACGATGGCGCAGCTGTTCTTCGGCCGGTCGACCAGCGCGATGTTCTCCGGAATGCCGTCGAAGGCTTCCATCTTGAAGCCCCACCAGTCGGCCCACAGCGCACCGCAGACGCCGTCGGCGGCCAGCCTGTCGGCCAGCTTGTAGGCCTCCACGCCGTGGTGGAAGGCGGCTACCTTGAAGCCGAATTCCTTGGCCAGATCGAGCATGGTGGCCATCTCGTCGGCGCGGTAGCAGTGGATGTGCACGCGGATGTCGCCTTCGATCGCGCCGGCCAGCGTGTCCAGCTTGAGATCGCGCTTGCCGCCGGCATCACCGGCGCTGTCGCCCTTGTCGCTGCCGAACCAGCTCTTGCGCTTTGCCGGCTTGGGCTTGTTCTTGGCGATGTAGTCGGCGGCATCGATGAAGGCGGCACGATAGCCGGCCACGTTGCCCATGCGCGTGGCCGGGGTCACGCCCTTGCCCTCGCCATAGACCCGCTTGGGGTTCTCGCCGCAGGCCATTTTCAGGCCCCACGGCGCACCGGGGAACTTCATCGCCTGGTAGGTGATGGCCGGGACGTTCTTCAGCGTCACGCCGCGGCCACCGACAAGGTTGGCCGAGCCCGGCAGCACCTGCATGCTGGTCACGCCGCCGGCCAGCGCGGTGGCGAAGCCCGGGTCCTGCGGCCACACCGAGTGTTCGGCCCAGACGTTGGCGGTGACCGGTGCGGTCATCTCGTTGCCGTCGCTGTGCGCACCGACACCCGGGCTGGGATACACGCCCAGGTGCGAATGCACGTCGATCAGGCCCGGAGTGACCCACTTGCCCTGTGCATCAATGCGGGTGACGCCCGCATCGGCCTGCAGCTGGCGGCCGACGGCAACGATGCGGCCGTCGCGCAGCAGCACATCGGCGTTGTCCAGGCGCTGGCCGGTACCGGTCAGCACGGTGGCATTCTGGATCAGTACCGGCGCATCTGGATGGGCCTGGTAGGTGCTGGGGTAGGGATCGGCGACAAAGCGCGAGGCGCCCACCGCCGGAGCCGTACTCAATGAAAGCAGCGCCAGGGCCACCCCGGCGCGCAACAACGTCGATGCCATGCAGTTCCGCTTGCAACCTGGTCCAACCGCCGACGCTAGCCCGGTGGCGGCGGGCTTGCCAAGTGACCTTCTTCACAGGACGGTCGACGGCGGCTCGACTGCACCGGCCGGGTGGCCGAAAATACCCGGTCCCCCGCCGTACCGGACCGCCCATGAAAAGCAAGCAGGAAATCGTCGACAACTGGCTGCCCCGGTATACCGGCGTGCCTCTGGACCAGTTCGGCCAGCACATCCTGCTGACCAACTTCGGCGGCTACCTGCATACCTTTTCCGAGCTGACCGGTGCGCCGGTCATCGGCCTGGACCGGCCGATGGCAAGCGCCACGATCGACGGCATCACCATGATCAACTTCGGCATGGGCAGCCCCAATGCCGCGATCATCATGGACCTGCTGTCGGCGGTGATGCCCAAGGCGGTGCTGTTCCTGGGCAAGTGCGGCGGCCTCAAGCGCAAGAACCAGCTGGGCGACCTGGTGCTGCCGATCGCTGCGATCCGTGGCGAGGGTACCTCGGGAGACTACCTGCCGCCGGAAGTGCCGGCGTTGCCGGCGTTCGCGCTGCAGCGTGCGGTCTCGACCATGATCCGCGACCTTGGCCACGACTATTGGACAGGCACCGTCTACACCACCAACCGCCGGGTCTGGGAGCACGACGAGGCCTTCAAGGAGCGGCTGCGGGCGATGCGCTGCATGGCCATCGACATGGAAACCGCCACCGTGTTCGCCGCCGGCTTCGCCAACCACATCCCCAGCGGTGCGCTGCTGCTGGTGTCGGACCAGCCGATGATCCCCGATGGGGTCAAGACCGAAGCCTCCGATGCCAAGGTCAGCTCCCAGTTCGTGGAAAACCATATCCAGATCGGTATCGAGGCGCTTAAGCTTATCCGGCGCAACGGCAAGTCGGTCCGCCACCTGCGCTTCGACGAATGATGATGATGGCCTGGCGCGGCGCGCCGGCCCTGGGGAGTAGGTGATGGACGTTGCCGCGCAAGTGGTGGAATTCTGGAAGGAGGCGGGCCCTGCGAAGTGGTTCGCCCGCGACGACGCGTTCGACGCGCAGTTCCGCCAGTTGTTTCTGGATGAGCATTTCGCCGCCGCTTCGCGCGCGCGCGAACATTGGCTGGGCAGTGCCGAAGGGGCGCTGGCCCTGATGCTGCTGCTCGACCAGTTCCCGCGCAACTGCTTCCGGGGTACTGCCCATTCCTACGCCACCGATGGCCTGGCCCGGCATTACGCCATGCGCGCCATCGAGGAAGGCCTGGACCTGCAGCTGGTGCCGAAGCTGCGCGCCTTCATCTACCTGCCGTTCGAGCACTCCGAGGATCCGCTGGACCAGGACCGCTCGGTGGCGATGTTCGACGTGCTGGGTGACAAGGAATACCTGCAGTACGCCGAACTGCACCGCGACATCATCCGCCGCTTCGGTCGTTTCCCGCATCGCAATGCCGTGCTCGGTCGCTTCCCCACGGCGGAAGAACTGGATTACCTGGCCGAAGGCGGGTTCGCCGGCTAAGAAAAAGGGGACGGAGGGGATTAAGTCGTTTGTGCCATAAACGACTTAATCCCCTCCGTCCCCTTTTTCAGTGCCGATCAGTACTTCGGCACGCCGTTGTCCACCTCTTCCGACCAGGCGTTGATGCCGCCGGTGACGTTGAACACCTTGGTGAAGCCCAGTGCACGGAACTGCTCGGCAGCCTGTGCGCTGCGGCCGCCGTGGTGGCACATGAAGGCCAGTGTGGTGTCCTTGGGCAGGGCCTCCAGCTCCGCACGGCCGTTGCCGTCGAAACTCTTGAACGGCACGCCCACAGCAGCGATCTCGCGCTCCTCGGCCGGGCGCACGTCCACCAGGGTGA
This sequence comes from Stenotrophomonas sp. YJH_SMC_6, assembly GCF_059371335.1. NCBI lineage: Bacteria > Pseudomonadati > Pseudomonadota > Gammaproteobacteria > Lysobacterales > Lysobacteraceae > Stenotrophomonas > Stenotrophomonas sp. YJH_SMC_6. Next base: position 27,414 of record NZ_JCAFUM010000014.1, on the reverse strand, counting down.
TGTTGCCGGCACGCACTAGGTCATCGGCATCACGCACGCTGATTTCCTGCACCGGCTTGGGTGCGTTCGGATTGTCGATGGCCAGGCCCTTGCCGCGGATGTCGTCCACCCAGTCGATGGTGATGCCGTTGGCGCGACGCGCGCTGGCCAGGTCGAACTGCACGCGCAGGCCGTTGGACTCGGCAGCGATCGCGCCTTCGTCGTGCGGAGCCAGCTGGAAGTTCGGCTGGAAGCCGGCGTCGATGCTCAGCTGCAGGGCAGCGCCCGGAGCGTCGGCCAGCGCGCCCTTGAGCATTTCCACGGCGGCCGGGGTGACGGTGATGCTCGGCGGGGTGCGGTCCGGTGCGGCCAGGCCCAGCACGCTGCTCAGCTCGCCGCTGGCGGCCATCTGCAGCACGATGTCGCTGCCACCGACCAGTTCGCCGTCGATGTACAGCTGCGGGATGGTCGGCCAGTCGCCGTAGGCCTTGATGCCTTCACGGATTTCCTGGTCGGCCAGCACGTTGACGTGGGCAAACTCGACGCCGAGGTCCTGCAGGGCGCCCACGGCCTTGGCCGAGAAACCGCACTGCGGCATCGACGGCTGGCCCTTCATGAACAGCACGACGCGGTTGGCGTTGAGGATGGATTCGATGCGCGAACGCAGGGCGGGATCGAGGGACATGGACGTCGGGTTTCCGGGAATTCGAATCATCAATTCTACCCCTCATGGCATCATGGGGGATGAGCAACGCAGGAACATTGCATCGCATCCCGACCCGGCCCTGGCGCTGGCTGCCTTGGCTGGTGGCGTCGCAGTTGGCCGTGATCCTGGTATGGGTACTGGCAGGCTGGCACTGGGGCCTGCCGCTGATGGTGGCCAGCCACGCGCTGTTCATGGTACCGATATTCCTGCCCAACAGCCGCTTCTACGCACCGGTGCTGAGCCGGTTGCCAGAGGCCGGCAACAGCGTCTGGCTGACGATCGATGACGGCCCCGGCCCGGAAACCCGCGCCGTGCTCGACCTGCTGGACCGCCACCAGGCGCGGGCCACCTTCTTCCTGGTGGGGGAACGTGCGCTGGCACAGCCGGAACTGGTGCAGGAGATCCTGCGCCGCGGCCACGACCTGGGCAACCACAGCCACAGCCACCCACAGGCGCGCTTCTGGCGTCTGGGCCCGGCGGCGATGCGGGCGGAGATCGAGGGCTGCCAGCATGCACTGCAGGCCCTGAGCGGGCATCCAGTGCGCTGGTACCGCTCGGTGGTGGGCATGACCAATCCGTTCGTGGCACCGGTGTTGAAGGCGCTGGGCCTGGTGCGCGTGGGCTGGAGTGCCCGGGGCTACGACGGCGTCGGCTGCACGCCGGAGGGCGTGCTGTCGCGGCTGTTGCCTGACCTGCAACCCGGCGCCATCGTGCTGCTGCATGAGGGCGCCGCCCACGGTCACAATCGGGTGATCATCGAACGCGTTCTGCAGGCGCTGGACGAGCGGGGGCTGAAGGCGCGGCTGCCGGTCCTGTAAACCAGGCTTCTGGCCGCTTGGGGCAGCCGGGCGTGGGCTCGCCCCTACAGGAGTGGTCGCGAGGCCATCCACGCATGGCGTGGATCTACCGCAACAGCACAGCCGAGCGTGGGTTCGGCCCTACAACGCGGGGCGTTTGGCCACCAGCAGCCAGCTGTTGAAGGGGGTACGCCCGTGCAGCGGCCGGGGTGCGGTCACCTGCAATCCAGCTTCGGCAAGCGTTGTCTGCAATACCTGCGGATCGGGGTAGTGGCGCGGTCGCGTGCCCATCCAGCCGATCAGCCAGGCCAGCCGGTCCGCCACCCGCGTGGTGCGGTCGCGGCCATCGCCGGTGGCCAGCGGCGTGCGCAGCAGCAGGCGGCCGCCGCGGGCCACCTGTGCGCTGGCCGCGCGCAGCAGTGCCTGCTGTGGGCCCGCGTCCAGGTACTGCAGCACGTCCAGCAGCAGGACGTGCCCGGCCTGCGCCGGCAGCGGCGCCTGCACATCCACGCAATCGAAGCGCACGTCATGCAGGTCGGCGGCAGCACGCTGCGCGCGGGTGATCTTGCCGGCATCCACGTCCACGCCAAGGTAGCGCTGGGTACCGCCGCGCTGGCGCAGTACATGGGCGAACAGGCCCAGCCCGCAGCCCAGGTCCAGCACCGGCTGCCCATCGTCAGGCAGATGCTGCAGCACGCCGTCGTACAGCGGATCGCTGCCGAGCTTGCCACGGGTGTAGTAGTAGTCGCGGCGGCTGCCCCAGGCCTGCGCCGGGCGGAAGGCCTCGGCAATCAAGCGGGCCTGCGGGGCCGTCAGGGGAGTGCAGGGCAGGGGCGGGCCGTTCCGTGGCGTGCCGTCCATCGCCTCAGTCCGTGCCGCCGAGCAGGTGCGCGGCCACCGGAAGGGCGCGTGCGCTCCACAGCGCGTACATCCGCGCCGAAGGGTGCAGGCCATCCTCGGCGATCATCGTCGGGTCTTCGCCCTGTGCGCGGCTGATATCGGTGATGTCGACGAAGGCCACGCCCTGCTGGGTGCTGATCACCTCGGCTGCCGCGTTGAACTCGTCGGTCTCGATCTCGATCGCGGCCAGGTCGCGGCCACTGCCGACACCGAACGGGGTCGCGCCCCAATCGGGGAAGGACAGCACCAGCACGCGGCCGGCATCACCGCCGGCGAAGCCGATCGCCCGCTGCAGCAGGGCCTGGAACTGGCTGCGGTACTCGTCCAGCGGACGCCCGCGGTACTGGTTGTTGACGCCGATCAGCAGGCTGACGAAATCGAACGGGCCCTGCGGTGCAGCCGCGTCGATACCCGCATCGAGCTCGTCGGTCGTCCAGCCGGTGGTCGCAATGGTCTGCGGGTCGGCCAGCGCCACGTCCTGCGCGCGCAGCGCGGCGGCCAGCTGGTGTGGCCAACGGCCTTCGACTGCAACCGCTTCACCGATGGTGTACGAATCGCCCAGCGCCAGGTAGGACAGCGCCACGGCTCAGGCCACCGAGCGGCGAGGCTTCAGCGGCACGACCTTGGTCGCATCCTCGGCGCGGCGCGCCAGCACACGGTCGATGCGGGCGAACACATCGCGCATCACCGAGGCCTCCGGCATCAGGGTCACGCGGAAATGGTGGCGGTACGGCACGTTGAAGCTCGAGCCCGGCACCACCAGCACGCCTTCGTTGTTCATCAGGTCCAGCGCGAAGTTGTGGTCGTCGAAGCCCTTCGCAGCGGCGCCGACCACGGCCGGGAACGCGTACAGCGCGCCGGCCGGCGCGACCAGCGACAGGTGCTCGCTGGCTTCGCAGGCCTCGATCACCGCGCGGCGGGTTTCATACAGGCGGCCGCCTGGCGTGCACAGCTCGGAGATGGTGTCCGGGCCGTTCACCGCAGCTTCGATGGCGTACTGGCCTGGCACGTTGGCGCACAGGCGCAGCGCGCCGAGCAGGTCCAGCGCAGCGCGGAAGTCGCCCAGGCGCGCATTGTCGCCGCTGAGGTGGGCCCAGCCCACGCGCCAGCCGCAGGCGCGGTGCACCTTGCTCAGGCCGCTGAAGGTCAGGCACGGATGGTCGCCGGCCAGCGGCGCGACCGGCTGGAACACCGCGTCGTCGTACAGGATCTGGTCGTAGATCTCATCGACCAGCAGCAGCAGGTTGTGGCGGCGCGCGATTTCCACCACGCGCTCCAGCAGTTCGCGCGGGTAGCTGGCGCCGCTGGGATTGTTCGGATTGATCAGCACGATGGCGCGGGTGCGCGAAGAGACCAGCGTCTCGATCTCGCTCGGGTCCGGCTGGAATCCGTTCTCCGGCGCGCAGCGGTAGTAAACCGGGCGGCCATCGTTGAGGATGGTCGAAGCCGACCACAGCGGGTAGTCGGGCGAGGGCACCAGCACTTCATCGCCCGGGTTGAGCAGCGCACGCAGCGACAGGTCGATCAGCTCGCTGACGCCGTTGCCGAGGAAGACGCGGTCCGGATGTGCTTCGGGTGCGCCACGACGGGCGTAGTAGCTGGCGATGGCTTCACGTGCCACCGGCAGGCCCTGCTGGTGCGTGTACGGGTCGGTGCGGCCCATGTCGTCAGCGATCGCACGCTGCAGGTGCTCCGGCGCGCGGAAGCCGAAAGCGCCCGGATTGCCGATGTTGAGCTTGATCAGCTTGCGGCCCTGCGCCTCCAGCTCCCGGGCTCGCCGCGCCAGTTCTCCGCGGATTTCGTAGCGCACTTCGGAAAGGCGCTCGCGGATGGCCAGGGGCTTGGGCGAGTTGGTGGACATGGGAGCTGGGCCGTCAAAAGGCATGGGGCTTCCATCCTACCGGAATTGCTGCAATGCATGGCAAGGGCTCCGGGCCCGTCACTGCTGGGCTGGCAGGGCGCTGGCACAGGTAGAATGGCGGCGATGACCCAGACCCCCGATTTCATCGCCCTGCAGACCATCGGCTGGCCCTGGCCGGGCCCGCCGCAGCAGGCCGACTGGCAGGCCGCGATGGCCGCGCACCCGCAGGCCCGCCCGGCACGGGTGATCGAACAGCACCGCACCCACTACGTGGTGGCCGATGGCCCGGATGCCTCGATCAAGGCCGAGTCGCTGCCCGAATGGCAGCGCCCGCGCTTCCCCAGCCATGAACGGCCCGCAGTGGGCGACTGGGTGCTGCTCGACGGCATCCGCATCGTCGCGCTGCTGCCGCGGCGTACCGCGATCAAGCGCGGTGCGGCAGGCGAGCATTACCACCAGCAGGTGATCGCGGCCAACATCGATACGGTGTTCATCGTCTGCGGGCTGGATGCCGACTTCAACCCGCGCCGCATCGAGCGCTACCTGCTGCTGGTCGGCGGTGGCGGTGCCGAACCGGTGGTGGTGCTGACCAAGGCCGACCAGACCGAGTACAGCGAAGACGCACTGGCGGTACTGGAAGAGCTGGAGATGCAGGGCATCGCGCTGCATGCGATCAACGGCCTGGATGCCGACAGCGTTGCGGTGCTGCAGCCGTGGCTCGGCCCGGGCCACACCGTGGTGCTGGTCGGTTCTTCCGGTGCGGGCAAGTCCACGTTGACCAACACGCTGCTTGGCGAGCAGCGGATGAAGACCAATGCGGTGCGCGCCAATGATTCGCGAGGACGGCACACCACCACCCATCGCGCGCTGATGCCGCTGCCGACGGGCGCCTGCCTGATTGACACCCCTGGCATGCGCGAGCTGAAGCCGACCGGCGAGGAGACGCTGTCCGAAGGTGGCTTCGCCGATATCGAAGCGTTGGCCGCACAGTGCCGCTTCAACGACTGCAAGCACCAGCAGGAACCGGGCTGTGCCGTGCGTGCGGCGATCGAGGCCGGAGAGATCGAAGAGAGCCGGCTGCTCAATTACTTCAAGCTGAAGGAAGAAGTGGCCGCCGCCGCCGCCAAGCTGGCCGTGCGCCAGGCCGAGACCGCGCAGGAGCGTGGTGGCAGGAAGGGCAAGGGCCAGCAGTTCCGCCCGGCGGGCAAGCCGCGTAGGCGGTAACAAGGCAGCCGAGCATGGGCTCGGCTCTACACTTGGTTCGCGGTGGAATCATTCCCTGTAGCGCCCGAGCCGATGCTCGGGCGGCGGCGCACGGCGCCGGACACGGCAGGGCGTTATAGTCCGCGCATGGAACCGACTGCGACGCTGGACCGTGACGTGGCCCACCATGCAGCGCTCGATGCGCGCCTGGTCGAGGCCGTGGGAGGCATCCGCCTGCTGGGCCTGACCAGCTGGCCTGCGACGTTGCAGGTACCGTTCCTGGACAGCGTGGCACGTGGGCAACCGGTGCTGCCGAAGGTGGACTACCCGAGGCTGGATTTCAGCGAGGAGCGCCGTGCGCTTGCCGCAATCGCCGCCGACTGCGATGACACTCATCCGCTGGGCCACTACGTGCGGCAGTCGGCGCAGAGCTGGGACCTGGCCGCACAGCTGCTGGAAGGGTTGGGCACGGCTGCGGTCGATACCTGTTCGGTGCAGCTGTTCGGCGCCCCCGAGCAGCCGCTGCCGGGCAGTGGCCCAAGCACGCGCGAAGCGGCGCGTCACTTCATCCAGATTGCTGCCGAACTCGACCACGAACTGCTGGCGCCGGAAGAGCAGGTGCCGGTCTCGGCCATTGCCCTGCAGCTGCAACTGCAGAACGATCTGGATGCCTTCTTCGAATCACGCATCATCCAGGTGCAGCTGGATCCGGAGCTGGTGTCCAAGGCGGCCGCCGGCCCGACCCGTATCCGCCTGCGTACCAGTGCGCGCTTCAGCGCCTACGACCGTGCGCAGCTGTTCCACCATGAAGCGCTGGTGCATTCGCTGACCGCCTTGAATGGCCGCGAACAGCCGGTGCTGCCGAGCCTGGCGTTGTCCTCGCCACGGGTGACGGCAACCCAGGAGGGGCTGGCGACGTTCGCCGAGCAGATCACCGGCAGCATCGACATCGAGCGCCTGAAGCGCATCAGCCTGCGTACCGAGGCGATTGCGATGGCGCGCGAAGGTGCTGATTTCATCGAGGTGTTCCGCTACTTCTGCGATGCCGGGCAGAACGCGGAAGAGAGCTTCGCTTCGGCACAGCGCGTGTTCCGTGGCGTGCCGCCCAATGGCGGCCTGGCGTTCACCAAGGACACGGTGTATCTGCGCGGCCTGGTGTCGGTGCACACCTTCTTCCGCCACATGCTGGCCGAGGACCGCCTGCAGGTCTGCCGCTGGTTGTTCGCCGGCAAGATGAGCCTGGCCGATGCGATCGCGTTCGCGCCGCTGTTCGAGGCGGGGGTGTTGAAGCCGCCGCGCTGGCTGCCGCATTGGGTGAGCCGGGCGAACGGCCTGGCTGGCATGCTGGCGTTCTCGCTGTTCGCCAACCGGATACGGATGGACCAGCTGGCGCCGGAATGAAAGGCGTTGGCGGGATGATGCGCTGGCGCCTCGATTGATGTCGCTGGGCGGCGGTGGGGCACCCTGGCCAGGACACGCCGTAAACCCATCCATGGGGGCTCGATCGGCGCATCCATGCGCCTCACGGTCCTGGCCAGGGTGCCCCACCGCCGCCAGACATTTTCCCGCGCGGGCGGCAGCACATCACCGCGCCGAAGGGATTGCGCTTGAAAAGCAAAGAGCCGGGCAATGCCCGGCTCTTTGCTTTTTGCTCTTCTTTGCCTTCCGCACCGTGGCGCGGGAAACCGTCGAGCAGGGTCGGATGGGCCGGCGCAGGACCGTTGGCGCCATGGATGGCGCCATCGAGCCCCCATGGATGGGTTTACGGCGTGTCCTGCGCCGGCCCATCCGGCCCTGCCCCGCGACGATAATCAAGACGCCGCGGGGCAACGCTTTCGACTTAGAACTCCGCCGCCACCGTCATGAACAGCTGCCGCGGCGCGCTCGCATGGATCGCATAACGCGTGCCCTTCGGATCAGTCGGTGCGAACGAACTCAGCTGGCCGGCATAGCGCTTGTTGGTCAGGTTGGTCGCGTTCAACGAAACCCGCACGTTGCGCAGGCCCAGGCCCGGGCCGAAGTCGTAGCCCGCACCAGCGTCGAAGGTGGTCACGCCCGGCACCGACTGGTCGTTGGTGTAGGTGTAGTAGCGCTTGCCGGTGTACTTGGCACGCAGGCTGGCGAAGAAGCCGTCACGATTCCAGCTGATCTCACTGGAGGCCATGCGCTGCGGCGTATCCACCGTGATCTTGCCGGCCACCGGAACGATGGCGCCGCCCGAGGTGTAGTCATCCTCGTAGGTGGTCTTGTTCCAGGACAGCGCGTTGTACCACTGCAGGCCGTCGATCGGCTTGAGGATGAAGGTCAGTTCCGCGCCGTAGCTCTTCACCGAACCGACGTTGATGAAGCGCGTCACGCACTCCGGACGCGTGCCGACTTCGATGCTCGAGCACGGGTTCAACGACAGCAGGCGGTTGTCGAACTTGACGTTGTATGCGGCGATCGAGGCCTGGTACTTCTCGCCGAAGGTACGGAAGCCGGCTTCCAGGCTCTTGGACTTCTCCGGCTCCAGGCCAGCGCTGGCCGCGAACGATTCCGGCGACACCTGCAGCGGGCCGCCGCTGCCACCGCCGACGAAGGCGGCGATGTTTTCGGCGTACGAGGCGAACAGCTCGTTGTTGGCATTGAGCTTGAAGCCCAGGCCCACCTGCGGCAGCACCGATTCCTTGGCGGTCAGCGTGCCCGAGGCGATGCTGGTTTCCACGCCCGGCTGGGCGGTGGCACGCATGCGGGTGTTCGGGCTCTTGATGCCCACGTCCACGGTCAGGCGCTGGTCCAGGAAGCGCATGCGGTCCTGCACGTAGAACTGGCGCGTGCGGATGTCGAAGTCCTGGTTGAACAGCAGGCGATCAGGGTTCTTCAGGTACAGGTCGTCCAGGAACGGGCCACTGATGTAGTAGAAGTTGCGCGACACGTTGTGGTCGTTCTGCTCGTACCACAGGCCGGCTTCCAGTTCGTGGATGCCCACCGTCCACGACAGCGCGGCGGTCAGGCCGTCGCGGTTGATCGTGTAGTTGGTGCTGCGGATCGAGATCGGCAGCATCCTGTCGGTGCCCGGGTAGGACGGCTGGCCCGGTGCCCACCAGTGGCCCTGGCCACGGTTGTCGTGGTGATAGGCCAGCAGCTTCAGGCGGCCCTGCTCGCCCAGGCGCAGGTCGGCATCGACCGAATAGAGATTGTCGTCACGCAGTGCGCGGCTCTGGTAGTAGGCATCGTCGATGCTGCGGACATTGCCGCTGTACTTGCACTTCAAAGCATTGAAGGTGCCCGGCGCGCAGTACGCAGCGGCCACGGCGCGATCCCAGTCCGGCGCGTAGATGTTCCAATCCCAGCCCAGGCCACGCGCCAGCATGTCCTTGGACAGGTAGGCGTAGTTGGCCTGGCTGGCGCGCGAGGTGGCCACGAACGCACCGAAGCGGTGGTCGCCGACATTCCACACTGCCTTGGCGTTGAACTGGCGGGTGGTCTGGTTCTGGTAGGGCGCGGCCCACATGTCCTGGTCCTGGTGCACGCCGGACACATAGGCCGAGAAGCCGTTGATGTCACCGGTATCCACGCGCAGGTAGCCACGGCGCTGGCTGTTGTCGCCGACGGTGACGCTGGCGCGGCCACCGAACTCGGTGGACGGGTCCATCGAGAAGTACTGGATGGTGCCGCCCAGGTTGCTGGTCGAGGCCACGCCCAGCGAACCGATGCCCTGCGACAGCTCGGCACCGGCCAGGTTCTCGGCGATGATGGCGCGGGCGATGCTCAGGCCGTTGTAGTTGCCGTAGCTGTTGTCGCCCAGCGGGATGCCGTCCAGCGTGTAGCCGAGGCGGCTCTTGTCGAAGCCGCGCAGGCTGATGGTCTGCGATTCTTCGTTGGCGCCGAAGGCATCGTTGGACTGCACCGACACGCCCGGCAGGCGGTCGAGGATCTTCTGGCCGCTGGTGCCCGGCGGCAGCACCTGCTTGTCGACGGTGGTGATGCGCTGCACCTGGCGGGTCTCGCCCTGGCCGATCACGGAGACGGTATCCAGCGTCTGCGCGCTCAGCGCGGCATCGGTGCTGGCGCCGGTATCGGCGGCGGTGGCGGCATGGGCGCTGGTGGCGGCGGAGAGGGCGATCGCCACGGCGATCGTCAGGTGTCGGGTCTGCATGGTGGTCCGTTGCATTGGGGGTGGTCACCGGCACGCGTGCGCGGTGCATGGCCACTATGCGAACGGAACATGAAACCTTCTTTACGAAAAACCAACGAACGATGCAGGGCAGTGGTGCGTGCTCTGCAACATGTTCGTCATGGTGGTAGGCCGGTGGGAATCAGAAGCGCTCCCCAGGCCAGCTCAATTTGAGCTGGTCCATGCAGTCACGGTCATGCTCGGAGAATGAGAACCCGATCTGGATGCCGTTCACTACTGTGCCGAACACCGTCGACTCGTCCAGGCTATGCCCTGACGGCACGGAAAGGACATTGAAGTCGGGGTAGCGACGACCCATCTGCTTTCGCGAGATGCAGGCGCCGCTCAGCCGCAGCGTAATGCCTTTGATGATTCGCCCCGACGCGTCGGTGTAGATCTGGCCAGAGGGCCCCTTGATCCTCCCAGCGACCGCGAATGGCGCCAGATCGATGGTGGCGCTGTCGCCCCGGCCCATTCTTGCTTCCGAACGCGAGCCGGCCGGAGCCAGGGGTGATAGCTGCGCGACAAGGTCAGAGCGTGACAGCTGCAAGGACCAGCGCTCCACGAGCCGCCAGGTTGCATCCGCCTCTTCCGCAGTGGCAGCGGACGTGGCTGCTGTTGCAGAACCGGCAACCAACAGGCTCAGGATCAGAAGAAGTTCAGGGACGGGCTGCGATCGCTTCATCGTAGATTCTTCCGTAGAAGTCGTTGTAGTTCTCGCCGGTGGTTGAAGTTACGTTGTTGTCGCAGAACAGCTTACCTACCTGCCGGTCCAGGTCTTCACCGCCGGCATCGGCCTGTGCGATGAGGCCAGGACCGTTGGACGCAGCTACGCCGATGTCGTAGTACCCCAGGCTGGTCACCAGAAGCTCACTGCGCGCGGTGAGGTTGTTGAGTACCGCTTTCCCCTCCATGGTGCAGAAGTGCTGGATGAACGCACCTCGGGTGCTCAAGGCGATACCTTCGAAATACAGTGCGTGTCCCACTTCATGGGCAATGGCTGCGATCCGGAAGTAATAGCCTGCAATGTCGGAGGAATCGCAGTCGAAGGACTGGATGTAGATCCGGATGGGATCGCGATTGGTATAGGACGCGGGAGCCCAGGCGAAGGTCCACTCCGGATGGCCGGTGATCTGCGCGTCGAGCGTGGGCGCGCCTGGGATCAGCCAGTCGGGGCAGCCCAGGCCCGTGATCACCCGCATAGGCGGGGGCTCCGCGCGGGTCGGTGTCGCCAGCAGCGTAGTGGCGACCACGAGAAGCGCAATCAGCAATGCACGCATGCCAACCTCCTTGATCCGCGATTCCAGCCGTTCATCCATCGGGCTCGGCGAGCGCTGGCAGGTATAGCAGCGGTTCTGCCGATGTATCGGGAAGTGCGTCTCAGAAATGCAGAAACAAAAGGGGCCGGATCACCTTCACAACTGAAGGTGATCCGGCCCCCGCGCACTCCGTGGGGGAGGGCTTAGCCCATGTACAGGCCACCGTTGACGGCGTAGTCGGCACCGGTCACATACGAGGCTTCATCCGACGCCAGCCACGCGCACAGGCCGGCCACTTCCTCGGGGCGGCCCAGGCGGCGAACCGGCACCGAGGCAGCCAGCCGGTCCAGCACATCCGGCGGGAAACTGCTGATCGCCTGGCTGGCGATGTAGCCCGGCGACAGCGTGTTGACGGTGACCCCGCGCGACGCAACTTCGGCAGCCAGCGCACGGCTGAAGCCATGCATCGCGGCCTTGGCGGTGGCGTAGTTCACCTGGCCGATCTGTCCCTTGTGGGCACTGACCGAACCGATGTTGATGATGCGGCCCCAGCCCCGCGTGGCCATGCCGTCCACCACCTGCTTGGTCAGGTTGAACAGCGCGTTGAGGTTGGAGGCGATCACCGCGTTCCAGTCCTCCACCGTCATCTGCCGGAACAGCAGGTCGCGGCTGCCGCCGGAGTTGTTGACCAGCACGTCCACTTCACCGACTTCGGCGCGCACCTTGGCGAACGCCGCGCTGGTCGAGGCCCAGTCGGTCGCGTTGCCTTCGGAGGCGATGAAGTCGAAGCCCTGTTCGCGCTGCTCGCGCAGCCAGTTGGCCTTGCGCGGCGAGTTCGGCGCGCAGCCGGCAACCACGGTGTGGCCGCTGCGGGCCAGGCTCTGGCAGATGGCAGTGCCGACACTGCCCATTCCACTGGTGACGTAAGCGATTCGAAGCGTCATTGCAGAAGGCTCCTTGGCAAAGGGTCAGGCGGCGAGGGGATACAGGCCGAACAGCAGGCTGCCGACCATCAGCAGCATCGAGATGGCGATGGCCCACTTCAGGGTGAACTTCTGGTGGTCGGCGAATTCGACCTTGGCCAGGCCCACCAGCAGGTAGGTGGACGGCACCAGCGGGCTGAGCAGGTGCACCGGCTGGCCGGCCAGCGAGGCGCGCGCCATTTCCACCGGGGTGATGCCGTAGTTGCCAGCGGCCTCGGACAGGATCGGCAGCACGCCGAAGTAGAACGCGTCGTTGGACATGAAGAAGGTGAACGGCATCGATGCCACCGCGGTGATCACCGCCAGGTACGGGCCCCACGATTCCGGAATGACGGCCAGGAAGCTGTGCGACATCGCTTCGACCATGCCTGTGTTGTTGAGGATGCCGGTGAAGATGCCCGCGGCGAAGATCAGCGACACCACCGACAGCACGTTGCCGGCATGGTTGACCACGCGACGGCGCTGCTCGGCCAGGTTCGGGTAGTTGATCACCAGGGCGATGGCGAAGCCGACCATGAACAGCACCGGCATCGGCAGCACGCCGATGATCAGCGCGGTCATCAGCGCCACGGTCAGGGCCAGGTTCACCCACAGCAGCTTCGGGCGCTTGATGTCTTCGGCGTCTTCCACGGTCGGCAGCGGATTGCTGTCATCGGACACGCTGTTGTCCATCCAGCTGCCGCCCTTGGGCAGGGTCACCACGCCGAGGCGACGGCGTTCCTTCAGGCCCAGGTACCAGGCCAGCAGCAGCACGCCGGCACAGGCGATCACCATCGACGGGATCAGCGGCACGAACACGTCGGCCGGATCCACGTGCAGCGCGGTGGCCGCGCGTGCGGTCGGGCCGCCCCACGGGGTCAGGTTCATCACGCCGCCGGCGAGGATGGTCACGCACGTCATGTTCAGCGCGTTCATGCCCAGCCGCTGGTACAGCGGCAGCATCGCCGAGACGGTGATCATGTAGGTGGTCGAGCCATCGCCATCGAGCGAGATCAGCATCGCCAGCACTGCAGTGCCAAGCACGATCTTCATCGGGTCGCCCTTGACGAAACGCAGGATCACCCGCACCAGCGGATCGAACAGGCCGGCGTCGATCATCACCCCGAAGTAGAGGATGGCGAACATCAGCATCACGCCGGTGGGCGCGATCTTCTTGATGCCCTCCAGCATCATCTCGTCGATGCCGGCACCGAAGCCACCGATCAGCGCGAACAGGATGGGAATGGTGATCAGGGCGACGAGCGGCGACAGGCGCTTGCTCATGATCAAGTACATGAACGTAATGACCATGCCAAAGCCGAGGATGCTCAGCATCATCTGCGGACTCCTTGCGAAAACAGGACGTGGGGAGTGGAAGGGGCCCGGGCGGAATGCCCGGAATGTCGGGCCTAGAAGTCGTACTGCAGGCGGCCGGTGACCGCGCGCGTGCGGTCCACCGTCACCCCGGCCAGGCGATCACGGTTGCGGCTTTCGATCACGTTGAGCATGAAGCGCAGGTTGTCGCGCAGGTACCAGTTGCCACCCAGCGTCCAGGCTTCGGTGCTGCCGCGACGCAGGTCCGGCGCACCGTCGAGATGCTGCGCGCCCCACATCTGGTCGTAGCGCAGCGCCACTTCGAAGGCGCCGGCCTTGTGCCGGATGTCCTTGACCCGCGCGAATCGACCGGTCTTGCGGTCGTAGGCACGGCTTTCGCCGGTGACAAACCAGCTGAGCATGCCGTAGGCCGCCATTACATCGCCGCGCTGGGCGCCGTCGTCGAAGGTGGCGCCACTGAACTCGCCCTGCCACGACAGCGGGCCGCGCACCTGCGCGTATTCCAGCGACCACTTGTTGACGTCGGTATCGCGGCCGGCGGAGAAGTCGACCAGGGTCAGGCGGCTGTTGTCGGACAGATGGCCGGCCGGGCGCGGGCGGATGCGGAGGCCGGGCACGCCGTTGGCGCCGGGGTTGTCGTAGGCCTCGCGGGCCAGCGACAGGCCCAGGTGCAGCACGTCGCCATCGCTGGGCGAGGGCGCCCAGGTGACGCGGCCACCGGCAGCGCGACCCTTCACCTGCCAGGCGTCGATGCTCTCCAGGCTGTAGAGGCTGGCCGCCCAGGTGAAGTCACCGGGGTTGGCCTGCCAGGACGCACCCAGGCGGTACAGCGGCGCCAGCGTGGTGCCGGCGTTGCCGCGCTCCAGGAAGCTGCCGTAGTTGGAGCTGGTACGGTCATCCAGCGAGAAGTACTGCTTGAACTGGCCCACGGTCAGCTTGCCGGCCTTGCCGAAGCTGCGTGCCAGGTACACGTCCTTGGCCTCGACGCGGTCGCCGGAGAAATCGGCTTCCAGCTTGTAGTCGACCACGAAGAACTTGCCGGACACGTCAACCCACGCACGGCGGATTTCGGTGTCGTCCTTGTTCGGGGTGCCCCGGTTGTCGTTGTCGAAGGTGGCGAAGTCCAGGTGCAGGCGACCACCGAGGGTGGCGGTGACCGGACGGTCGTCTTCGGCGGCAATGGCCGGCGCCGACAGGGCAGCCAGCGCCACCATGGCGGCAGGGCGTCGCCAGGCAAACATGAATTCCACAAACCCTCCCAGGTGCGCGCCAGGCGCGCGGCAATCGTGGGCACCGGACGGTGCGCGGCCGCAGTCTGGGTCGGGCAAGCTGTCATCGTCCTGTCACCGGATTGTGCGGTGCAGCAGCGTAAAGCGGCCCGCTGCCGCCTCCGGGCGGGGCGCGGCGAGCGCGGCAGCGGCATGCGGTAGCATTCGTTTCCCTTCCCACCCCCGTGCCCATGCGCCTGCTGCTGGTCGAAGACAACCCGGATCTGGCCGATGCGATCATCCGCCGCATGCGCCGCAGTGGGCATGCCGTGGACTGGCAGGCCGATGGCCTGGCGGCGGCCAGCGTGCTGCGCTACCAGAGCTTCGACCTGGTGGTGCTGGATATCGGCCTGCCCAAGCTCGATGGCCTGCGCGTGCTGGCCGGCATGCGCGAGCGCGGCGACAGCACGCCAGTGCTGATGCTGACCGCGCGCGATGGCATCGAAGACCGTGTGCAGGCGCTGGATGTCGGCGCCGACGACTACCTGGGCAAACCGTTCGATTTCCGCGAGTTCGAAGCACGCTGCCGCGTGCTGCTGCGGCGTGCGCGTGGGCAGGCCAGCGAAGTGGTGCAGATCGGCGGCTTCCAGTTCGATAACGCCGCGCACCGGGTCAGCCTCAACGGTGAACCGATCGAGCTGCCCAACCGCGAATACCGGCTGCTGGAGATCCTGGTCGGCCGCCTCGGCCAGGTGGTCGGCAAGGACGAAATCGGCAACGGCCTGTTCGGCTTCGACGACGAAGCCGGCCCGAATGCCATCGAACTGTATGTGGGTCGCCTGAGAAAGAAGCTGGCGGGCGCACCGCTGCGCATCACCACGGTGCGCGGCGTTGGCTACCTGCTGGAAGCCAGCGACGGCAGCGCCGACGCCGATGGCTGACGCGCGTACCGCGAATGCCGCACCGGGCTCGCTGCGGCGCACGTTGCTGCTCTATCTCGGCGCGTTGCTGGCGGTGTTCGCGGTGGCCCTGCTGTTTGCCGCGCGCGGCTATGGCCAGCGCGCCGCCAACCGTTCCTATGATCACCTGCTGGTGTCCTCGGCGTTGTCCATTGCCGATTCGGTGGCGCTGGTCGATGGCCAATGGCAGGTCGATCTTCCCTATGCCGCGCTGGACCTGCTGGCGATGGCCCCGGAAGACCGTGTGTTCTATCGGGTCGCCGACAGCCGCGGCAACCTGATCACCGGCTACGGCGACCTGCCGGCGCCACCGCGCCGGCCCGGCACGCAACCGCAGCTGTTTGATGCGGCGTACAGCGGCGAGACCGTGCGCTTCGTGGTGGTCGGCCGCAGTTTCGCCGCCGCGTCGGCGCAGGGCGAGGTGCAGGTGCAGGTCGGCCAGACCCGGCGTGCACGTGAAGCGGTTGCACAGGACATGGTCAACCGTGCATTGCTGGCGATCGGTGTGCTGTCCGGGCTGCTGCTGGCGCTGGTGGCCTTTGGCGTGCATCGCGCGTTCCGGCCATTGGTGCGGGTGGAACGCGAGCTGTCGCGCCGCGAGCCGTCCGATCTGAAACCGCTGGATGCGCGCGTGCCGCGCGAGATGGACCAGATGGTGGCGGCGTTGAACCGCTTCATGGAACGACTGTCCAGCAGCAACGAGACCTTGCGCGCGTTCATGGCCGAGGCCGCGCACCAGATGCGTACGCCGTTGGCTGCCCTGCGCGCGCAGGCACAGCTGGCGCTGGATGACGACGACCCCGAGGACATGCGGCGCAGCCTGCAGGCGATCGAACGCAATGCCACCCACATGAGCCGGTTGTTGAACCAGCTGCTCAGCGATGCCAGCGTGATCCATCGCTCGCATCTGCAGCGCTTTGCGGCGGTGGACCTGGCCGAGACCGTGCACCAGGCCCTGCATGAGGCACTGCCGCAGGCCGGCCCGGCGCCGCGCGTGCAACTGGCGATGACCGCCGAACCGGTGCAGGTGCACGGCGATGCACTGCTGCTGCGCGAAGCGATCAAGAACCTGGTCGACAACGCATTGAAATACGGCGGCGACGGCCCGTTGCAGATCGCATTGACCGTGGAAGGCGGGCAGGCCGTGCTGACCATCGCCGACCACGGTGCCGGCATTGCCGCCGCCGATGCCGAACGCGTGTTCGAGCGCTTCGCCCGTGGCGAAGGCGCGCCGTCCGGCGGCGCCGGGCTTGGCCTGGCCATCGTCAAGCGCGTGGTCGACAGCCATGGCGGTCGCATCGACCTCAGCAACCGTCCGCAGGGCGGGCTGGTCGCCACCATCCGCCTGCCCCGGAGCACTCCATGATCCGCCTGTTCGCTGCTGCCGTTGCCTTGCTGCTGGCCCTGCCGGTGCTTGCGGCACCGGGCGACGTGCGCCGCTTCCCGGCCCAGGCAAAGGCCACTGCGCAGCTGCGCATCCACGGCACCACCGACATCGAAGTGTTCGCGGTAGTGATTGCCGACTACCAGCGGCTGCACCCCGGCACTGAGGTGGTGTACGAGGACATCATCACCCAGGACCTGTACGCGCGGTACCTGCACGACCGCGGCGGACCGGCATCGCCGGACCTGCTGATCTCCAGCGGCATGGACCTGCAGACCAAGCTGGTCAACGACGGCCACGCGCTGCCGCATCGTTCGGCGCAGACCGCTGCGCTACCGGCCTGGGCGCAGTGGCGCAACGAGGCCTTCGGCATCAGCTACGAGCCGGTGGTGATGGTCTACAACACCCGCGCACTGCCGGCTGCGAAGGTGCCGCACACGCGTCGGCAACTGCTGGACCGGTTGCGCGCGGAGGGGGCACCGCTGCGCGGCAGGGTCGGTACCTATGACATCGAGCGCAGCAGTGTCGGCTACCTGTTGTCTACCCAGGATGCACAGCGTGGCAGCATCGCTGGCGCGTTGCTGGGCGCGCTGGGCGACAACGACGTGGTGCGCGAGGAGCGCACCGGCGTGCTGCTGGACAAGGTCGCCAGCGGACAGCTGTCGCTGGTCTACAACGTACTCGGCTCCTACGCGCAGGCGCGCATCGACGCGGGTGCGCCGCTGGCGATCGTGGAGCCCGAGGACTACACGCTGGTGGTGCTGCGTACCGCGGTGATTCCACGTACCGGCCCACAGCCGGAAGAAGCCCGGCGCTTCCTCGACTACCTGTTGTCACCGCGTGGCCAGCAGGTGCTGTCGCGCGAGGCACGCCTGATGCCGATCGTGACCGGCAACGCACGTGGCGACCATGCGCCCGGCCGCAGCCGCCGCCCGATCCAGCTCGGCCCGGGCCTGCTGGTGTACCTGGACGCGCTCAAGCGCCGCCAGTTCCTGGATGCCTGGCGCAGCAGCGTGGAGCCGGCGGGGCGCTGAGGCTCCGGCCTGCCCGTACAATGGCGGCATGAGTGAATACACCATCCTGATCGCCGATGACCACCCGCTGCTGCGTTCGGCGGTGGTGCAGTCGTTGCGGCAGAGCCTGCCGCTGGCGCAGGTGCGCGAGGTCGCCAGCGCCGAGGCATTGGCCGAAGCGCTGGATGCCCACCCGGATGTGGACCTGGTGCTGCTGGACCTGACCATGCCCGGCGCGCACGGTTTCTCCGCGCTGCTGCACGTGCGCGGCTCGCATCCGGACATTCCGGTGGTGATCCTCTCGTCCAACGACCATCCGCGGGTGATCCGTCGTGCCCAGCAGTTCGGCGCGGCTGGTTTCATTCCAAAGTCTGCTCCGGCCGAGACCATCGGCGAGGCGGTGCAGGCGGTGCTCGATGGTGGCCTGTGGTTCCCGGCGATGGCCGCCGAACGCTCCGAGGCCGACGCACTGCTGGCCAGCCGCCTGGCCCAGCTGACCCCGCAGCAGTTCCGGGTACTGCTGTGCCTGGCCGATGGCCTGCTCAACAAGCAGATCGCCTACACGCTGGGGTTGGCCGAGAACACGGTGAAGGTACATGTCACTGCGATCCTGAAG
Organism: Stenotrophomonas sp. YJH_SMC_6; assembly: GCF_059371335.1. Classification (NCBI taxonomy): domain Bacteria; kingdom Pseudomonadati; phylum Pseudomonadota; class Gammaproteobacteria; order Lysobacterales; family Lysobacteraceae; genus Stenotrophomonas; species Stenotrophomonas sp. YJH_SMC_6. The sequence goes on along the minus strand of NZ_JCAFUM010000014.1, from coordinate 9,076 downwards.
AAGCTCGAATGCCACAGCCGCACACAGGCAGCGGTACTGGTGAAGGCGCTGGAGCCTGAGGGCGACGCCGGCATCGGGTTGTAGTTTCCAGCCAACGGCGCAGCCCCTCGTGGGTGGGTTTGGGTTGGTCGCTGAAAGCAGAAGCTGCGAGCGGGCCAGTCGGGTTGGGTGCGCGGGGGACGCCGTGAATCCGCCCCTGGAGGCTTGGCAGCCGCTTGCTCGTGTGCGCTGTCCTGCGCACACGGCAAGACCCGGGTTGGGCGTCCTGCCCAACCCGCCCGAGGCATGCCTCGGGCCCATGCGGCTGACACCCCCGCGCACCCAACCCGACCGACCTCTGACAGATTTCGGTGGCCTGTCACCCACGGAAGAGAAAAGAAGATCAAAAGCAAAGGCAGCCTGGCAGGCCATTTTTCGTAGAGCCGAGCCCACGCTCGGCTGCTTTCCGGCCCGTCCGTGAGGCCGAGCATGGGCTCGGCTCTACACGAGCAAGCGCAGCGCGCGACCCGCTTTTGATCTTTTTTCTTCTCCGAGGGTGGACGCGCACGGAACGTGTCCGTGGTCGGGCAGATGGGCTGCACAGGGGCGTGAGCCGCATGGATGCGGCGACCGAGCTTACAGGGACGTACTTGCAGCGGCCCCTGTGCAGCCCATCTGCCCGGCCCCACCGATGAACTGCTTTGTGCGACCACCCACGAGGGGCTGCGCCGTTGGCTGGAAACTACCCGCGATGGCGGATCAACAACTGGCTCATCAACGCCCGCAGCGCCGGCGGCTTCACCGGCTTGGCCATCATTCCCCAGCCGCGCTCGGCGGCCATCTCACGCAATCCCGCATCGCGCTCGGCGGTGACCAGCACCACCGGCGGACGGGCCTGCCACAACTCGGCCAGCGTCTCGTACAGCACCGGCCCGTGGTGATCGCCCATGCGCACATCCAGCAGCACCAGCTCCGGCACCGCGCCTGTTGCCGCCAGCTGCAGCGCCGCCTGCGGGCCGTCGGCCAGCGCCACCTCGCAGCCCCAGCGCTCCAGCAGCGCGCGGCTGGCGGCGCAGACGTGCGGATCGTCGTCGATCACCCACACCCGGCGACCGCGCAGCGGATTGTCCGCGGCCGGTTCCTGCACCAGCACCGGCACAGGAGCAGTAGCGGGAATCGCGCTGGCTTCGCCGAACGGCACGCCCACCGCGAACACGCTGCCCTGGCCCAGCTGCGAGCGCAGGCGGATCGGGTGGCCGAGCAGCCGACCGATGCGGTCGACGATCGCCAGGCCAAGGCCGGCGCCGCGCTGCTGGCCGTCGTGCAGGCGGCGGAACTCCTCGAAGATCTCGCCCTGCAGCGCATCGGGAATGCCGGGGCCCTGGTCGTGAACTTCGATCCACAGCAGGCCTTCGCGGCGACGGCAGCCGAGCAGCACGCGGCCACGTTCGCTGTAGCGCAGTGCGTTGGACAGGAAGTTCTGCAGGATGCGGCGCAGCAGCGCTTCATCGCTGACCACCACCGCAGCGGTATCGACCCAGTCGACCACCAGCCCACGTGACTGCGCGGCGATGCCGAACTCGCGTGCCAGCGTCTGCAGCAAAGGCCCGAGCCGGAACGCCTGTACGCGCGTGGGCAGGCTGCCCGATTCCAGGCGCGCGATATCCAGCAGGCTGTTGAGGATCGCATCCTGCGCGGCCAATGCAGCATCGATGTGGTCGCTGGTCTGTTGCTGCGCCGGGTCACTCAGCTTGCCGCGCAGCACCGAGACGAACATGCGCGCCGCGTTGAGGGGCTGCAGCAGGTCGTGCACGGCCGAGGCAACGAAACGGGTCTTGTAGCGGTTGGCCTGCTCGGCTTCGCGGCGGGCTTCTTCCAGATCATGGGTGCGCTCGGCGATGCGGTGCTCCAGCGCATCGGCCAACGAGCGCAGTTCGCGCGCGGCGTTCTTGTAGCTGGTGATGTCGGCATAGCTGGTGACGAAGCCGCCGTCAGGCAGCGGATTGCCACGGATCTCCAGCACCGTGCCGTCGTCCTTCTCGCTCTCGCGCATGTGCGGGCGGCCGCTGCGCAGGTGGTTCAGGCGGCGCTCGATTGCTTCATCGACCGGGCCCGGACCGAGCAGGCCACGGCGTGCGTTGAAGCGGAACAGTTCCTCGATCGGCCGGCCGACGCGAACCAGGTCCTGTGGGAAACGGAACAGTTCCAGGTAGCGCGAGTTCCACGCGACCAGGCGCAGTTCGCGGTCGATCACCACCACGCCCTGCGGCAGGTGTTCGAGGCTGCGGCTGAGTCCGCTGTCGGCGTCGGTGGCCGCCTGCAGCAGGCCATCCTGTGCGGTGCGCAGTTCCTGTGCGTGCTGCTTGAGCAGGGTTTCCAGTTCGCGGCGGCTGCGCAGGCGATGCTTGGCCAGGCGTCGGCGCTGCTGCACGAACAGCACCAGGAAGCCCAGCGCCAGCCACGCGGCACCGCCGGTGAGGGCGGCTGCGCGACCGGCGGCGGTGGCGGCGCTGGCGTCGTGCAGCAGATGCAGGTTCCAGCCTTCGGCGGGCAGCGGCAGGCTTTGCCACAGCATCAGCTGCGGCAGTGCGGGATCGAGCAGGCGCACCATGCGGCCACCATCGGCAAGCACGTCTTCAGTACGCGCGCGCAATGGCTGCAACGCGCGGTCGGCGTATTGGCGGGCGTCCAGCATTTCGCGGCGCTCATCGGCGCCCAGCGGGCGCAGCAGGCGGTAGCGCCAGCTGTCACGGTTGGCCAGGAACACCACGTCATGGTCGTCGCTGGCCAGCACCACGTCCGGGCTGCTCAACCATTCCTGTTCCAGCGCCGACAGCTCGACCTTGATCACCACCACGCCGAGCCGCTTGCCGTCTTCCTCGATGGCCTGCGACAGGTAGTAGCCGGGTACGCCGGTGGTCATGCCGATGCCGTAGAAGCGGCCGCGGCCCTGCGCCAGTGCCTGCCGGTAGTAGGGGCGGTAGCTGTAGTTCTCGCCGACGTTGCTGGTCGGCTGGTCCCAGTTGCTGGCCGCCACTGCCACCCCGTCGTGGCCGACCAGGGTCAGGGTCGAGGCACGGGTGACTTCATTGGCGCGTTGCAGCTTGAGGTTCAGCCGCTGCTGTTCGGTGGGCGAGGGCGGCACACGCAGGGCGTGCAGCAGATCCGGATCCAGCGCCAGTACCTGCGGCAACGTGCCGAAGCGGTCGATGCGCTGCTGCAGGCCCTGGCCGTACAGCTGCAGCTGGCGTTGCACCTGGCTGCTTTCCTCGCCGAGGGCGCGCCGCCAGGCGTAGTGGCCGGCGGCGACCGCACAAAGCACGGTGCCTCCGACCATCACCAGGATGGTCAGCAACAGCATCCGGTGGCGGCTGAGCCAGTACATGGCGGCAGTCTACGCAGGGCCGGCGGGCGTGACGTGCACGCCCGCCGGGATCTGACGTGGAAGGGGTCAGAAGTGCATCTGCGCGCGCAGCTCGAAGATCTCCGGCGTGCTGTGCACACCACGACGGCTGGCGTCGACCTTCACGTAGTTGGCCTGGAACTTGAAGTGGCTGGTCAGGTACCAGTTCGCGCCCAGGGTCAGGTCGTGCTGGCGGCCACCAAGGATGCTGCCATCGTCCAGGTCCATGCGGCTGTAACGGGCCACCAGTTCCACCGCGCCGTAGTCGTGCGCCGGCTTGATGTTGGCCACGGCACCTGCGTTGTACGGGCGCGACTCGCCGGTCAGCACCCAGCTGGCCATCGCGTACTGGCCGCTGCCGGTGTAGTCGGGCTTGCCGTCATGGCGGGTGACCGTAGCGCGCAGGGCTTCGGCCTGCAGCGAGAACGGGCCGCGGATCCAGATGCCTTCCAGGCCGGTGCGGCGGATCTGGTCGGCGGTGACCAGGGCGCCGGAATCGACGTAGCGGATGTCGGTCAGGCCGGCTTCCGGGCGTGCGCGAAGGCGCGCGCTGGCCTCGTGGTGCACGTCACGGCCATCGCTGTAACCGCGCGGATTTTCCTGCGAGTAGGCCAGGCCCAGGTGGATCACGTCACCCGGCGCCTTCACCGGGGTCCACACCGCACGTACTGCCTGGGTGGTGCCGGGGTTGTCACCCTGCAGGTCCTTGCCGCCATAGGCGCCGGCCTGCAGCAGGTACTGCGGACGCTCCAGCACCCATTCCACGCCGGTGCGGCGGCCTTCGTAGAAGGCCTGCACGGGCAGCGCGGTTTCCAGGAAGCTGCCGGCGCGCGAAGAGGTGTTCGCATCCAGGCCGACCGGGGTCTTCATATAGCCGAAGCGGAAGCGACCGATGTCGCGACCGAAGAAGGCCTTGCTCTCGAAGCGCACGAACACGTCCAGCCAGGTATCGGACTGGAAGTCGTAGTAGACCATCGCGTCGTAGACGCCCTTCTTCTTCAGCGTCGCACCGAACTCCTTGCGGCGCACGGCGTCGTCGTCCTCCAGGCCGCTGCCCGAGGAGAAATCGTTGTAGTCGTAGGCGATGTTGGCGGTAGCGGCCAACTCGGTGCCGTCGCCGAAGGCGTACTTGGTCGGCCAGTTGTCGAAATCGGCAGCCGAAGCGAAGGCGGGAAGCGCGGCCAGCGACAGGGCCAGCAAGGTGGGAATCGGGCGCATGTTGGGTGCGGCTCTCTCAGATTGCGTGTGGACAGGACAACAACGGCCGCAGGGGCCGAAACTTTCGCAATGACGCGCCCGGCCGTTCAGCACGGGCCACCGGCCTCCCCAGGATCGGGCGGTGCGGCGCCAGTGTAGGCATCGCCGCCACCTGAACCGGGGGGCTAGTACCAATAGGTTATCTGCGCCGGCGTGCCCGGCGCGTACAAAGGCGTCCATTGGTCGCACCTCCTGCGCATGCAGCACAGGGCCTGCGATCAGTTTCCACGGTAACGGTTCCCGTGCTGTCCCGGGGCCGTACGTGCCTGAAAACGCCCCTTCCGGAGTCCGCCATGCACATCCCGACCGCAGCCCCGGCGCCTGCAAAGCCGTTGCCGATCTATCGCCAGCTGTATTTCCAGGTGATCGTGGCGATCGTCCTGGGCGCCATCCTCGGCCACTACGAACCGCTGATCGGCGAGAAGATGAAGCCGCTCGGCGATGCCTTCATCAACCTGGTGAAGATGATCATCGCGCCGGTGATCTTCCTCACCATCGTCACCGGCATCGCCAGCATGACCCACCTGCGCACGGTGGGCCGGGTGTTCGCCAAGGCGATGGCGTACTTCCTGTTCTTCTCCACGCTGGCACTGATCGTGGGCATGATCGTGGCGCACGTGGTGCAGCCCGGCGCCGGCATGAACATCAACCCGGCCGAGCTGGACCAGACCGCGGTGCACAGCTACGTCGAGAAGTCGCACGACCTGACCCTGGTCGGTTTCCTGATGGACATCATTCCGAAGACGCTGGTGAGCGCCTTCGTCGACGGCAACATCCTGCAGGTGCTGTTCATCGCGGTGCTGTTCGGCATCGCGCTGGCCTCGGTGGGCGAGAAGGGCAAGCCGATCCTGAACTTCCTGGAGGCGCTGGTCGCCCCGGTGTTCAAGCTGGTGCACATCCTGATGAAGGCCGCCCCGATCGGTGCCTTCGGCGCGATCGCCTTCACCATCGGCAAATACGGCGTCGGTTCGCTGGTCAACCTGGCGTGGCTGGTGGGCTCGTTCTACCTCACCGCGTTCCTGTTCGTGGCGGTGATCCTCGGTGTGGTCTGCCGACTGTGCGGCTTCTCGGTGTTCAAGCTGGCGCGCTACCTGAAGGCCGAGCTGCTGCTTGTGCTGGGCACTTCCTCGTCGGAGTCGGCGCTGCCGTCGCTGATGGAGAAGATGGAACGCGCCGGTTGCAGCAAGTCGGTGGTGGGCCTGGTGGTCCCGACCGGCTACTCGTTCAACCTGGACGGCACCAACATCTACATGACCCTGGCGGCACTGTTCATTGCCCAGGCCACCAACACCGAACTGACCCTGGGCCACCAGATCGCCCTGCTGCTGGTTGCCATGCTCAGCTCCAAGGGTGCGGCCGGCGTCACCGGTGCCGGCTTCATCACCCTGGCCGCCACCCTTGCGGTGGTGCCGGAGGTACCGGTGGCCGGCATGGCGCTGATCCTGGGCGTGGACCGTTTCATGAGCGAATGCCGCTCGCTGACCAACTTCATCGGCAATGCGGTGGCCACCGTGGTGGTTTCGCGCTGGGAAGGCGCGCTGGACCGCAACCGCCTGCAGCTGGCGCTGGATGGCCGCGAAAGCGAGCTGCCGCCGCCGGTGGACGCACTGCCCGAGGCGCTGCCGGCCAAGGGCTGACCCAGGTGTGTGGTACCGCGGGGCCGATCACGACAGTGGTACGGCCCCGCGGCGTTTCAGGGCGTCCCATGGCTGTCATCGGGGGCGCCGATGCTGGCATCCCAGTACCGTCGCATACGGCACGGAATTGTGCAGTCGCAGCATGCCTGCGACAGGATAGCGACAGGTCCAGACGCTCCAACGGGGGTATCATCCCCTGTCCCTTCTGCCCATTCATGTAACCCACATCGATGTCCAACGAAGATTTCAAACAGGCCGCCCTCGATTACCACCGGATGTCCCCGCCGGGAAAGATCAAGGTTTCCGCTACCAAGCCCATGCTGACCCAGCGCGACCTGTCGCTGGCGTATTCGCCGGGCGTGGCGTACGCCTGTGAAGCGATCAAGGCCGACCCGCAGCAGGCCAGCGAGCTGACCGCCCGCGGCAACCTGGTGGCGGTGATCTCCAATGGCACCGCGGTGCTGGGCCTGGGCAACATCGGCGCACTGGCCGGCAAGCCGGTGATGGAAGGCAAGGGCGTGCTGTTCCAGAAGTTCGCCGGCATCGATGTGTTCGACATCGAAGTGGATGAGACCGACCCGGACAAGCTGGTCGACATCATCGCCTCGCTGGAGCCGACCTTCGGCGGCATCAACCTGGAAGACATCAAGGCGCCGGAGTGCTTCGTGGTCGAGCGCAAGCTGCGCGAGCGCATGAAGATTCCGGTGTTCCATGACGACCAGCACGGCACGGCGATCATCGTCGGTGCGGCCGTGCTCAACGCCATGGCGATCACCGGCAAGAAGATCGAAGACGTGAAGCTGGCGACCACGGGCATGGGCGCAGCCGGCATTTCCTGCGTGAACATGCTGGTGCAGCTGGGCCTGAAGCCGGAAAACATCCTGGCCTTCGACCGCGAGGGCGTGATCCACACCGGTCGTACCGACCTGGATCCGGAAAAGCAGCGCTATGCGCGCGACACCGACAAGCGCACCCTGGCCGAGATCGTCGACGGCGCGGACATCTTCCTGGGCCTGTCGGCACCGGGCATCCTGACTGCCGACATGGTCAAGACCATGGCGCCGGATCCGGTGATCTTCGCGCTGGCCAACCCGACCCCGGAGATCATGCCGGAGGTGGCGCGCGCCGCGCGTCCTGACGCGATCATCGGCACCGGCCGTTCGGACTACCCGAACCAGGTCAACAACGTGCTGTGCTTCCCGTACCTGTTCCGCGGTGCGCTGGACGTGGGCGCCACCGCGATCAACGAGGAAATGAAGATCGCCTGCGTGCGTGCCATCGCCGCGCTGGCCCGTCGTGCCGCCACCGACATGGGCTCGGCCTACGGTGGCGAGACGCCGAGCTTCGGCCGTGAATACCTGATCCCGCGCCCGTTCGACCGCCGCCTGCTGGTGGAGTTGTCGGCCGCCGTGGCCCAGGCCGCGATGGACTCGGGCGTGGCCTCGCGCCCGATCGAGGACATGGGCGCCTACCGTGACAAGCTGGCCCAGTTCGTCTACCGCACCAGCCTGATGATGAAGCCGGTCTACGACCGCGCGCGCAGCGACAAGCAGCGCGTGGTGTACGCCGAGGGCGAAGAGGAAGTGGTGCTGCAGGCGGTGCAGAACGTGGTCGACGACGGCCTGGCACACCCGATCCTGATCGGCCGCCCGGAAGTGATCGAGTCGCGCATCGAGCGCCTCGGCCTGCGCCTGAAGATCGGCGAGAACGTTGAAGTCACCAACATCAACGACGACCCGCGCTTCAACGAATACTGGCAGTACTACCACGGCCTGACCGGCCGTCGTGGCGTGACCGTGGCCGCGGCGAAGAACCTGATGCGTTCGCGCCCGACCCTGATCGCGGCGGTGATGGTGGCCCGTGGCGAAGCCGATGCAATGCTGACCGGCATCGTCGGCCGCTTCCACAAGAAGCTGGGCTACGTGCGCAGCGTGCTGCCGCTGGAGCCGAAGGTCACCTCGACCTCTGCGATGACCGGCGTGATCAACCAGCAGGGCGTGTTCTTCTTCGTCGATACCCACGTGCAGGAAGACCCGACCGCCGAGCAGCTGTGCGAAGCGACCCTGCAGGCGGCCTACCGCATGAAGCTGTTCGGCATCGAGCCGAAGGTGGCGCTGCTGTCGCACTCCAACTTCGGCAGCCACGATTCCAAGGACGCGCTGAAGATGCGCCAGGTGCGCGAGCTGCTGCTCAAGCGCAACCCGCGTCTGAACGTGGACGGTGAAATGCAGGGCGACACCGCGTGGGATGAAGCGCTGCGCCAGAAGCTGCTGCCGGGCTCGACCCTGCAGGGCCGCGCCAACCTGTTCGTGCTGCCGAACCTGGAAGCGGCCAACATCGCCTACAACCTGGTGCGTGTGTTCACCGACGGCGTGGCGATCGGCCCGATCCTGATGGGCGTGAACAAGCCGGTGCACATCCTGACCACCAGCGCGACCTCGCGCAGGATCCTGAACATGACCGCCATTGCGGCGGTGGATGCGCAGATCCGCAAGCAGCTGGAAGCGGAAAAGAAGGCGTAAGCCTTCTTTTCAGCGACAGCTGCAGAAACGCGCCCCACGGGGCGCGTTTCTGTTTCCGCAAAGCGGAAACGGGTAGAGTCGACTGTTAGTCGACTGCTCTTGATTCGGACGCCGAAAATCCCGCGCGATCGCGCGATAGTCGACTAACTGTGATCTCTCTGTACGTTGTTCATCCGGGACATCTTTGGAAAATGGTGGTTACCACACCTCTCCAGACCCCAAAGAGCCCGGATGAACCACCATAAAAATGCCCGTTTGACCGTCCATAGTCGAGCACT
>NZ_JCAFUM010000013.1:0-185077 GCF_059371335.1 Stenotrophomonas sp. YJH_SMC_6 | reverse complement strand
GGGCAATGGCTTTGACCGATGTGGAGGTCTTGCAGGCCTCTTTGGCGACCTGCAGTTTGAAACGTGCGTCATATCTGTTCATGTATCCCTCGGGGTTGGATCTGACGTCCAACTCCCGGGGGTCACTTCACCATGGGGGCTTGGCCGCGGCATCCATGCCGCGGACACCCCGCACTCCGACACCGCCCCGCCTCTGACAGATTTCCGCGATCTGTTGGAACCCGCTGCTGATGCCGACCGTTGGTCGGCACGGGGTCGGATTCAATTTTGACTATCGATATCTGACAGATGTGCCGACCAACGGTCGGCACCCACCAACAGCGCGCGGAATCTGTCAGAGGTGGGGCGGTGTGGGTGGGCAGGACCGTTGGCGCCATGGATGGCGCCATCGAGCCCCCATGGACGGGTTTACGGCGTGTCCTGACCACCCGCACCGCCCCGCCATCCCACGGAATGCCGCTCTTGATCTTGCTTCGGCTTCGGCCTCTGCAGGTGCAGGGCGCAGCCCTGCAAAGGAAGACCCCCTCAGCCGTCGCCCTGGATGCCGCCGGGGGCCTGTGCCGGGTCGCGCCAGCGCCGCACCGTGCGCTGGAAGAACAGGTTGTTCGGCAGCTGCAGCACCGTGCCCTCGTGGCCGTCGCCGGTCTCCTGCAGCGTGGTGTAGATCAGGTTCACGTCGATCACCCGGCCCTTCAGGCCCGGTTTCTCGCCGTTCTCCAGCACCTCGATGTAGTCATGCAGGCGGAATGGGCGCGTGGTGAAGATCAGCAGCGTGCAGAAGATGTTGGAGAGCACGCTCCAGGCCGCGAAGAAGGCCACCGCACCCACCGCCGCGAAGCCGGTGAACGCGGTCCACAGTACCGACGGCGATGCGCCGAGCAGGCTGAGGATGTACAGGACCGCGCTGAAATAGACCACGAAACTGGTGATCCGGCGCGCGCCCATCACCATTTCCGGTGGCAGCGTGTAGTGCTCGGCGAAGCGGCGGATCAAGCGCCGTGCCAGCACCCGCAGCAGCCACGCGGCCAGCAGGGTGAGCAGGATCTTCACGGCGATACCCGCGTCGTGGAGCCAAGGGTAGGTCCAGGCCGGCAGGTGATCCTTCAGCGACAACATCATGGGGGCGACGACGGGTGGCAATAACGGCCCTCGATGTTACCCGGCGCGTGCGGGGGATTCGACCGCCGGGGTCCAGGCCAGGCAGACCAGCTCCTGGCGGTGCTGCTGCAGGCAGGCGCGGCCGTTGTCGGGGCGCAGCTGCAGTGACAGGCCCAGCGCCTGCAGCAGGACGCAGGCAGCGATCACCAGCAGGGCGGCGCAGGAAGGGCTGGACATGGCAGGACTCCCGGACGGCAGATTCGCGAAGGACCTTCCATGGATGCAGCAGCCGTCGAAAAGGTTGCATGGCATCGGCCGTCGATCGGCTCTAAACCTTTTCCCGGGTCGCCGCATCCAAGCGATATGCTCGACACCACCATGCCCGCGCCGCCCGCCGCCAACGACGCCGTCGACGAACCCGCTCTGGTACGGGCGGCGGCCGCCGGCGACACCGCTGCCTACGAACTGCTGTACCGGCGTCACGCGCCGCGTGTATTCGCTGTCCTGTGGCGGTTGTGTGGCGGCCAGCAGGCACGTGCCGAGGATGCGCTGCAGGAGGCCTTCCTGCAGGCCTGGAAAGCCCTGCCAGGGTTCCGTTTCGAGAGCAGCCTGTCCACCTGGCTGCATCGGCTGGGGGTCAACGCCGCACTGATGGAACTGCGTGGTCGCGCCGCAGGGCAGGATCACGACAGTCTGGAGGATGTCGATGGCGGCCTGCTGGAACTGGCGGTGCATGACCGTTGCGCGGGTACCGAGCGTGACCTGGAGCGCGCATTGTCGACACTGCCACCACGGGCGCGTGCGGTACTGGTGCTGCACGATATCGAAGGCTGGAAACACCAAGAAATCGCCGAGCAGCTGCAGATGGCTGTCGGCAGTTCCAAGGCACAGCTGCATCGTGCGCGCGGCCTGTTGCGCGCACGGCTGGGAGACATGACATGAGTACACACGAACACGATTCCGATCACGACCTGCTGGCCCGGCTGCGCGCGCTGCCGAACGAGCGCGATGTACCCGCCGATGGCTGGGCACGCCTGTCCGCCCGGCTGCCGCCGCGTGAATCGCAGGCAGCACCCGCGCCAACGGACAACGTGGTGGTCCTGCCGGTGCGTTCGCGGCGCCGCTGGTGGTGGCCGGCCGGCGCTGCCCTGGCTGCCAGCCTGGCACTGTATGCGGTGGCGCCGTGGCGGCATGCGCAGCCGGATACGCCGGCGCCGTCCGCCCTGCAGCTGCAGGCCGCGGCGATGACCGAGCAGTACCAGCAGGCCGTGGCCGCGCTGCCCGATGGACGGGCGCCGGAATGGCAGCCGGCCCTGCATGAACTGGATGAAAGCGCGGCGCAGATCCGTGCCGCCCTGGCGCAGGACCCGCGTGCGCCGCACCTGCTTGGCCAGCTCAAGCGCACCTATGCGCTGCGGCTGGAACTGACCCGGCAGGCGGCCTATGCCGCCGAGTCCGGCTTGACGACCTGAGGAGACCCCCATGACCCGAACCCTGATTTCCTGTTGCGTCGCGCTGCTGTTGGCCCCTGCCGTGGCGCTGGCCGACACCCGCATCGACGAGCGCCACACCTTGGCTGCGGGGGGGCGCATCGAGCTGAGCAACGTGGCCGGCAAGGTGACCGTGCGTGGCTGGGACCGCAATGACGTGCAGCTCACAGGCACGCTCAGCGACGGCCTGCAGTTGCGTCAGGAAAAAAGCGCCAACCGTGTGCGCTGGGAGATCGAATATCCGCGCCGCAGCAACAACGGCGGTGCAACGCTGGTGCTGAACGTGCCGCGATCTGTGGAGCTGCTGCTGAGCACGGTCAGCGCCAGCCAGGACATCAGTGGTATCGATGTGCGACGGCTGCAGGCCGACACGGTCAGCGGCAGCCTGAGCGCGGCTGGCCGCAGTGGCGACAGCAAGCTCAACACGGTCAGTGGCAGCGTCAGCGCACGCCTGCAGACGCCGAAGCTGGATGTGAACACCGTCAGTGGCCGCATCGAGGCCGGCGGCGGCGTGTCCGGTGATATCGGTGCGCAGACGGTGTCCGGACGGGTCCAGGTCGACGCCGGGCGCGTGCAGCGACTGGCGGTGGAAACCGTCTCTGGCAGCATCGATCTGGCAGCGGCCGGGCTGGCGCCCGGCGGCCGCATCAATGTCGAATCGGTCAGTGCCTCGGTCACGCTGAGCCTGCCACGCACGGTGTCGGCACAGCTGTCGGTGAACAGCTTCAGCGGCTCGATCAACAGCGACGCCGGTCAGGTGGAGCGGCCGCGCTATGGGCCGGGCAGCCATCTCGATACGCGTCTGGGGGGCGGTGATGGAGACATCCGCATCCAGTCGCATTCGGGCAGTGTGCGGGTACGCCTGGATCGCTGAGCACGGTCCGGCAGGCCGCGGCGGCAGCGCCGCCGCGGTCGGTACTGGGTCAGCTGGCTTTCTTCAGCGCCCAGGTGGTGCCGAGGACTTCGATCTTGCCACCGGCCTTGCGGAACGCTGCCAGGTCCGAAGCGATCGAATCGCTGCTGACCACGGTGCTGGCGGCCGCGCCCTTGCGTTCGCTGCGGATGCTGTTGCTGGCCTTCGCGGGGGTCTTTGCCTTGCGGGGCATGGTTGCTCCTGTCAGGTGGAAGGGGAGGAAAGCGCCCAGGCGTCGGCCTGGCGCAGGTAGTCCTGCCGCTCGCGGCGGCAGTCATCGCCGCCCATCGAAAACTGGCGGCAGATCGCCGGGCGCTGCGAATAGATCGTGCAGCGCAGGTGATAGGGATCGATCGCCGCGCACCAGCCTTCCTCGTTGCGCGCCATCACGGCACGGCCGTGGGTGTCGCGTGACAGGAACTGGCCAGGCACGTGGTCGCCGGGCTGCAGCAGCACGGGCAGCCGGCAACAGACCGCGTCACAACGGCGGCAGTCGATGGGTGCAGGTGCTGCGTCAGGTTGTAAGGCCACGGGGGCCTGGCGGGTGCCCAAAGCGGGTCTCGATGGCGGCTCAGGTGCTGCGCGGACCATGAACGAGCCAGGAAGGCATGGCCGCTAGGCCCGCAGGGCGGGCCAGGCTGCACCGTGGACACACACCGGCGTGGCCGGTGGAAGGTGCAGCGGGGTTCTAGCCGACCAAGAGTAACTTAGACCGCGTAACGTTTTGTTAATCCTGGCTGGCTGCCGCCAACGCCAGGCCCTGGACCACGCCCAGCGAGGGCTCGCCGTGGACCATGCGGGCCCCCGGGAAGGCCTCGGCCACGGCCTGGCGCAGGTAGCCGGCACGGGACATGCCCCCGGTCAGGAACACCGCATCCGGGTCGCCCCCGATGTCGCTGCGGACCTGGGCCAGCAGTTCCCGGATCTGCTCCAGGTAGCCGTGGGCGGCGGCGGCCAGGCCATCGGCGCTGCTGTCGGCATGCAGGTCGCGGGCGATGTAGTCCAGCGTGCTGCGGTGCTCGCTGGCGGCGCTGAGGGCGATCTTGGCGCGTTCGACATCGCGGTACAGGCGGGCGGTATTGCCGGTGTCCTGCAGGGCCTGCAGGCGCCCGCACCACGGCTCGTCGACGTGATCGTATTTGTGCTGGCGGAAGTCGCGCTGGCGCGTCATGTCCTGCACGGTGGCTGCTTCCACATAGTGGTGGGCGGGCACGCGGGTGATGCCGCGGCCGAACAGCGGCATGTAGCTGGACAGGCTCAGCGCCAGATCAATGTCGGTACCGCCGCGGGCGATACCCCACGCGCGGTGGATACGCGGGGCGTCGTCGCCGCCGACTTCGGCATGCGCGATATCGGTGGTACCGCCGCCGATGTCGACGATCACCGCCTGGTGCCGCTCGCGGCTTTCGGCGTGGTAGTGCATGGCCGCCGCGGCGGGTTCTTCGAGGAAATCGATCTGGTCGAAGCCGGCCTGGGTGGCGGCCTCGCGCAGAATATCCAGTGCCTGGTCATTGCCGGCCGCGCCGATCGAGCTGCGGAACTGCACCGGGCGGCCGAGCAGAGCGGCACGCAGCGGCTGGCCAAGCTGGGCGCTGGCGGTCAGGCGGATGTGTTCGAGGATGTGCGCGGCGATGCCGGTGATGGTCTGCTTCGCGCGTGGGTGCAGGTTGTAGCCCAGCATCGACTTCGGGCTCTGCACCAGGTTGCCTTCGTGTTCCTCGAAATAGGCTTCCAGCGCGTCGTCGCCGTAGACCGCGTTCTGCAGCAGGTCGCTGGCACTGCGTTCCTTGCCGGCGCGGGCTTCCATCCATTCCCGGCGCAGGGCGCGCAGGGCTTCACGGCGCAGCGCCTGCGGCGTGCGTTCCTGGCCGGCGGCACGAGCTGCACGCGCGGCGCTGTCGATCATCTGCTGCAGCTGGTGTTCCTGGCCGTCGTCGAGCTGGAAGTCGTCCGGGTCGGGCACCACGCCGGGGAAGTACACGCTGGTGCGGAACTGTTCGGCGTCACCGAAACGGATCGGCAGCAGTTTCCCCTCATGCACGATGGCGGCGGCGGAATTGCTGGTACCGAAGTCGATGCCGAGGCGCATGGGGAGTTCCGGGGGCGGTCAGGGGCCGCGCACTCTGCTGCAGTTCGCCGCCGACTGCAAGTTCCAGCGTCGCGGCTGCTCCAGCCGTGGTCATGGCGGCGGCCGGGCACCTGCCAGGGAGCCGGGGCCCCGGACCGGGCGGTTACAATGGCGGCTGTTGATTCACTTTGAGGTACTTGCCGATGTCGTCTGTTCCCGCCTGCCCGCAGTGCACCCTGGAAAACACCTATGCCGATGGCGCGCTGTGGATCTGCGCCGATTGCGGTTTCGAATGGACCGCCGAGGAAAGTGCCGGTTCGACCCTGGTCGTGCGTGACAGCAACGGCAATACCCTGCAGGCCGGCGACACCGTCACCGTGATCAAGGACCTGAAGGTGAAGGGGTCTTCGATCCCGCTGAAGCAGGGCACCGTGATCCGCAACATCCGCCTGGTCGAAGATGATGCCGAGCACATCGAAGGCAACTCGGACAAGATCAAGGGCCTGGTCCTGAAGACCTGCTTCCTCAAGAAGGCCTGATCGGTCTCAGCGCCTGGCCTGCTGCTGCGCGCGCCAGCGGGCCAGGCTGTCGAGCTTGGCCTGGTAGCGTGCCTGCTCCGGTGCACCACCCAGAAGCTGCGCGCGGGTCAGTTCACGGTCGGCGCGTTCAAGCTGCCCGGACAGGAAATACACGCGCGCCAGCCCGAAGTGGAACTGGTGCGCGGTGTCATACAGGCGTACGGCCTGCCGGTAATAGCGGATGGCTTCGGCCAGCTTTCCGGCCTGCTCGGCCTGCGTGCCCAGCATGTACTGCGCGAACGGGTCCTCACGCTGCACCGACTTCAAGCGTCGCTCCAGGGCCTTGGCCTGCGCATCCAGCCCAAGCTGCCGATACAGCGCGCTGGCATTGGTCAGCGCCGCATCCTGGCGGCCGTCCAGGCGCAGGGCGCGGTCCAGTGCCTCCCGCGCCGCACCGGTGTTGCCCTCACGGTTGTCGAGCACACCCAGGTTGTTCCAGACCGAGGGGAACGCGCGGTCCTGCACGACCGAGGCATCGAAGAACGCGCGGGCGCCGAGGAGGTCTCCTTCGGCCATGCGTTCGGCACCTCGATTGTTGTAGAAATGCGCCAGTGCACGCGCGCGGCTGACCGGCTGCGGGCCGCGGCGATCGTAGAGTACGTTGCGATCGAGGTCGACCGTGGCGTAACGCCCCGCGATCTCCACGCCCGCGTTGACGTGGCCCACACTGTAGACCACGCCGGCGTCCTGGTCCTGGTACCAGGACACGACCTGGCCGACTTCCTGGACGCGGGCCTGGATGCCAGCCTCGCGCGCCAGTGCCACGAACATCAGCGTGAAGGCGAGGCAGTTGGCGCGGCGCTGCTGCCAGACTTCGTCCACGGTATAGGTCGCGTTCGCGTCGTACTGCAGGTCCAGCCCCTGGCGGCCGAAGATCATTTCCACCAGTGCCTGCAGCCGCTGCTCGCGCGATGAACTGCGGTCGATCACCTGCGCCTGCAGCATCGCGCGCATTGCGGGAGGAATCGCGAAGACCTGTTCCGGTGAGGGGACCTCCACCGGGGGGACGCTGCCGATGGGCGGGAGTGCATCGGTGCGCGGGTGGTTCTGTGCGCAGAGCGGCGCGGCCATCAAAGCGGCCAGGACCACGACGAAGATGCGGGCGGCAGGGCGATACATGACAGTTCCCGGCAGCGGCGGGCGCTCCCGCCTGCGGCGAGTGTAGACCCGGCGGCGCCGCGCTGCAGTGACCGTTGGTCGGCGCGTGGCCGGTACGGCGTTTCATCCACAACCGATGTGGACCAGCGCTCGACAAAGCTGTGGACAACCGCGTCCAGGCCTCACCGGGCAAGCGTTGTGAGTATGTGGTGAAAAAACCATCAGCTTGCCGCGGGGCTGCGCAGGCGGGATGATCCGGGTATGGATTTCTCTCCGCTGACGCTGGCTCCTGCGCAGTGGCAGGCGCTGCAGGACAGCTACGCAACGCCGCCCCGCGCCTACCACCACTTCGGACACGTACGCGCGGTGCTGCAGCACTGCCAGGACGTGGCTGACGGCCCGGGCTGGCAGAGGCCCGCCGAGGTGTACCTGGCCGTGCTCTACCACGACGCGATCTATGTGGCGGGCCGCAAGGATAACGAAGCGCGTTCGGCGGCGCTGGCCCTGCAGGCAATCGCACGGGCCCCGGAACTGGCCGGCGTCGACGCCGCGCGGGTCGAGCAGTTGATCCTGCTGACAGCCCGCCATGGCGATCTGGGCCCGGACGACGTTGATGCCGAGGCCGCGCTGTTCCTGGACTGCGACATGGCGATCCTGGCCGCGCCCGAGCCGGTGTTCGCCGCCTACGATCGTGGCGTGGCCGAAGAGTACAAAGGGGTCGTGCCGGGCTTCCTGTACCGCGCCGGGCGTCGCCGTTTCCTACAGGGGCTGCTGCGGGCGCCGCGCATCTTCCTCAGTGACTTCTTCCACCAGCGCCTGGATGCGGCGGCTCGGGAAAACCTGCGTCGACAGCTGGCCCGCTGAGCTGGACCGGTACACTTGGGCCTGCTCTCACCGATTGTCGCTTCCCACTGTGTCCGTCCCTGATCCCGACCCCCGCCCGCTGCCCCCCGAAGAGCCCGGTCCCAACGAGTGCTGTGGCAGCGGCTGTCCGTTGTGCGTGCTGGATCTCTATGCCGATGAGCTGCAGCGCTATCGCAAGGCGCTGGCCGAGTGGAAGACGCGGCATCCGGAGGCAACGCCATGAGCCGTGCGCGTCCGGCGGCGGTGCTGGCACTGGTGGCGCTGCTGCTGTTCGTGGCCACCGCACTGTGGACCCAGTTCGCACGCAGCGATCTGGACTGGGTGCGGGCAACCTTGAGCCTGTACCTGCACGGGCCGTGGGGCCTGGCATTGCGCGCTGCCTACTGCCTGCTGGCGCTGGCCATTGCGGCGCTTGGCATTGCGCTGTATCGCGGCAGCATCGGGCCGCGCCGCAGTGCGGCGGCGCCGCTGTTGTTCACTGTCTCTGCGCTGGGGCTGGCGACGGTCGCCATCGGTGACAGCTGGCTGCCTGAAGCGACCCCGCTGCTGGCACCGTTCATCCATGGACTGGCAGCCAACACCGCGTTCCTGTGTGCCAGCGTCGGCATGCTGCTGCAGGCCTGGTACCTGCGCCGCGAACCGGGTTGGCATTCTGCCGCGGGCCTGCTCTGGGGCTGGGCATGGCTGGCCTTCGTGCTGCTGTGGCTGCATGTGCTGTGGCGTGGTGGACCACCGCGTGGGCTGGGACAGAAAGTGGTGATCGCGGTGATCGTTGGCTGGCTGCTGTATCTGGCGATGGCCCTGTACCGGCGCAGCCGTCGGGCCGCAGCCCACTGAATCCCCAACGGCCTGCGCCGGTACGTGCCGTGCACGCGGCAGCGGCGTATCGTGTGCGCATTCCATCGGGGATGCGACATGAAGCGTGCAGGGCTGGGCAGGGCAATGGGTGTGGTTCTGGCGTTGGCAGCACTGCCGGCAATGGCGGCGGCCAACGTGCAGCAGTTCAGCCACGGGCGGTTCGAGCAGATTCCGGTGCACATGCCGGCTGGCACGCCGCAGCGTGTGGTGATCTGGTTCCATGAACCCACCGCCGGTGGTGATACCAGCCGCCTTCCGATCGAAGCCCTGCGTGCCGATGGCGCGATGGTCGCTGCCGTGGACATCGCGCATCTGCGCAGCGTGCTCAAGCGCGAGGGGAATCCGACCTGTTCGTTCGGTTCCGGCGACGTCGAGAACTTCTCGCGCTGGTTGCAGGCCTCCCTGCACCTACCTGGCTACCACCTGCCGCTGGTCGGTGGTGATGGTGAAGGCGCCGAGATGGCCTACACGCTGGCCGCACAGGCCGACACCCAGGTATTCGCCGGCCTGCTGACCACCGGCTTCTGCCCGGATCACAGCCACGAGCGCATGGTCTGCGGCGATGGTGTGAAGCACAACAAGCTGCAGCCTGCCGAGTTGAATTCCCCGTGGCTGAGCGCCGCCGGCGACCATGGCTGCAAGGTTGGCGAGGCCAGCCGCTTCGTGCAGCAGGTGGCGATGGCACGCGAGTTCAAGCGCACCGCGCGCGGCGATGCTTCACCCGGCTTGGTGGCGGCGGCGCGGGTGATCGGCGCGCAGGCCGGCGTCAGCCTGGCACCGCCACCAGCCGCGCTGAAGGGCCTGCCGATAGTGGAAGTACCGGCGACCGGCAGCGGCGACACGCTGGCCGTGTTCGTTTCCGGCGATGGCGGCTGGGCCGGCCTGGACAAGGACGTGGCATCGTCGCTCAACGAACATGGCGTGGCCGTGGTCGGCATCGACTCACTGCGCTACTTCTGGAGCGAACGCACGCCGAAGGGATTTGCCACTGACCTGCAGAAGATCATCGATCACTACCGCCAGCAGTGGCATCGCGACAAGGTGATGCTGATCGGTTTCTCGCAGGGTGCCGACGTGCTGCCGGCCACCATCAACCAGCTTGATGCCGGCACCCGTGAGGCGCTGGACCGTATCGTGCTGCTGTCGGTGGGCAGGAAGGCTGACTTCGAATTCCATGTCAGCAACTGGCTGGGGGGCGGCGGTGACGGACTGCCGATCGCGCCGGAAGTGGCGAAGCTGCCGGCGGCGAAGACCCTCTGCGTGTATGGCGACAAGGATGACGACGCGCTGTGCCCCGGCCTGCCGGCCAACGACGGCGTGCAGAAGGTGAAGCTTCCGGGCGACCATCACTTCAATGGTGATTACGACCGATTGGCCGAAGTGATCCTCAAGGGCGGGGCGTAGCGCCGGGCCACGCCCGAACGCTGTCGCCGCCGTGTCGACCAAGGTCGATACCTACCGGGTGGTTTGCAGCGCCGGGCCATGCCCGGCGGCTCAGGGCTTCAGTTACGCCGCGGGTCCAGCGAGATCAGGCGCGTGGCATCCAGCAACGCGGCCGGCAGATGCATGCCGCCGAGTGCTGCCAGATAGCGCGGTCGCCACTGCGGGTCGAACTTCGACTTGAAGCGGCGCAGGCCACTGAAGCCATAGAAGCGTTCGCCATGCCGCGCCAGCAGGCCGGCCAGTCGGTTCCAGCGCCCAGCAAGGCGATGCTGGGCCAGCCCGGACAGCGGCGCCATGCCCAGCGAGAAGCGCGCATAGCCCTGAGCGCGGCCCCACAGGAACAGCTCGATGAACAGGAAGTCCATCGTGCCCTTCGGTGCCTCGTTGACATGGCGCATGAGGTCCACCGACAGCTCGGCACCGGCCGGTGCCTGCCACAGGTTGGCGAATGCCACGATCTGGCCCTCGGCTTCGACCAGTGCCACCGGGAAGCGCGCCAGGTAATCCGGATCGTAGCTGCCCAGCGAGAAACCCTTCTCGTCGCCGGCCTTGTCTTCCAGCCACGCGTTGGAGATCGCGTGCAGGCGGGGAAGCAGGCTGGGAATCTCTTCCACCGGTGCCACGCGGAACGAAAGGCCCCCGCGCTTGCCACGGTTCCAGGCCTGGCGCAGATCGGCGCGTTCGCGGCCTTCCAAGCCGAAGTCGTGCAAGGGCACGATCGCTTCCTCGCCCAGCTTGACCAGGCCCAGGCCCAGGTCGAGATAGGTCTGCCAGTAGGTCTCGCCCACCTGGTAGAACACCGGGCGCAGGCCGAGCCGGTCAGCTTCCTCGCGGAAGCGCCATATCAGCGCGCGCGCCACATCAGGCGGGCCGACCGGATCGCCCATCGCGATCAGTGAACCGCCGTAGCGCTGCATCATCACAAAGCCCTGTTTCGCATCATCGCGCAGCACCGCCTTGTCGGCGGTCAGTACCAGGCAGGCCTGGGTATCGGTGGCACCGGCCAGTACCGGCGCCAATGATTGCAGCGTGGCCTCGTCGGCGGCTGGCAGCGGGCTGCGCGTACTGTGCAGCAGCCGCGCCAGGCCGAACATCACCAGCGCGATCGCCACCACCAGCAGCGCACGCAGCGCACGCGGTGCGTTGCCGGATATCGCAAACTGCCACCATAGTTCGTTCTGGTACTCGACATGGCTGTAGGTGAAGAACAACAGCCAAGTGACCGCCACCAGTACCAGGCCGAGGTTGCGCAGCCATGGCCACGACCATGCTTCATCGAGCAGCGCGCCCTGGCGGTAGAACTCGCGGCGTGCGGCCCACAGCGCCATCGCCACCAGCAGGGCAGAGACCGCGATCAACGGTTGGCCACCGCGCAGCCACAGTGGCAACGGGGTGATCACGCACACGGCCATCGCCAGCATCCATGCGGCATGGCTGCGCCGGGCCAGGCCCTGGCCGATCAGCAGCAGGGCGACGCCGCTGAGGCTGCCGATCAGATGGGACGTTTCCAGGATCGGCAGTGATGCGTTGACCAGGTGACGGCGCGGCGTGGGCAATGTGCCGTCGATGACCAGCGCAGCACCGATGCTGAACACCGCCAGCGCGATGATCTGCGGCAACCATGGGCGCAGCGCGTTCCAGCCGGCACGGGTTGCCCCGGCACTGGCCTGCAGCGGCTGGCGCAGCGCGGGTGCAAGCGCGAGCAGGGTGGCCAGCAGCAGGGGCAGTACGTAGTAGGTGACGCGGTAGATCAACGCCGCCGCCAGCACCGCAGCCGGTGCCACCTGTGGCAGCAGCTTCAGCAGGCTCCATTCGAACACGCCGAGGCCGGCGGGCACGGTCGAAACCAGGCCGGCCAGCACCGCGACCAGGTACAGGCCGACGAAGCCGGGCAGGCCGGTCGGCGTCGAGTCCGGAAGCAGCACATAGAACGCGGCACTGGCCAGCACCAGCTCGATCACGCTGAGCACGGTCACCCCGATCATCGTGCGCCGGTCGGGCAGCCACAGCACATGGCCGAACACGCTGAACTGGCGTCCATCGCGGCCGACCAGCAGCAGGGTGGCCGCATAGGCCAGCAGCGCGACGATGCCGACCACGCGCACCGCATCCGGGTCCAGCGGCAGGGCAAGCGCCGCTGCCGCCGGTTCCATGCACAGCGCCACGCTGATCAGCAGCCACGCACCGAACACGAAGCCGAGCGTGCTCATCAGCACGACCTGGCCGATCTGCGCCAGGTCGAGGCCGGCGGTACGGTAGCCGCGCAGGCGCACCGCACCGCCGGTGAGCGCGGCAAAGCCCACGGTCTGGCCGAGCGTGTGTGCCAGGAACGCGGTGATGCCGATGCGCGCCGGATGCACGCGGATGCCGCTGCGGCGCAGGCCGATGGCATCAAAGCCGATCAGGCAGGCATAGCTGGCCAGGCCCAGCAAGACAGTAAGCGCGATCTGCGTGCCACTGAGCTGGTGGAAGGCATGGCGGATGGCGCGGTAGCCGTTCTCATCGAACTCGTTGGCCAGGCCGTGCAGCGCCAACGCAAGGATCAGCAGCGGGATGACGATGGTGAGGACCCGCTTCCATGCCGGGGTGGAGGGAGCGGTGGCGGGGTCGGTGGTTTCGGTCATCGGCGCAAGGGTGCGTCAGGGAGGGCGAGGGCGGTGTCAATGCAGCCGTGGCGCATCGTGCGCCTGTCGCTGGCATTTGACCAGCGTCGCTGTCGGAAGCCGGTAGTGACCGTGTGTGAATGGCTGCCCTGCACCCATCGTTGACCGGTTTGGAGGACAATGCAGGCCTGATCACCCGCAGGAGCCACGCCCATGATGGAGCGTTACGACGTCGGACCGCGCATGTCCGAAATGACCGTGTACAACAAGGTCGCCTACCTTTCCGGCCAGATTCCGGAAGACACCAGCCAGGACATCACCGGGCAGACCCGGCAGGTGCTGGCCGAGATCGACAAGCTGCTGGCGCTGGTGGCCAGTGATCGCCAGCACGTGCTGCGCGCCGAAGTGTTCCTGGCCGACATGGCCGATTTCGACGGCATGAACAAGGCATGGGATGAGTGGGTGGTGGAGGGTGCGACCCCGGCGCGCGCCACGGTCGAGGCCAAGCTGGCCCACGCCGACTGGAAGGTCGAGATCGTGGTGACGGCGGCAGTGCCGTAACGGCAAGGTCACCTCCCAGCAGTGGAGGGGGGGGTAGAGTCGACTGTTAGTCGACTGTCGCGCGCAGCGCGGGGTTTTGCGCCGCCGGAACGAAGAGCAGTCGACTAACAGCCGACTCTACCCCGCCGCTCCACCGCCGGTTGGTCTGGTGGCTATGCCGGCACCAGCTCGATGCAGTCGACCGGGCACGGCGGGATGCACAGCTCACAGCCGGTGCACAGATCGGCGATCACCGTGTGCATGTACTTGGCGCCGCCGACGATGGCGTCCACCGGGCAGGCCTGGATGCACTTGGTGCAGCCGATGCAGTCGGCTTCCACGATCAACGCCACCTGCGGCGCCTTGTGCTCGCCGCGCGAACGATCAAAAGGAATCGCCGGTACGCGCAGAACCTGGGCCAGCGCGCGTGCACCGGCATCGCCACCGGGTGGGCAGCGGTCGACGCCTGCCTCGCCGCGCGCCATCGCCTGCGCGTACGGTCGGCAACCGTCGTAGCCGCATTGCCCGCATTGGGTCTGCGGCAACAGGCGGTCGAGGCGTTCGGTCAGGGGTGGGATCAGGCTCATGCGTGGCGAAGGCTGCGCGTCGGGTTACTTCAGGGGTTTGCCGCGGAACCAGCGCTCGTGGGCCAGCGCCAGCATCGGCTTGTCTTCGGAACTGTCACCGTAGGCATGGATGCGCACGTAACGCGACAGATCGAACTGGCGACGGATGTGCTCGACCTTGCGCGGGCCACAGTCGCCACCGGCGTAACGGCCGGTCAGGCGTCCGTCCTGACATTCCAGCCGGTTGCAGATCAACTGCAGGCCCAGCTGCTCGCACCACGGCCGCAGGTACAGGTCCAGCGAGCCGGACACGATCACCACGGTGTGCTGCTGTTCCTTGTGCCAGCGGATCTGCTCCAGCATTTCCGGGCGCACCACATCGGGCAGGAACTCACGCGAGAAGCCGGCGGCCAGGGTGGCGATGTCGTCACTGTGGCGGTCGCTGAAGGTCAGACGGGTGACGCGCGCGCGGATGCGTTCGGCCGAGATCAGCTTCAGCTTGTACGCGAGCAGCCACGGGCCGACCTTCCACCACGCCTGCGCCAGCTGTTCGGCGGTGGCCACGCGGCGCAGGAAACGGCCATAGGTATCGCAGGTGGTCACGGTGTGGTCGAAGTCGAACAGCGCCAGTTCCATTCCGTTGCCTCCCATCGCGTTGCCTCCGCTGGCCAATGCTGCCGGCGGGCGCGGCCGAGGCCACGCCCGCTGCGGGCATCAGCGGACCGGCATGCCCGGCTGCGCGCCGCTGTCGGCGTCCAGCAACGCCAGCGCACCGCC
The DNA here is from genome assembly GCF_059371335.1 of Stenotrophomonas sp. YJH_SMC_6. Taxonomy (NCBI): domain Bacteria; kingdom Pseudomonadati; phylum Pseudomonadota; class Gammaproteobacteria; order Lysobacterales; family Lysobacteraceae; genus Stenotrophomonas; species Stenotrophomonas sp. YJH_SMC_6. The sequence goes on along the minus strand of NZ_JCAFUM010000013.1, from coordinate 170,181 downwards.
GTCGAAGCCGGCCGACAGGATCATGCCTTCGCTCAGGCCGAAGCGCATCTTGCGCGGGGCCAGGTTGGCGATGAACACCACGCTGCGGCCGACCAGCTTCTCCGGCTCGCCGTAGCTGCCACGGATACCGGAGAAGATCTGGCGCTTGCCCAGTTCACCTGCATCCAGCTCGAAGCGCAGCAGCTTGTCCGATCCTTCCACGAACTCGCAGACCAGCACCTTGCCGATGCGCAGGTCGAGCTTGGCGAAATCGTCGATGCCGATGTAGGCCGGAGCATCGGCGCTCTTTGCTTCGTCCTTGGCCGGGGCCGGGGCGGCCGGCTTGGCGGCGGGGGCAGCGGCAGCCGCCGGCTGCAGGGTGTCCTTGGAGGCGTCGATCATGGCGTCAATCTTCTTCGGGTCGATACGGGTGAACAGCGGGGTGTAGTCGGTGATGCGGTGGCCCAGCAGCGGCTGTGCCAGTTCGGTCCAGTCGTTCACCGGCGCGGCCAGGAAGGCTTCGGCCTGCGCGGCGGTGGCCGGCAGCACCGGCTTCAGGGCGGTGACCAGCACGCGGAACAGGTTCAGGCCCTGGCTGCATACGGCCTGCAGTTGCGCATCGGCGCCTTCCTGCTTGGCGATGACCCACGGCTTGACGTCGTCGATGTAGCGGTTGGCTTCGTCGGCCAGGGTCATGGTCAGGCGGATCGCCGCGGCCGGGTCGTTGCGCTCGTAGGCTTCACGGATCGGCGCCAGGCCATCGACGAAGCGCTGGTACTGCGCCGCATCGGGCAGCTGCGCGGCCAGCTGCCCGTCGAAGCGCTTGCTGATGAAGCCGGCGCAGCGGCTGGCCAGGTTGACGAACTTGCCGACCAGGTCGGCGTTGACGCGGGCGATGAAGTCACCCAGGTTCAGGTCGAGATCGTCGACGCCACCGCCGGACTTGGCGGCGTAGTAGTAGCGCAGCGCTTCCGGCTCCAGGCCGACATCGAGGAAGGTACGCGCCATCACGAAGGTGCCGCGCGACTTGCTCATCTTGGCGCCGTCCACGGTCAGGTAGCCGTTGACGTGCAGGCGGGTCGGCGCGCGGTGACCGGTGCCGTGCAGCACCGCCGGCCAGAACAGGCCGTGGAAGTTGACGATGTCCTTGCCGATGAAGTGGTGCAGCTCGGTGCTGGTACCGGCGCGCAGGTGCGCTTCGAAGTCCTCGCCGATCCTGCCGCACAGGGTCTGGAAGCTGGACAGGTAGCCGATCGGTGCATCCAGCCAGACGTAGAAGTACTTGCCCGGCTGTCCGGGAATCTGGAAGCCGAAGTACGGCGCATCGCGCGAGATGTCCCACGCGCGCAGGCCACCTTCGGCATTGAGCCACTCACCCAGCTTGGCCTTCACGCCCGGCAGGGCGACGTCGCCGGCCAGCCATTCGCGCAGGAACGCGTCGAAGTGGCCCACCTCGAAGAAGAAGTGCTCCGAATCGCGCATTTCCGGCGTGGCACCGGAGATGACCGAACGCGGTTCCTTCAGATCGGTCGGCGCATAGGTAGCGCCGCACACTTCGCAGTTGTCGCCGTACTGGTCGGGGCTGCCGCAGTTCGGGCAGATGCCCTTGACGTAACGGTCGGGCAGGAACATGCCCTTGGCCGGGTCGTAGAACTGCGCCACCGAACGGCGGCTGATGTGGCCGGCCGCTTCCAGCTTCAGGTAGAACTGCTCGGTCAGCGCCTTGTTGGCCGCCGAATTGGTCGAGTCGTAGTGGTCGAAGGCCACGCCGAAGGCGGCGAAGTCACGTTCGTGGCTGGCCTGGATGTTGGCGATGAAGGTTTCCGGGGTGACCCCGGCCTTTTCCGCGGCCAGCATGATCGGCGTGCCATGGGTATCGTCGGCGCAGACGAACCAGGCCTTGCCGCCACTCATTCGCCGCGCACGCACCCAGATGTCGGCCTGGATGTAGCCGACCAGGTGGCCCAGGTGCAGCGGGCCGTTGGCGTAGGGCAGGGCGGTGGTGACGAGCGCGGTACGGGTCATGGTCGCGGGGTGAAGCCGAGGGGAACCGCAGAGTATCGCATGCCCGCAACGAGGTGACCCGGCCGGGGCCGGGTCACGGGGATGAAGCGGGGGCCGGAGCGCTTATTCGCGCTGCCAGGTCTGCGCGCGGCAGATGAAGGCGATGCAGCCGGACACGTCCAGCCGGGTGCCGCCGGGCTGCAGTTCCATCTTCGACTTGTAGGTCTTGCCGTTGGCCGGGTCGAGGATGGTGCCACCGGACCACTTGTTGGCGCCGTCGGCCTTCAGGTTCCAGAGGATGGTCATGCCCTTCACCGGCTTGTTCCTGTTGGCGCCTTCACAGCCGTCACAGATCGGGTTGGGGCCCTTGTCCGAGTGCAGGATGTCGACCACCTTGCCGGTCAGGGTGCCGTTGGCGGCCTGGGTGATCTCGACGATCGACTTCACCTTGCCGGTCTTGTCGTCGATGGTCTTCCAGCGGCCGGCGGCGCCGTCGGCGGCCTGCGCCGAGAGCGCGGCCAGGCACAGCGGCAGTGCCAGCAGCAGGGTCTTGAAGGTCTTGCGCATGGTCCCCTCCCAGGGTTCATTCCGGCACGATGCCGGTACGGGTCGACTGTATACCCATTCGGCGGGGTATGGGGAAGGGGGGCTTTGCAGGGCTGCGCCCTGCACCCGCGGTAGTGCCGGCCGCTGGCCGGCAACCTCAAAAGCAAAGGCGGCTATCCGTGGGATGGCGGGGTGGGTCCGGTTGCGGGGGGCGCTGCAAGTCCCCCTCCGGGGCCCGGCCCAGCCGCTGGCGGCTGTGCGTTCGGGCGCTTGCGAAGCAGTGCTTCGCAAGCAAAGCGCCCTCACCCATGTAAGCTCGGTCGCCGCTTGCTCGTGGGCGCAGTCCTGCGCACACGGCAAGACCGGGGTTGGGCGTCCTGCCCAACCCGCCCGAGGCATGCCTCGGGCCCATGCGGCTCACGCCCCGCAACCGGACCCACCCCGCCTTCGACAGGTCTCCGCGATCTGTTGGAATGCCACGGCCTGCTCTTGGTGGGTGTCGACCTTGGTCGACACGTAGATCCACGCCATGCGTGGATGGGCCTCCGCGATTGAAAATCGCTCACGCGATCTCGTACAGCTCCAGCGGCAGGTCGTCGGGGTCGGCGAAGAAGGTGAAGCGTCGGCCGGTGTATTCGTCCACGCGGATCGGTTCGCAGGCGACACCATGCGCGGCCAGGCGCTGGATGAAGGGTTCCAGTGCAGCCACCCGGAACGCGAGGTGGCGCAGACCCTGGGCCTCCGGGCGGCTGGGACGGGGCGGCGGCGAGGGAAAGGAGAACAGTTCCAGCTGGCCGCCGTCGGGCAGGGCGAGGTCCAGCTTCCAGGAATCGCGTGCGGCGCGGTGGTTCTCGGCCAGCACGCGCAGGCCGAGGATGCGCACGTAGAAGTCCTTCGAGCGTGCGTAGTCGCTGCAGATCAGTGCGGCGTGGTGGATGCCCAGCAGGGCGTCGGAACCGGGGGTCATTGCAGGGTGTCCAGCCAGCGCTGGGCGATCTTCTGCGCCAGCGGATAGGGTTCGGGGTCGTTGCGGTTGGTCAGCACGATCACGGTCAGGTGCTTCTCCGGGTGGCGCACGATCACGTTGCGGAAGCCGATGCTCTCGCCGCTGTGCCATTGCACCGGACCATTCAGCCGCCAGCCGAAGCCGTAATGCGGCACGTCCGGTTCCGATGTGGTCGTCGCCGGGCTGAACATCGCGCGGCGCGAAGCCTTCGACAGCAGGCGGTCGTCGTACAGCGCCGCATCCCAGCGGGCCAGGTCGTCCAGCGAGGAGTAGATCCCGCCGTCTCCCAGTACAGCGCTGGTAGTGCTCTGGTCGGTGCGCTGCCAGCGGCCATCGATCCTGCTGTAGCCATAGGCGCGTGTGGCGACCGTGTCCACGCCGTCCTGGTGGGCCACGGTATGCGCCATGCCCAGCGGGCGGAAGATGCGTTGTTGCAGGAAGGCGGCGAAATCCTGGCCGGATGCGCGGCCCACGATCAGTGCCAGCAGTGCATAGCCGCTGTTGCTGTAGCGGTACTGCGTGCCCGGCGCGAAGTTCAGCCGGTCCTGGCGCGACAGCAGGGCCAGCACATCGGCATCGTGTACCTGCCGCGTGTCTGCCGGGTCCATCAGGTCTTCGTAGTCGAGCAGGCCGCTGGTATGCGAGAGCAGGTGGCGGAGGGTGATGCCCGCTGCAGCCGGTGGCAGCTCGGGCAGCCACTGCCGGGCCGGCTGGTCCAGCCCGAGCCGGCCGTCTTCCACCAGCAGCACCGCCGCAGCGGTGAACTGCTTGCTGACCGAGGCCAGCCGGAAATTGCTGGCGGCTGTGACCGGGGTGCCGTCTTCGACCACCGCAAGGCCGTAGCCACGGCGGAACACTGGCTGCCCGTCATGCAGCACCAGCACTGCGGCGCCGGGCACCTGGCCATCGTAGGCCTGCATCAGGCCGTCGATACCGGCATCCGGTGGGGTCAGCACCGGTGCGGCGGCGCCCGCCAGAGGCAGCAGGCCCAGCACGGCGGCGAACAGGGCGACGGCAGGGCGCATGGTGGCTCCGGAAGCGTCAGGGCGAAGGTGTGGGCGCAGCGCTGGCCGGCTGTGCCATCCAGCGCTCCATCTTGCGGTCCAGCACGTCCAGAGGCATCGAGCCGTCTTTCAGCAGTTCTGCATGGAAGCGGCGCAGATCGAAGGCTGCGCCCTGGCGTGCCTTGGCCTTGTCGCGCAGGGCAACGATGGTGGTCAGGCCGGCGACGTTCGACAGTGCCTGGCCGGGCTGGGCCATGATCCGCTCGACTTCGGCGTTGGCGTCATCGCTGCTCATGTCCACCGTCTTCTGCAGGTAGGCCACGGCCTGCTGCTTGCTCCAGCCCTGTGCATTGACGCCGGTGTCGGCGACGACGCGCGCGGCGCGCAGCAGGCGTGAGTACAGGTAGCCGATACGGTCGTAGGGATCGGTGTAGACGCCGAGGTCTTCACCCAGTGTTTCGGCGTACAGGCCCCAGCCTTCGACGAACGCAAGATCGCCACCGAGGCGACGGAAGCGCGGCAGCTTGGCCAGCTCCTGCTGCAGGCCCAGTTGCACGTGATGGCCGGGAATCGCTTCATGCAGGTACTGCACCGGCACGCTCCAGCGCTTGCGGCTGGGCAGGTCGCGGGTGTTGATGTACAGCACGGCGGGCTGCCCGGGCGGCGACGGCTGGTAGGCGGCAGCGGCGGCGGTCAGCGCCCGTTCCGGTTCCACTGCGCGTACTTCCAGCGCGGACTTCGGCAGCGTATCGAGCACCTGCGGCAGGCGCGCGTTGACCTGCTGCTGCACCTGGCGGTAGCGGCTGATCAGTGCATTGGCATCGCTGTACTGGAACTGGCGATCGTTGCGCATGCTGCGCAGCAGCTTTGCCGGCGTGCCACGCAGCTTGGCGTCCTTCATCACCGTGGCGATCTGTGCCTGCAGTTCCTGCACGCGTTGCTCGCCCAGCGCGTGCAGCTGCGCGGCGGTCTGGTCGCTGGCGGTGGTCTGCACGATCAGGTTGGCGTACCAGGCCTGGCCGTCGGGCAGCGCGCCCATGCCGCTGCTGGCGCGCGTGGCCGGCAGGTACTCGGTGGCGATGAAGCCGCGCAGGGCGCGGTAGGCGGGCATGATGCGCAGTTCGATCATGCGCTTGTACTCGGCACTGATGCGCGCCTTGTCTTCGGCCGCAATCGTGTTCGGCATGGTGCGGATCGGCGACCAGAAGATGCTCTCTTCAGCGGTCGGCTTGATCACCGCATCCAGCTGCGGCAGCACCTTCTCCATCAGGTCGCGCGGCTGCACCACGCCGGCCTTCATGCCCTGGCGCATGTTGTCGATGGCCTGGTCGAACAGTTCGGGAATGCCGAGCGAGCGGCGCGACCAGGTGTCATAGTCCTGCACGGTGTTGAACGGCTGCGCGCCCGCGCCGGAGCCGAGGATCGCCATGATGCTGCCGATGTTGTAGTACTGGCTGATCGGCATCATCCAGCTCGGGTAGCGCTCGGCAGCCAGCGAGGCGCGCGCGTCACGGACGAAGATCTCGTAACTGAGCAGGTCCTGGCCCTGCAGGCCATCGCTGCCGAGTTTTTCGACCTTGCCCAGCCATTGCGTGGTGAAGTCGTGCGACTGCTGGCGCCAGGCGGCGGACAGGATGTTGGGCAGCTGGTCGTTGTAGCGCGGTTCGCCCTGGAACGTGGCCTGCAGCGGGTTCAACCGCATCGAGGCATCCCAGTACTCGTCGTACAGCCGTTCCAGCTGCACCTGCTTGGGCACGGCACGGGCCGGTGCGACCGGACGCGGCGCAGCGCGGCGCGCCGAACTGCCACGGGCCGGTGCGGTGGCACGGGCGGGCCTGGCCTTGGGCTTGGCGGCCTGGCGGGTCTGCGCAGCGGCAGGGCGGCTGGCCTTCTTCTTCGCTGCTTCGGCCGACGGCACGGCACTGAACAGGAACAACGCGGCAATGGCAGCGGCCAGGACGCGGGGGGAATACGGCATCAAGAAGCTTCCGTGGAACACAGATCGTGGAGCTTGCACGATCCGCGCGCGTACGGCCAGCGTGAAGACGCAGTCAGCTTGGTGGCGCTGGGGCTTCAGTCAGCCGCAGCGGCGGCGCGCAGTGCCGCCGCGCGATCGGCGCCCAGATAGCGGGTGATGGCACGCCGCATCAGGTAGAGCAACGGAATCAGGGCAATCGCAAAGCCCATCTTGTACACGTAGTTGACGCTGGCGACCGCAAGGAACAGCGAGGTCGGCCAGTGCTGCGGGCCCAGCACGAAGGCGATCCAGATCACCACGAAGCTGTCCACCACCTGCGAGATCGCAGTCGATCCGGTCGCACGCAGCCACACGTGGCGTTCGCCGGTGGCCTGGCGGATGCGGTGGAACACCGCCACGTCGATCAGCTGGCCGAGCAGGAAGGCCACCAGCGAACCGGCGATGGTCCACATGCCCTGGCCGAACACGGCTGCGAACGCGGCCTGGTAGTCGGGCACACCGTGGCCATCCATCGACGTGACCCACCAGCTGGCCGGCGCCAGCGAAATGGCCGCGAAGGCGAACAGGAAACCGTAGCCGATCAGCACCACCGCCAGCCACGAGATGAAGCGCACGCCGCGCTTGCCGAAAAACTCGTTGATGGTGTCGGTCATGATGAACACCACCGGCCACAGCAGGGTACCGGCGGTGAAGCTGAGCGAGCCGGTCTGGCCGAACAGGTTCCAGTTCAGCGGGGCGATGCCCAGCGTGTCTTCCAGCGCGAAGATCTTCACCCCGATCAGCTCGGCCAGCACCGCATTGCCGCAGAAGAACGCGGCCAGCACGATGAACAGCAGGACCGCGCGGTCCTGCAGCGGGCGCTCGATCGGCGCCGGGGTCATTCGGTGCGTTCGCCGGTGCGTTCGCCGGCGCGGGTGAACGGCACGCTGGACGGTGCGACGGCGCCGCCGGAAATGATGAAGCTCATGGCCTGGTCGACGGTCCAGTCAGTCGGGGTCAGCAGTTCCACCGGCACGATTTCCAGGTAGCCCGAGGTCGGGTTCGGCGTGGTCGGTACATACACCGCGGCCAGCTCACGGTCGGTGCCGTGTTCCTTGATCACGCGGGTGACCAGTCCGACCGATTTCATGTCGCGGTGCGGGAAGTCGATCAGCACCACGCGCTGGGTGCTGCCCGGTTCGGTCTGCAGCATGTCCAGCAGCTTCTTTGCGCTGTCGTAGATGATGCTGGCCAGCGGAATGCGCTTGATGACCGCGCCCACCCAGCGCAGCAGGCGCTGGCCGAGCACGCGGCGGCTGGCCACGCCCACCGCCAGGATCACCAGCAGGGTGGCCAGCAGGGCGATGGTGTCCTGGATCCATTCGGCGCGGACCCAGCCGAGGTAGTGCGGAAAGCTTGTCGCGATCTGCTCGGACAGCGGTACCACCAGCGGGCTGGAAATGCCCGACAGCAACACGAACACGAACTTGACCACGACCCAGGTCAGCCAGATCGGCAGCAGGGTCAGCAGGCCGGTCAGGAACAGGCGCTGCAGGGAGGGGCGGGGGACCAGGGCGGGGGCTTCGAGCGACATGTGCGCATTGTAGCGGTCACTGCCGGTCGATTACGCTGGTGGATCGACTGCGGCAACGAGCCATGGAAGGGAAGCTGTGTTGAAGATTCTGCGTGGACTGGGCTGGACCCTGGCGGGCCTGCTGCTGTTGACCATCGTGGTGTGGTGCGCCTCACGCATGTGGCCGGTGCCGGAATCGCGGTTGCAGGCGCAGCAACGGCTGGAAGCGCGGCTGCCGGCGAGCGGGCGCAACGGTTATGCCCTGTTGTGGACGCTGCCGTTCGACGATCTGGATGCCCGCCAGCGCGAGCAGGCGTTGGCCGAGGACGTGCGCCGTTGGGAGGCCGACCTGCGGGGCAGCAGCGGCGGCCAGACACACCTGGTGGCCAACCATGCCGAGCTGCGCTCGCGGCCCGGTGCCAGTTGCGGGCCGGCCGCCCGCGGCTGCCTCGCCCAGGTCCGCGCGGACCCGCAACGCTTCGTGGAGGCCCATGCCGGGCACCAGCAGTTGCACGCGCGGCTGGATCAGCTCGCCGAAGCAGACTACTTCGTATCGCCGTTCCAGCCGAAGGGCGAGGGCATCCTGGTGCCGATGCCGACCTACGGGCTGGTGGTCGATGCCACCAGCGCACGCGCGCTGGCGTTCGTACAGGGTGACATCGACGGTGCCCTGCGCGGCAGCTGCCGGGGAGTGCAGCTGGGCCGGCGGCTGGTGCCCGGTGGCAGCTATCTGGTCGAAAGCATCATCGGCGCCAGCCTGGTACAGGCCAACGCGCAGCTGCTGGCCGACATGCTGGTCGAACTGCCTGCCGATCACCCGCTGCCGGCCGAATGCGAACAGGCCATGCAGCCGATGCGGGCCGACGAGCAGAGCCTGTGCCGTGCGATGCAGGGCGAGTATGCGATGAACCGGGTGGCGATCGAGACCTCGGCGCGGGAATTCGGCGGCGCGCTGGTACTGGACCGCAGCAGCACCCTGGCCCGTGCGGCCGGCAATCTCGGTTGGGCCTGTGGCGCGACGGCGACCGCTGCGCTGGAGGCGGACCGTCCGTTGCCGGCACCGGCGCCGCCGCAGCGTGACTTTGGTTGCCTGTCGAACGTCATGGGTTGCCTGTTGACCGACATTGCGGGTCCGGTCTATCCGGCCTATTCGTCGCGCACCCAGGACGCCGCGGCGATGCTGCGCCTGCTGGGTGCACAGCGCTGGCTGCGGCAGCAGCCGGGGGATCCGGTGGATGCCCTGCAGCGGTTGCCGGCACAGTTCGCCTCGCCGGTGCGGGCGCCGCAGGTGTCGGCGGATGGCCGCCATCTGCAGGTGCCACGCCGCTCGCCGTCCCGCAGCAACGACGAAAGCCCATGGCTGTCGGTGCCGTTGCAGGCGGAGCCAGCTTCGACTGCGTTGGCGCGCGATTGAGGCGCGCTCAGCGTGCGTGTGGCTTCAACCGCAGGTAGACCTGCTTGCGGACCTGTGCGACCACCTCGCCGCTTTCATCGATCACGTCGTTGCTGAACCAGCGCAGCACCTTCTCGCCACTGGCCGCTTCGGCGCGCAGTTCGTCCAGCAGCGCGTCGTCGATGCGGAACGACGTCCGCACGATGCCACGGCCCGGCTTGAGGAAGTCGATGGCGCCGGCGCGGTCCCACACGTAGTAGTCGCGGCCGAGGATGTGCAGCAGGCCGAGCATCCAGAACGGATCGGTCATCGCGAACAGGCTGCCGCCGAAGTGGGTGCCGACGTAGTTGCGGTTCCATGGCCGCAGGCGCAGCTCGACATCAATCTGCCGGTAGTCGGGGGTGATGCGGGTGACGTGGATGCCGGTGAACAGGAAGGGCGGCCAGAGGTTGATGCCGAAGCGGAACAGACGGGCGTTCATGCGGATCCGGGGGCGCTGGGCGAGGTGTCCAGTCTAACCATTCGCATGCGTATGTTGCACCCTGGTGGCACCGGTCACGCGTCGCCGTCGATCACATACCCGTCGCGCCCGTTGGCTTTGGCCTGGTACAGCGCGGTGTCGGCCCCTTCGACGAAATGATGCGGTTGCAGCCCGCCTTCCGGTACCCGGGTAAACACGCCGATGGTGAGCGTCACCCGATCGTCGCTGCCGTCACCGTGTACCGGCAATGCACGTACGCAGTCGATCAGGTCCTGGATGACAAGCCGCGCGCCTTCGGCCGGGGTATCGGGCAATACCAGCGCGAATTCATCGCCACCGTAACGCGCGGCCATGTCGCGCGGACGCCGCGCATGCGCGCCGATCAACCGGGCGACGTCCCGCAGCACGCGGTCGCCGACCTGGTGGCCATGGCGGTCGTTGTGGCGCTTGAAGTGGTCGACATCGATCAGCGCCAGGCTCAGTGGCTTGCCGTTGCGTCGTGCGGCGTCGCATTCCTGCTGCAGCGCCTGTTCGAAACGCAGGCGATTGCCAAGGCCGGTCAGTGCGTCGCGGTTGGCCTGCCGGTGCCAGGCCGAAATCCGCCAGATCGCCCAGGCCAGCAGGACCAGCAGGATGCCCAGCAGGGCGGTGGCTGGCGCCCACCAGAGGTTGCTGGTGCGCAACAGCAACCAGCTCAACAGAGGAGCAAGCGGCAGCGAACACAGCGCCGCCAGCCACGGCAGGCGCAGGCCGAGCAGGATCACGCACAGCGCCACCAGCACCGCGCTGATGGTGTGCTGCCAGAAGCGGGGCAGCACCTCGATCTGCTTGTGCTGCAGCAGCATCGAGGCGATGTTGGCCTGGTACTCGCTGCCGCTCATCCAGAACTCGCGGGTGGTCGGGGTCAGCAGGCGCGGTGCGATGCCGCTGGCGGTCATGCCTACGATGATGCGGCGGCCATGCAGCATCGCCATGTCCACGTGGCCATCGAGTACGTCTGCGTAGGAAACCTGCGGCAACTGCTCGGGAGGTCCGGCATAGCGCACCCGCACGTAGTCGTTGCGCCGCCATTGATAAGGCGAGCCCACCTCGGGATCAGGGTCGGGCAGTCCGCGCACCGCGCCCGCGGGCAGGCCGGTCAGGGCCAGCCCTAGCGCCGGCCAATGCGCCTTGCCGATGCCCGCATGCAGGTAGATGCCGCGGGCGACGCCGTCGCTGTCCACCTCAACGTCGGTGTGGCCGATGGCGGCGGCACTGGCCGCGATCTGCGGAACTGGCAGCATTTCCTCGGCCATGCGATCACCGGCTGCCGGTGCGGCCAGCACCGGCAGCACCACCCGGCCATTGCGACGGATGGCCGCGGCCAGCGCCTCGTCCTGGCGGCTGTCGCGGCGGTCCGGCTCGGACAGCATCAGATCCAGCGCGACCCGTTCGGCACCGGCATCGGTCAGGCGATCCAGCAACCGGGCGTGGACCGAGCGCGGCCACGGCCATTGGCCGATGCGTTGCAGGCTGCCTTCGTCGATGGCCACGATCAGCACGCTCGGGTCGGGTCGATAGTCCCAGTTGCCGACCATCGCGTCGTAGGTGGCCTCGTCCTGCCGCCACAGCCATTGGCCCTGGCTGGCGACGATGGTCAGTATCCCGGCCAGCATGGCCAGCAGGATCCGCTTCGACCACGGCAGCGGCGAACGCCTCACAACAGCAGCCACAGCAGCAGGGCACCGCCGCCGGTGCCATAGCAGAGGCGACACGGCAGGGCGATCTTCTGGGCAGGCGAGAACTCGCCAGCATGGCCGTCATCGTCGATGTACTGCACGCGCACATGCAGGGTGCCGCGCCACGGACGCTTGAAGCTGACCTGCGGTTCGGCCACGGTTTCGTCGACCAGGGGTGCCTTGAAGTCGCCGCGGCGGTCGACCTGCACGCGATAGCGCTGGCCTTCGCTGCCGGCCTGCCAGCGCAGGGTCAGTTCACCGTGCGCGGCCTCGGGCGGTTGCAGCGCAGGATCGACCGGCTCGTTGCTCAGCTGCAGTGGCAGGGCCTGGCCATAGCGCCCCTGGTGCCCATCGGCACTGCGGGAGGCGATCCGCCAGAAGTAGTGACCCGGCGGCAATGGCTGCGCCAGGCGCAGGTCGGTGCCGGTGCTGGTCTGTTCCTGCAGTGGCTGTACGAAGCTGGAATCAGCCGCGATCTGCAGCACGCTGCTGCGCGCACCGGGGGCCTGGCTCCAGCGGAAACGCGGGCGGTCGCTGTTGATTGTCTGTCCATGCAGCGGGGCCAGGGTCAGCGGCGGTGGAGGCTGGTCGCTGAGTTCGAAGTCGGCACTGGCGTCGATGCCTTCCACACCCTGCGCATCGACCGCGCGCAGCAGGATGCGCAGCTGGCCCGGCGGCAGATCGCCGATGGCCAGGCGGGTATCGGGGGTGGTGGCAGCGAACAGCAGGATCTCCGGCGTGGCTGCCTCCACCACTTCAACGCGGTAATGCGCGGCGCCGGCGACCGGAGTCCATGCCAGCAGCGTCGGCAACGGGGCCAGGCGCAGTTCATCGTTGCGCAGCTGCGGTGCCGGCAGCAGTGCGGAGACTGCGTCCGGTGCGGCGTCTGCGCTGGCGCTGCGGGTGGCCTGTCCGGGCTGGACCATGCGCTGGCCATGGGTGTTGCCGACCTGCACCTTGCCCTGCAGGACCTCGGTGGCCGCGACATCACGACCGTCGCCGGCACTGACCCGGAAGACGGTGCCGCGCACGCTGCTGGTGGCGGTGGGCGCATCGATGATGTAACGCGATGCCGGGCCGCGCGCGGGCGTCACCCGATTGCTGGCGCGGCCCTGCTGCAGGCGCAGGCGGGTGTCGACCATGCCGGTGTGGCCGTAGCGGCTGAGCTGGTCCAGGCGCAGGCGCGAGTACTCACGCAGCTGCAGGCGCGACGCATCGGCAAATTCCAGCGTGACGCTGGATTCGCCCTCGGTCTGTACGGTGTCTCCGATATGCAGTTGCTCGCCGGCCTGGATGGCGCGGCTGGCGCTGCCGTCTCCACTGGACAGTTCGACCTTGCCGCGGACCGAGAGCACCCGCGCCGGTGCCGGTTCGATGCGCAGCCAGCTGATGGGGAAACGCAGCAGCTGGCCGGGCGGCAGCCGGTAGGGGTTGTCGATTCGGTTGTGCTGCTGGAGCTGCTGCCAGCGCACCGAGGGTTTCAGATACACGCCACCCAGATCCCACAGGGTGTCGCCGGGGCGGACCCGGTAGTTCCAGTCCTGCGCGGCGGCGATGGCCGGCAGCAGAAGCAGGGCACAGAGCAGGGCGCCCTGGAAGCGCATGGCAAACAACAGCGAGCGGACGAAGGTCACAGTTTTGCAATCCCGGCAATGCGGGGGTGCAGCTGCAAGACCCCATGGCCCCGACCTCATCCCCCCGAACGGATCGTGGCGGCCGTACGGCCGCCATCGTGCGCATTATTGCCCGCGTCCAGTGCAGGGATTCTGAACGAACCCGGCTTCCGTTCAGAACAGCAGGGAGGCCATCCTGCGGCGGTACTGGCCGACCAGGTCCTCGTCGGAGATCACATTGAAGGCATCGATCAGCGCCTTGCGCGGCAGGCCTTCCTCGAAACTCCGGTCGATCCGCAGCATTTCCAGGAACTGCGCCAGCGCGGCCTCGTCATGGCCGCCGAGCAGCAGCTGCACGCCGCGCAGGTGGCGGGCCTTGAGGTCATTGCCGTTGGCGGCGATGCGCGCGTCCAGCACCTCGGCGGCCGGGGCGTCCTTCAGGGCGGCGGCAAAGGACAGCCGGGCGCGGGCGCGCACGGCGCGGTCGTCGGTGGCCAGGTTGGCGGGCAGGCCGTCGATCAGCGTGCCGGCTTCGTCCACGCCGCCGATCTGCAGCAGGGCCAGGGCCAGGTCGAGCTTCAGCTCGTCCTTGTCCGGCTCGGCGGCGATCTGCGCACGCAGTACATCCACCTGTGCCTGCGGATCCAACGGCGCTTCGTCCTCGGCGGCAGTGTCGCCGACGTCGGCCGGCACGATGCCGTGCTGGGCCAGGAACTCACGCAGCTGGCCTTCCGGGATGGCGCCGGGGAAACCGTCCACCAGCTGGCCGCCCTTGACCAGGAACACGGTCGGCACCGAGCGGATCTGGAAGGCGGCGGCGATCTGCTGTTCCTTGTCGACATCGACCTTGGCCAGCTCGAAGGCGCCGTTGTATTCGGCGGCCAGTTTTTCCAGCATCGGCCCCAGGGTCTTGCAGGGGCCGCACCACGTGGCCCAGAAGTCGACCAGCACCGGCGTCTGCAGCGACTTCTGCAGGACTTCGGCCTCGAAGGTCGCAGTGGTGGCGTCGAATACGTAGGTCGTCTCGGTCATGGGGGAGGCATCGATTGGCATCTGGAGACCGATTCTATGGTGACGATCGATGCCAGTCTCAACCCGGACTGCGGCAAATGCCCGACAATGCGTCGTTCCCGCCGCCGTTGCTCCTGGAGCCCGCATGACCTCCCCGTCTTCCCTGTTGCGTCTGTCCGGCCCCGCCGCCGCACTGCTGTTCGTGCTGGCGGTGCTGGGCTTCGGCGCCGGCCTGGAAGGTTATGCACAGGCGCGGCACCCGGTGGCCCTGCTGGGCGCACATGGCGTGCCGCACGCGTTGGCCTTCAATCTGCTGGGCTTCGTACTGCCGGGCCTGTTGGCGGTGGTCGTGGCCGAGTGCCTGCGCCGACAGCTGCCGCCCGGTGCTGGCTGGGCGCCGCGGGTGGGCAGCCAGATGCTGTTGCTGGGCGGACTGGCCTTCACCGCGATGGGCTTGATGCCGCTGGATGTGGACGATCTGCACGGGCCGGCCAGCCAGCTGCACGCCAGTGCCTGGATGATCTGGGTGCTGGGCTTCGTCGCCGGCACCCTGTTGCTGGGCATCTCCCAGCTGCGCCAGACGCACGGCCGCGCCCTGGGCGGGGTGGCGCTCGCCTGTGGCGTGCTGGCGGCGCTGGCTGCCTTTGCGCTGCAGGGCGTGCTGCCGGCGCCGCTGGCACAACGGCTTGCATTCGCCTGCTGGGCGGTCTGGCTGGCGCTGGCCCTGCCTCTGTCGCGACCGCGCTGAGACCGGCTCCGGGCGCTGGCGGGGCCGGCGGTCGGCGGGCAGGATTGGAGACGTTTGCCGCACTGCGGTACGCTGTACCGCTTTGCCGCCGCATCCGCGTGTTCCATGACCAGCGCTGAAACCAACGCCTACGACCCGCAGCAGGTTGAATCCGCCGCCCAGAAGTACTGGGACGCCACCCGTGCCTTCGAAGTCGACGAGACTTCGGACAAGCCGAAGTACTACTGCCTGTCGATGCTTCCGTACCCGTCCGGTGCGCTGCACATGGGCCACGTGCGCAATTACACCATCGGCGACGTGATCAGCCGCTACAAGCGCATGACCGGCCACAACGTGCTGCAGCCGATGGGCTGGGACGCGTTCGGCCTGCCGGCGGAGAACGCGGCAATCAAGAACAAGACCGCACCGGCGGCCTGGACCTACAAGAACATCGAGCACATGCGTGGCCAGTTCAAGGCCATGGGCTATGCGGTGGACTGGTCGCGCGAATTCGCCACCTGCCGCCCGGACTACTATGTACACGAACAGCGCATGTTCACGCGCCTGATGCGCAAGGGCCTGGCCTACCGCCGCAATGCGGTGGTGAACTGGGATCCGGTCGACCAGACCGTGCTGGCCAACGAGCAGGTCATCGATGGCCGTGGTTGGCGTTCCGGTGCGCTGGTCGAGAAGCGCGAGATCCCGCAGTGGTTCCTGCGCATCACCGATTACGCCCAGGAACTGCTGGACGGCCTGGATGAACTGGACGGCTGGCCGGATTCGGTCAAGACCATGCAGCGCAACTGGATCGGCCGCTCCGAAGGCCTGGAAATCCAGTTCGACGTGCGTGATGTCGACGGCACTGCGCTGGATCCGCTGCGCGTGTTCACCACCCGTCCGGATACCGTGATGGGCGTGACCTTCGTGTCGATCGCCGCCGAACATCCGCTGGCCCTGCATGCGGCGAAGAACAACCCGGAACTGGCTGCGCTGCTGTCGGAAATGAAGCAGGGTGGCGTGTCCGAGGCCGAGCTGGAAACCCAGGAAAAGCGCGGCATGGACACCGGCCTGCGTGCCATCCATCCGGTCACCGGCGAAAAGGTGCCGGTGTGGGTCGCCAACTTCGTGCTGATGGGCTACGGCACCGGTGCGGTGATGGCTGTTCCGGGCCACGACCAGCGCGACAATGAAGTGGCCAACAAGTACGGCCTGCCGATCAAGCAGGTGATCGCGCTGAAGGATCCGCGCAACGACGACGAGCGCACCTGGGATGGTGCCCGCTGGCAGGACTGGTACAGCGACAAGAACCGTGCCTTCGAGCTGGTCAACTCGGCCGAATTCGATGGGCTGGATTTCCAGGGCGCCTTCGAAGCCCTGGCCGAACGCTTCGAGCGCAAGGCCCAGGGCCAGCGCCGCGTCAACTATCGCCTGCGCGACTGGGGCGTGAGCCGCCAGCGCTACTGGGGTTGCCCGATTCCGGTGATCTACTGCGACAAGTGCGGTGCGGTGCCGGTGCCGGAAGAGCAGCTGCCGGTGGTGCTGCCGGAGGACGTGGCGTTCTCGGGGACTGGTTCGCCGATCAAGACTGATCCGGAATGGCGCAAGACCACCTGCCCGGAATGCGGCGGCGCGGCCGAGCGCGAGACCGACACCTTCGACACCTTCATGGAGTCGAGCTGGTACTACGCCCGCTACACCTCGCCGGGTGCCCGAGATGCGGTCGACAAGCGCGGCAATTACTGGTTGCCGGTCGACCAGTACATCGGCGGCATCGAGCACGCGATCCTGCACCTGATGTATTTCCGCTTCTACCACAAGCTGCTGCGCGACGCGCGGATGGTGGACAGCAACGAACCGGCACGCAACCTGCTGTGCCAGGGCATGGTGATCGCCGAGACCTACTACCGCCCGAACCCGGACGGCTCGAAGGACTGGATCAATCCGGCCGATGTAGAAGTGCAGCGCGACGAGCGCGGCCGCATCACTGGCGCCACGCTGATCGCCGACGGCCAGCCGGTGGTGGTCGGTGGCACTGAAAAGATGTCCAAGTCGAAGAACAACGGCGTGGACCCGCAGGCGATGGTCGACAAGTACGGTGCCGACACCGTGCGCCTGTTCTCGATGTTCGCCGCCCCGCCGGAACAGTCGCTGGAGTGGAACGAAGCCGGCGTGGACGGTATGGCGCGCTTCCTGCGCCGCCTGTGGGCCCAGGTGCAGAAGCACGCCGCCGACGGTGCCGCCCCGGCGCTGGACGTGGCCGCGCTGGACGCCAACCAGAAGGCACTGCGTCGCAAGACCCACGAGACCATCGGCAAGGTCGGTGACGACTATGGCCGTCGCCACAGCTTCAATACCGCCATCGCGGCGGTGATGGAACTGATGAACGCGCTGGCCAAGTTCGAGGACGGCAGCGAGCAGGGCCGTGCGGTGCGCCAGGAAGCGCTGCAGGCCATCGTGCTGCTGCTGAACCCGATCACCCCGCATGCCAGCCACGCCCTGTGGCAGGTGCTGGGCCATGGCGAGACGCTGCTGGAAGACCAGCCGTTCCCGCAGGCCGACGCCGGTGCGCTGGTGCGCGACGCGCTGACCCTGGCCGTGCAGGTCAACGGCAAGCTGCGTGGCACCATCGAGGTGGCCGCCGATGCTGCACGCGAGCAGGTCGAAGCACTGGCTCTGGCCGAGCCGAATGCGGCCAAGTTCATGGAAGGCCTGACCGTGCGCAAGATCATCATCGTGCCGGGCAAGATCGTGAACATCGTCGCTGCCTGATGCATCCTGGGCCGGTCACCCACGCGGTGGCCGGTACCTTCCCGGTGCGGGGCCATGCACTTGATGGCCCTGCATTCACGCGGCTTCGGGCAGGCTGTGTGTTGCCGTGATCGCCCGGCTCCGCCAGACTGTCTCCATGACCCGAATACTGCTTGCCCTCGTTCTTGTCCTCGGCCTTGCCGGCTGCGGTTTCCATCTGCGCAACAAGCTGATGCTGCCGACCGACACGGCGCCGGTGAAGGTGGTCTCCACCGCGCCATACAGCGAACTGGTCAAGCTGCTCAATCGCAGCCTGCTGGCTTCCGGTGCCAAGCTGGCCGACGAGGACAGCAAGGGGCCCAGTACCCAGCTCCAGGTGCTGTCCGAACGCTGGGGCGACCTGCCGATCGCCATCGACTCGCAGGGCCGTGCGCAGGAGTACAGCCTGCGCTATGCGGTGATCTTCATCTTCCGTCGCGAGGATGGCAGCGAGCTGGTGCCGCAGCAGGTGATCGAACTGTCGCGCGACTACGTGTCGCCGCCGACCGACGCCACCGGTACCACCACCGAACGCGAAATCCTGGCCGATGAGCTGCGACGGGAAATGTCCGCGTCGATCATCCGCCGCATCGACAGCGTGGTGCGCGCCGAGATCGAGAAGGGCGGCAGCCTGACGGCGCCGAAGGCCAAGCCGATCGAAGGGGCGGAGCCGGCCGAGCCGGTTCCCGCAGCCAAGCACTGAGTCGCGACGATGGAACTGCGTCCGGAGCAGCTGGCCAGCCAGGGCGCTGACACCCCGCTGGCGCCGGTCTACCTGATTGCCGGCCCGGAAACCCTGCGCGTGCTTGAGGCGGCCGACGCCATCCGTGCACGCGCACGCGCCGCCGGCATCGCCGAGCGGGAAGTGTTCGACGCCGATGGGCGTGATTTCGACTGGAACCAGCTCGACGCCAGCTTCAACGCGCCCAGCCTGTTCAGTGCCCGCCGCCTGGTCGAGGTGCGCCTGCCCAGCGGCAAGCCGGGCAAGGACGGGGCCGAGGTGATCAGCCAGTTCTGCGCCAACCCGGCGCCGGACGTGGTGCTGATGATTACCGCCAGCGAATGGAGCAAGGCCCACCAGGGCAAGTGGGCCGAGGCAGTCAATCGCATCGGCGTGCTGTCGGTGGCGTGGGCGATCAAGCCGCACGAACTGCCGGACTGGATCGAGCGCCGCCTGCGTGGCAAGGGCCTGCGTGCCGATCCGGCCGCCGTGCAGCGCCTGGCCGAGCGGGTCGAGGGCAACCTGCTGGCCGCTGCGCAGGAAATCGACAAGCTGGCGTTGCTGGCCGACGGCCAGCCGCTGGACGTGGAACGGATGGAATCGCTGGTGGCCGACGCCGCCCGCTATGACGTTTTCCGGCTGCTGGAAGCCACGTTCTCCGGCCAGCCGCCGGCGGTGCTGCGCATGCTGGCGGGCCTGCGCGGCGAAGGCGAGGCGGTGGCCGCACTGATGCCAATGGTGATCCGCGAGCTGTTGGCTGGTGCCGGCCTGGCCCGGGTACAGGCGCGTGGCGGCAATCTGGCCGCCGAAATGAAATCGCGCGGCATCTGGGAATCGCGGCAAGCGCCCTACAAGCGTGCGCTGCAGCGGCACCCCGAGGGCAAGCGCTGGGAGCGTTTCGTGGCCGAGGCCGGACTGGTCGACCGCATCGCCAAGGGGCGCGCCGACGGTGATGCCTGGCTGGCGCTGGAGCGCCTGCTGGTGGCCGTGGCCGAACCGCGTGCCGTGCGCCTGCTGGCGCGGGCCTGAGTGATGAGCCTGCGGATCTATTACGGGGGCACCTTCGATCCGGTGCACCTCGGGCACCTCGCCATCGCGCGTGCTGCCCGTGACGAACTGCAGGTCGCTGTGCGCATGCTGCCAGCGGCTGATCCGCCGCATCGCGCGGTGCCGGGCGCAACCGCTGACCAGCGCTTCACCATGCTCTCGCTGGCCATCGGCGATGAGCCAGGCCTGCTGCTGGACCATCGTGAACTGGACCGCGCCATACGCTTTCCCGGCCGCCCGTCCTATACCGTCGACACCCTGCGCGAACTGCGCGGCGAGTTGGGCCCCAGCCGGCCATTGGCCTGGCTGGTCGGGGCCGACAGCCTGCTGGGCCTGACCCGCTGGCATGAATGGGAGGCACTGTTCGGGCTGGCCCATTTCGTGGTGGCCGAGCGCCCGGGCAGTCCCCTTCAGGCCTCGGTGGATGGCGAACTTGGCCGCGCCCTGGAAGGGCGCTGGGCCGACAACGAGCAGGCCCTGTTCGCCAGTCCGGCCGGGCGCATCCTGCGCCTGCATCATCCGCTGCGCGAGGAATCGGCCAGTGCCGTGCGTGCGCAGATCGCCGCCGGCGGCCCCTGGCGGGCGTTGCTGCCGCCGGCCGTGGCCGACTATGTGGCCGCCCATGGCCTGTACCGCTCCCCTACGCCGTGAATGCCGCCGCCCCGGCTTGCCCGTATAATCGCCCCCACGTTTATCGAGTCGATCCACTTTGAGCAACCAGACCCAGCCCCAGACCATCAAGGTCGATCTGCCCAGCCCGCCGCCGTCCGTGCCGGAACTGCTGGCCAGCGTCCGCCAAGCCACCGAAGACCTGAAGGCCAAGGACCTGGTCGAGATCGATGTGC
This sequence comes from Stenotrophomonas sp. YJH_SMC_6, assembly GCF_059371335.1. Classification (NCBI taxonomy): domain Bacteria; kingdom Pseudomonadati; phylum Pseudomonadota; class Gammaproteobacteria; order Lysobacterales; family Lysobacteraceae; genus Stenotrophomonas; species Stenotrophomonas sp. YJH_SMC_6. The sequence continues at coordinate 149,769 of NZ_JCAFUM010000013.1, read as the reverse complement.
GCGGCCGGTCCAGCGTTGCCGACTACATGATCGTCGTTTCGGGCACCTCGACCCGCCACGTCAAGTCGATCGCCGATGAAGTCGTGCGCTTTGCCAAGAATCTCGACGTGATGCCGCTGGGTGTTGAAGGCGAGCGCGAAGCCGAGTGGGTGCTGGTCGACCTGGGCGACGTGATCGTGCATGTGATGCTGCCGCGCGTGCGTGAGTTCTATGCCCTGGAGCGCCTGTGGACCGTTGGCGACCAGCCGCCGTCCAGCGACGACGAAGTGGCCTGAGCCGCACGTTGATGCATCCCTTCGACGGCGCCGATGGCGCCGTCGACGTTTTGGAGGACCGTTGATGAAAGCCCGCCTGATTGCTACCGGCGAACGCGCACCCAGCTGGGTTGCGCAGGGCTTCGCCGAGTACCAGAAGCGGCTGTCGCACTGGCTGCCGTTCGAGCTGGTGGAAATCGAGCCCGGCCTGCGCGGCAAGGGCCGCGATGCGCGCCGCGCCACCGAAGACGAAGGCAGGCGCGTGATCGCCGCACTGCCGAAGAATGCCTATGTGGTGGCGCTGGATGTGCCGGGCCGCCAGCTCAGTTCCGAACAGCTGGCGCAGCGGCTGGAGCATTGGCGTGGGCAGGGCAGGGACCTTGCCTTCCTGATCGGTGGCCCGGAAGGGCATTCGCCGGAAGTTTCCGCGCTGGCCGACGAAAAGTGGTCGATTGGACCATTGACGCTGCCGCACATGCTGGTACGCCTGGTGGTGGCCGAGCAGTTGTACCGGGCCGCCGCAATGATTGCGAATCACCCCTACCATCGCGCGTGAAGAGTGGTTATACTAGTCGTCTGCCCGAATAGCTCAGCCGGTTAGAGCACTTGACTGTTAATCAGGGGGTCGTTGGTTCGAGTCCAACTTCGGGCGCCACCTTGAAGAGACCTGCATCGCAAGATGCAGGTCTTTTTTTTGCGTTGTTGTAGAGCCGAGCCCGCGCTCGACTCTACAGTGCCAGCTCACCTCTGGAGAACGCCACCAGCGTAGCGATGGCCACCACCAGAATGGCGCCGAACAACACCCATTCCCAACGCGTGAATACCTGCTCACCGCGTTGCAGCCGGGTCAGTGCGAACACCACCACGCCGGGCACATACAGCAGCACCGACAGCAGCAGGTTGTCGAGGCCTCCTGCATACACCAGCCACAACGCGTAGGCACTGGCCAGCAGCGCCACCGCGAAATCACGCCAGCGCACGCCCGGTTCACCCGCATAGGCGTCCCCGCGCCACGCCAGCTGCACGCCGAACGCGGTGGACAGGAAGTAGGGCACCAGGCTCATCGAGGCCGCCAGCAGCACCAGGCCCGTGTAGCTGCCGGAGTTGACCAGCACCAGCAGCAGGAACAGCTGGATCAAGCCATTGCTCAGCCACAGCGCGTTGGCGGGCACGCCGCGCGCATTCTCGCGTCCCAGGAAGGCCGGCATGGTGCCGTCGCCTGCAGCGGCGTACAGCACTTCGGCACACAGCAGCACCCAGGCCAGCAGCGCGCCGAGTACCGAAATGATCGAGCCGACGATGATCACCGTCGCGCCCCACTCGCCGACGATGGCGCGCAGCACGTAAGCCATCGACGGATTGGGCAACCCCGCCAGTTCGGCCTGCGACAGCACGCCCATCGACAGCAGGCTGACCAGCACCAGCAGCAGCCAGACGCCGAGGAAGCCGATCACCGTGGCGCGGCCGACATCGGCGCGACGGGCCGCACGCCGCGAGTAGATGCTGGCACCTTCGATGCCGATGAATACCCACACGGTCACCAGCATCATGCCGCGCAGCTGCTGGCCGAGATCGCCGAGTGCGGGCGCGCCCAGGAAATCGGCGCGGAACACATCCATGCGGAAGGCACCGGCGGCCAGGATCAGGAACAACGTGATAGGCAGCAGCTTGGCCACCGTTACCAGGCCGTTGACGATGGCGGCGGTGCGCAGGCCGCGCAGCACCAGCAGGTGCACGGTCCAGAGAAGTAGCGACGAAGCGGCCACGGCGGCCGGGGTATTGCCTTCACCGAAGACCGGCATGAAGTGGCCGAGGCCACTGAAGATCAGCACGAAGAAGCTGGCGTTGCCGAGCACCGAGGCAACCCAGTAGCCCCACGCGGCGGAGAAGCCGATGTAGTTGCCGAAGCCTTCGCGCGCGTATGCGTAGATGCCGGTATCGAGATCCGGCCGGCGGTTGGCCAGGGCCTGGAACACGAAGGCCAGCATCAGCATGCCGGCGCCGCTGACCGCCCAGCCGAGCAGCGCCGCCGCCGGACCGGCGCTGCGCGCCACGTTCTGCGGCAATGAAAAGATGCCGGCACCGACCATCGAGCCGACCACCAGTGCGGTCAACGCGGGCAGCCCGAGGCGTTGTGATGTCGCGGCCATGATGTCCCCTGCGGCGCTGATGCCGCTGACCCACGGTAGCGGTGGGCCCGTGAACATGCCTGCAAGGGGCGCACAACGACGAAGGCCCGGGCAGGTGCCCGGGCCTTCGACGGTGGTGCGTTGAGCGGTATTACTTGAAGGTGTACTTGGCGCCGACAGTGAAGTAACGGCCGATGGCGCCGCTGAAGTGCAGCGGGTTGTAATTGACACCGCCGTAGGTGGACGGATCCAGCGGCGCGATGCGATCGAACACGTTCTGCACCGAGGCGTTCAGCTCGAAGGCTTCAGTGATGTTCCAGCGGCCCGACAGGTCGAAGGTGGTGAACGAGGAGATCTTCTTGACGTCCGTACCGTCTGCATACGCGAAGAGGTAGGAGCCGTTCGGACCACGGAAGTCCTTGTTGTCCATCTTCGAGATGTAGTTGGCAACGCCGCTGACGCTCCACGGACCCTGCCTCCAGGTGGTGCCGAAGTTGATGCGGTCCTTTGGCGTGCCGATGCAGTTGGTCACGTCGCAGTTGCCGTGGGTACCGGCGTAGTCGACAGTCACGTCGGCATCGGTGCGCTCGAACTTGAGCACATGGCTCCACTGCAGGTCCATCTCCAGCTGACCTGGGCCGATATCGAAGGTCTGGCGGATATCGGTATCGATACCCCGGACCCGGGTCGATGCGGCATTGATGTACTGCGTGTTGACCGCCAGGATGCTGCCGGTACCGGGTACGCCATTTAGCAGGTTGTTGTCACGCAACACGTTGCCGGCGGCAATGGCTTCGGAGGTGCTGCCCTGGGCGATTTCGTTGGTGCGCTTGATCTGCCAGGCATCGATGGTCAGCGAAGTCGTGGACGTGGGCTGCAGGACGATACCCACCGAATAGCTCTTGGACTCTTCCGGTTTCAGGTCCTTGTTCGGGCGGGTGATGATGGCGACCGGCAGAGCGCCACAGTCGTCGTCGTTTGCACCTGGTGCCGGATTGCCGCCCGGGCAACGCACGGGGTCGGACGCATTGGAGAATGCTGCCAGACCACCATCGCCGTTCTCGGCGGGGTTCGGTGCACGGAAGCCTTCCGCATAACTGCCGCGCAGTGCGATCCAATCGTCCGGCGTCCACTTGATGCCGATCTTCGGCGTGGCCTTGCCTTCACCGCTCTCGTACTTGTCGTAGCGCACCGCACCGGACAGTTCCAGGGTTTCCAGCACCGGTGCGGACAGCTCGACGTAACCGGCGTACACGTTCTGGGTGCCGTCGTAGGCCGAGTAGCCCAGGCCGATGATCTGGCCCTGGTCGGTGTAGGTCTGCGGGGTCAGGCTGTTGCTGGTCTTGCGCCATTCAGTACCCAGCGCCAGGCCCAGCGGGCCACCCTTCAGGTCCATCAGGCTGCGCGACACGGTGAAGTCGAACATGTCCAGGCTCGACTTCGCACGTGCGCTGATATCCGGCGAAATGAAGTCGTACAAGGCCTGCGAGTTCATACCGGCATTGTCACCGATGCGCCAAACACCACCAGCGCAGTTTGGGTTGGCCAGTGCACAACGTACATTGTCGTAGTTGAGGAAGCCGGTGCGCTTGTTGACCAGGTCGGTGCCGGAGTGCAGATACGCGGTGTCGTAGCTCCAGTCGCCCCAGTTGCCCTTGACGCCGACCAGGAAGCGGGTGAACTCGTTGGTGTTGTTGGTTACACGCGGACCGACATCCCAGGCCGAATAGCGCAGGCGCGAGGCCTGGCCCGGAATCGGATTATCTGGATGGTTCGGTCCCAGCACCGTAGCGCCGTCGCCACTGTTGGCGTTGACCGGGCCACCCGGATAGCCCCAGCCGCCTGAAACGCCAGACGGGGTGTTGCTGAAGGTGGTTTCCTTCTTTGAGTAGCCGATTTCGGTGTAGATCTCACCACCTTCACCAAAGGCGAAGCTGGCACGTCCAAACACGTTGACGTACTTCTCTTCCGGGGTGAGATCGCGATACAGCTGGTTCGGATCCCACAAGCAGCCCTGCGCCTGCGCGGATGCCTCTGTCTGGCCCGGAATCGTGGTAAGACCAGCACAACCGGGCAAAGCGACCAGGAAGGCCGGATTCTCTTCGGTCACATTGCGATCGTCGTACACCGAACCGTTCGGACCAACACCGCCGCGGGTCTTTCCACTGAGGAAAGCGCCGCCGAGGAACTGGGCGTTGTTGCCATAGCCCCACGGGCGGGTATCGCCGGTACCGATCCACTTGCGGTTCTTGCGATCGCTGATCTTGATCGCGTCGGTCTTTGCGACATCCAGGCTGAAGAAGGCATTCCAGCCGTCGGTGGCCAGATCGCCGGTACCGGCGGTCAGGGTCGCCTTCTTCGCGTCGCCATCGCTGTCGCCGGACAGGCCGTAGGAACCGCGAAGGATCGCGCCCTGGAAATCACTGCGCAGGATGATGTTGACCACGCCGGCGATGGCATCGGAGCCATAGATCGCCGAGGCGCCGTCCTTCAGCACTTCCACGCGTTCAACGGCGTCGAGGGGGATGGTGCTCAGGTCGGTGAAGACCTTCTGGCCGTCATCGGCCAGGCCGTAGGTGGCCATGCGGCGGCCGTTCAACAGGACCAGGGTCGAGCCCGCGCCCAGGCCGCGCAGGGAGATGCCGGCGCCACCGCCGGCAAAGCCGTTGCCGAAGGTCTTCGGGATCGAGCCGGAACCATCGGCGGTCAGTGTCTGCAGGTATTCGGCGACCGTGGTCTTGCCGGTGCGGTCGATTTCCTGGCGGGTCACCACCTGCACCGGGGACGGTGTTTCGGTGTTGGTGCGCGGAATGTTCGAACCGGTAACCGTGATGCGGTCCAGGTTGGTGGCCTTCTCCTGCGCGAAGGCGGAGGTGGAAGCCACGGCGCCAACCAGCAGCAATGTGCCGCCGGTAAGGATGTGGGTGATGGACGATGCCAGGGTGCAGCGGCGGCGGCTGGCGGGCCGTTGGATCAGGTGTTTCACAGCTTCTCTCCTAACTGGAAAACCGTAGCGTTGAGGGCTGTCTCCGGAGTGTCCGGGACGGGCCAATCTAGGTTTCCGACGGGTGACGAAGTCGTGAAATTTTGCTTAATCCGTAACGTTTGAACTGGAACTTTGCCGAGTTTGGCAGTTCGGTCCCGAAGGCCGGTCCGACAGGCGGTCGGACCGGCCCGGGTCGTCAGTCCGGCAACGAGAACTGCACCGGCACCAAACCGATGGCCGGTACCGCTACACCATCACGCTGGGCCGGTTCAAAGCGCCAGCGCTTGAGCACCTGTTGGCGTGCAGCCTGGTCCAGGTGGCGGGAGCCACTGCTGCGCTCGATGCTGACCGCGACCGGCTGGCCGCCGCTGTCGACCTCCACCCGCAGCAGCACCGTGCCCTGCTCATGGTTGCGCAGTGCGGCGACCGGATAGGCCGGTGGCGGGGCACTGCGGTATTGCAGCTGGGCGCCGGCCAGCGGTGCATGGGTGTCGATGCGCGGCGCGAGTTGCGGCGGGGCCGGTTCGGCGGCCGGCAGCGTGATGCCCTGCGTTTCCTCCACGGTCGCGGTTGGGGCCGGCAGTGGCGGTGTCGCCGGCTGTGCCTGCGGTTTCGGCACGACCCGGGCAACTTCCTTCGGTTCCTGCAGCACCGGTGGGGGCGGCGTTGGCGGGATCTTCTCGATCAGCCTGACCGTGGTCTTGTCACGCGGGACCTGCACGGCCTGGTAGGTCGCCGGGATCAGCAGCAGCAGGAACGCGAGCAGGTGCAGGGCGATGGCCGCGCTCCAGGCGGCAACGCGGGCGGGGTCGAAGTGCGGGGATGCAACGGGATACGTACGAACCATGGTCCACCTCCATGCCAGTGACGAAGTCCTCAACGCACCAGGGCCCGTGGCGGGGTTGCCGCACGCGGCTGGCAGCCAATCATTAACGCCAGGCCCCGGCCACTGCCTAGAGGCAGGGGCAGGATCGTTGGGCTGGCCTTCAGCCAGCCGCCCCGGCCCATGAAAAAGGCGGGCCCCTGCGGGACCCGCCTCCGTCTACCGGAACGGATGGGATCAGCGACCCAGCTCGAACACCACGTCCAGGTTGACCGAGACAGTGGATTCGCCCGGGGCGACCGGCGTGGCCTTGTCCATCGCCGCGCCGGCGGCCATGGTCCGCATCATCGGCATCGGGCGGTAACCACCCCCGGCATTCTCGGAGATGCTGACGATGCGGCGCACCTGAAGGCCGAGCGACTTGGCATAGGTCTGGGCGCGGGCCTGGGCCTTCTTCAGCGCGGCCAGGCGCGCTTCGTCATAGACCGGTTCCGGCTGGTCGATCTCGAAGCTGGGGCCGTTGATCTGGTTGGCGCCCTGAGCGGCCAGCGCGTCCAGCACCTTGCCGAGCTTGGCGATGTCACGGACCTTCAGGCTGACCGTGTTGCTGGCCTGGTAGCCGGTGATCTTCGGCGCTTCGTTGTCGGCATAGCGGTACTGCGGGTTGAGGCTGACGCCGCTAGTCTGCACGTCGCGCTCGGCGATGCCGGCGGCCTTGATCGCGGCCAGTACCTTGTCCATCTGCTGGGCGTTCTGGCGCATGGCGCTGTTGCCATCGGCGGCCTGGGTGACCACGCCGGCCGACAGGGTGGCCACGTCCGGTACGCGGGTGGCTTCGGCATTGGCCGAGATGTTCAGCAGCGTGCCTTCGGCCGCGGCGGCGATCGACGGCGACGACGGGGCGGCATGGGCAGTCATCGAGGTTCCAAGGGCGAGGGACAGGGCAAGCAGCAGCGGGGTGGCGGTCAGGCGCATGGAGAACTCCTTGTTGTGCCGTTGAGGGTGGTGTCGTAGCGATGAACGCGCTGTGAGCCCGTTCGGGGTTGAACGCGTTCCGGGACGGGTTGCCGACGATTCAGGTGGCGGCCTCAGGTTATGCTGTGCCGATGCTCTATCTTGCTTCCCGCTCCCCCCGACGCAACCAGTTGCTGGCCCGACTCGGACGCCCCTTCCAGGCCCTGGACCTGGAGGTCGTCGAGCAGCGCGCGCCCGCTGAAAGCGCCGAACAGTATGTGTGCCGGGTCGCCGCCGACAAGGCGCGCGCCGGCCTGGCCCGGATGCTGGCCGATGATCCGCAGGCGCGGGTGCTCGGCTCGGACACCGAGGTGGTGCTGGACGGTGAAGTGTTCGGCAAGCCGGCCGACGCCGCCGGCGCCCGCGCGATGCTGGCGCGCCTGGCCGGGCGCACCCACCAGGTGATGACTGCGGTGGTGGTGGTCGGCGCCGACGGGCTGGACAGCGAACTGGTCATTTCCGAAGTGACCTTCGCCCCGATCGCCGCCGCCGACATCGCCGCCTATGTCGCCACCGGCGAGCCGTTGGACAAGGCCGGGGCCTACGCCATCCAGGGCGGGGCCGAGCGCTGGATCGAACATCTTTCCGGCAGCTACTCCGGCGTCATGGGGCTGCCATTGCTGCATACCGATCGTCTGCTGGCGCGCTGTGGCGTGCTGGCCCCCACTGCCGATGCCGCCAGGGAGGCTGCCGATGTCTGAGGAAATCCTGGTCAATGTGACCCCGCGCGAGACCCGGGTCGCGGTGATCGAGAACGGCATGCTGCAGGAACTGCACATCGAGCGCGGTTGGCGCCGGGGTGTGGTCGGCAACATCTACAAGGGCAAGGTGCAGCGGGTCATGCCCGGCATGCAGGCCGCGTTCGTCGAGGTAGGCCTGGAGCGCGCCGCGTTCCTGCACGCCAACGACGTGGTGCGCCCGGCCCCGGTGGCCAGTGCAGACACCGAGAACACGACCCTGCCGCCGCCGGCCAGCGTGCCCATTGTCGAGCTGCTGCGTGACGGCCAGGACATCGTGGTGCAGGTGGTGAAGGACCCGATCGGCACCAAGGGCGCACGCCTGACCACCCAGATCAGCATTCCGTCGCGCTACATGGTGCTGCTGCCGCAATCCAAGGTGGTGGGGGTGTCCGCGCGCATCGAGGATGAAGCCGAGCGCGCCCGCCTGAAGGCCCTGGTGACCGAGCTGTCTGCGCAGCATGGCGGCTACGGCTACATCGTGCGTACCAATGCCGAGGGCCAGCCGGCCGAGGCCATCGCCGAGGACATCGCTTACCTGTCGCGGGTCTGGAACGTGGTCGAGCGCCGCGGCCGCGAAGCGGCCTCGTGCAGCAACATCTATGAAGACCTGAGCCTGCCGCTGCGTTCGGTGCGCGACCTGATCCGCAAGGACGTGGACAAGGTGAAGGTGGACTCGAAGGAAACCTTCGCGCAGCTGCAGGCGTTCGTCGCCAAGTACATGCCGGTGCTGGCCGAGAAGCTGGAACTGTATTCAGGCGATCGCCCGATCTTCGACATGTTCGGGGTGGAGGACGAGATCGGCCGTGCGCTGGACAAGCAGGTGCCGCTGAAATCCGGTGGTTACCTGGTGATCGACCAGACCGAGGCGATGACCACCATCGACGTCAATACCGGTTCGTTCCTCGGCCAGCGCAACCTGGAAGAGACGGTGTTCCGCACCAACCTGGAAGCGGCACAGGCGGTGGCCCGCCAGCTGCGCCTGCGCAACCTGGGCGGCATCATCATCATCGACTTCATCGACATGGACGATGCCGAGCATCGCCGCCAGGTGCTGCGCACCCTGGAAAAGGCGCTGGCCCGCGACCATGCCAAGACCACGGTGTACGACTTCTCGCCGCTGGGGCTGGTGGAGATGACGCGCAAGCGCACGGTGGAAAGCCTGGAGCGCCAGCTGTCGGAAACGTGCCCGCAGTGCAGTGGCCGTGGCAGCATCAAGACCACCGAAACGGTGACCTACGAGATCTTCCGCGAGATCACCCGTGCCGTGCGCCAGTTCGATGCCGCACGCCTGCTGGTGATCGCCTCGACCAAGGTGGTCGCGCGCATCACCGACGAGGAATCCTCGGCGGTGGCCGAGCTGGAGGAATTCCTCGGCAAGAGCATCCGCTTCCAGGCGGACGAGCAGTACCTGCAGGAGCAATTCGATGTCGTTCTGCTCTGATCCTCGCCGGCCGCAGGCCGGCGGTGGCCGATGAGCGCGCCGCCGCGCCTGCGACTGCGAAGGATCCGCCGTCATTTCATTGCCGCCTGCGCGGTAGGCCTGGTCGGGCTGGCACTGCTGGTGGGTACCCTCAGCCAGCTGCTGCCGCTGGCCGAGCGTCACCCCGACAGGATTGCCGCCTGGCTGAGTGAACGTGCCGGCCAGCCGGTGCATTTCGACCAGCTGCAGACGGCCTGGACCCGGCGTGGTCCGCTGCTGCAGCTGAAGGGCCTGCGCATCGGTGCCGGTCAGGGCCTGGCCATCGGCGAGGCCGAAGTGCTGGTGTCGATGTACAGCGGGATGCTGCCTGGTCGCTCGCTGACCGAGCTGCGCCTGCGTGGCCTGGCACTGGACCTGCAGCAGGGCAAGGACGGCCGCTGGTCGGTGCGTGGCCTGCCGAAGTCAGACACGGGCGGTGACCCGCTGGACGCGCTGCGCCGGCTGGGCGAGCTGCAGGTGATCGATGGCCGCTTGGGTGTGCATGCACCGGGACTGGGTATCGATACCACCCTGCCGCGTATCGATCTGCGCCTGCGCGTCAATGGCGACCGCCTGCGTGTGGGCGTGCGTGCCTGGGCGCAGACCGATGCCCTGCCGCTGACCGCAGTGCTGGACGTGGACCGCGCGCGCGGCAACGGGCAGGCCTGGCTGGGTGCCGATCCTGTTGATTTCCACGCCTGGTCGCCGCTGCTGGCAGCTGGTGGCGTGCGCCTGCGCGAAGGCAAGGGTGAGCTGAACCTGTGGCTGACCCTGCGCGACTTCGCGCCGGTGGCGCTGACCACCGATTCGGACCTGCGTGACGTGCGCGTCGACGGTGCACCGATGCCCGACGTGGCAACGCCGCGGTTGCAGCTGCAGCGCTTGCAGGCGCGCCTGCGCTGGCAGCGCCAGGCCGACGGTTGGGCGCTGCAGGTACCGCGCCTTCGTTTGAAGACCGAAGACGGCGAACAACAGCTCGATGGCCTGCAGTTGCAGGTTGGCAGGCAGCTGCGGGTGAGTTCCGGCGAAGTACAGGCCGGTACGGCGCTGCGTGCGCTGGCGCTGAGTGATCGCCTCGAGCCAGGCCTGCGCCATTGGTTGTTCCTGTCCAAACCGCAGCTGGATGTGCGAGAGCTGCAACTGGCCGGCGAACGTGATGGCCCGTTGCGGGCACAGGGCGAGCTGCAGTCGCTGGGCTTTGCCAGCGTTGGCAATTCTCCGGGTCTGCGCGGCCTGGGGGGACATTTCGAGGGCGACGCCGATGGCTTCAGCCTGCAGCTGCAACCGCAACGGCAGCTGCAGTTCGACTGGCCCACCGGCTTCGGCGTGCGGCATGACCTGCACCTGGCGGGCCAGATCGTGGGCTGGCGTGACGAGGCCGGTGGCTGGCGTATCGGCACTGCGGCGATGCGCGTGGAAGGCACCGACTACGCGGCCGATGTGCGCGGTGGTGTCTGGTTCCAGGGCGACGGCACGCGGCCCTGGCTGCAGTTGGCGGCCAAGCTGGACGATGTGCCGATGACGGCGGCCAAGCGCTTCTGGATCCACTCCAAGATGAGCAAGGGCGCCACCGACTGGCTGGACATGGCGCTGGCCGGCGGCCAGGTGCGCAATGGCATCGGCCTGGTCAGCGGTGACCTGGACGACTGGCCGTTCGACAACAACGATGGCCGCTTCGAGGCCACCGGCCATATCGCCAACGGCGACATCCGCTTCCAGCACGACTGGCCGCTGATGCGCCAGGTCGACGCCGATATCGCCTTCATCGGCCCCGGCTTCGACATGCATGGGCGCGGGGACCTGGCCGGTGTAGCGGTGCAGAAATTCGAGGCGGGCATCCAGGACTTCGGGCAGCAGCCGCTGTACGTGCGTGCCGATGCGCAGAGCGAGGCCGGCAGACTGCTGGCAATGCTGCGGCAGAGCCCATTGCACAAGGACTATGGCGACACCCTGGACAACCTCACGGCTGCGGGCCCGGCGCATGTGACCTTCGACCTGCTGCAGCCGCTGCACCACGATGAAGGCGGCGGTCACCTGCAGGGCACGGTCGACCTCAATGGTGTGAAGCTGGTGGACAAGCGCTTCCAGCTGGCCTTCGACAACATGCATGGGCAGGCGCGCTACAGCAATGGTGGCTTCGGTGCCGAGGAACTGGCGGTGCGCCACCTCGGTCAGGACGGCCGCTTGAGCCTGCGTGCCGGCGGCTACGTGCACGACAGCAGGCTGGCGTTCGAGTCCCAGCTGACGGCCAACCTCGACGCCGGTGTGCTGATTGACCGCGCCCCGGAAATGGCGTGGCTCAAGCCCTATATCGCGGGTAACTCGCCCTGGACCATCGCGGTCAACCTGCCCAAAGTCGCACCGGGAGCGCCCGCACCGCCCAGCGAACTGCGCCTGAGTTCGGATCTGGTGGGAACCCGCCTGGACTTGCCGGCACCGCTGGACAAGCCGGCCACCGAGCCGCTGGCGACCACGGTGGCCGCGCAGCTGCCGATGGGCGCTGGTCGCATCGATGTGGCCTTTGGCCAGCGTCTGGCCCTGGCCGCGCGCAGCCACAACAACCGCACCGGTGTGCAGGTCACCCTGGGCAGCGACCATGCCGATCGCGAGCCGCCGCCCAGCGGACTGTCCGTCAATGGCCGCAGCCCGACTCTGGATGCGCTGGAGTGGATCAGTCTGGCCCGTGGTGGCAACGACGATGACGGCATGCCGCTGCGTGCAGTGGACGTGCAGGTCGGCAAGCTGATGCTGATCGGCGGCGTCTTCGAGCAGACCCGGTTGCAGCTGCAGCCGGGACCGCAGGCGCTGGACGTGCGCCTGGATGGACCTTCGCTGGCCGGTCGCCTGACCGTACCCAACGCCGAAGGAGGCACCATCAGTGGCCGACTCGACCGTGTGCACTGGCAGTCGCTGCCGCCGGCGCCGGGCGCGGCCGCGCCAGCCCGGGTGCAGGCCGGCGCCAACGACATGGACCCGGCCAAGCTGCCGCCGTTCGCGCTGGACATTGCCGACCTGAAGTTCGGCAAGGTGGTGCTGGGCCAGGCGGTGCTGCGTACGCGGCCGCTGGCCAATGGCCTGAACGTGGACGAGCTGCGCTTCCGCGCGCCCGATCAGGAGATCGACATCAGCGGTCGCTGGCTGGGTCGCACCGGTGGTGCCCGCACCGAGCTGACCGCGCAGGTGCGCAGCGAGGACTTGGGCGCCCTGATGCAGAACCTCGACTACGGCGGCCAGCTGCGTGGCGGCTCTGGCCAGGCGCAGCTGCAGGCCTCCTGGAGCGGGGGGCCGTCGGACTTCCAGCTGGCCAATCTGCAGGGCAGCCTTGATCTGCACGCGCGTAATGGCCAGCTGCTGGAGCTGGAGCCGGGCGCTGGCCGTGTGCTGGGCCTGCTCAGCGTGACCCAGCTGCCGCGGCGCCTGATGTTCGACTTCCGCGACTTCTTCTCCAAGGGCTTCGCGTTCAACCAGGTCGACGGCAGCGTGCAGTTCGGGCAGGGCATGGCCCGCACCGACAAGGTACTGATCGAGGGCCCGGCGGCGAACATCACCATCCGCGGCCAGGCCGACCTGCGCAACCAGCGGTTCGACCAGACCATCGATGTCAACCCGCGCGCCGGCAACCTGCTGACGGTGGTCGGCGCGGTGGCCGGTGGCCCGGTGGGCGCGGCGCTCGGCGCGGCCACCAATGCGGTACTGTCCAAACCGCTCGGCGAGATCGGCGCCCGCACCTACAAGGTGACCGGTCCATGGAAGGAGCCGAAGGTGGAAGTGATCGAACGCAGCCGCGACAAGACCCCGCCAGCGCCCGCGCCGCGCCCGGCCCCGGCCGTTCTGCCGCCCGTTACCGACCTGCCACGCTCACGCTGAGCGTGGACCTCCTGTTCACGGGGCTTGCCTGAGCGCCCCAGCACCCCCAGATCGAGAACCATGACTGATATCGCCCTGACGCTTGCCCAAGATCGCCTGCTGCGCCCCGGCGGGCTGGATACCGCTGGCCTGGAGCGCACCTTCGGCCAGCTGCTCGGCCCCGGTGTGGACTTCGGCGACCTCTATTTCCAGCACGCCCGCCGCGAGAGCTGGAGCGTGGAAGACGGCATCGTCAAGGACGGCGCCCATTCCATCGAGCAAGGCGTGGGCGTACGGGCGATGTCCGGCGAGAAGACCGGATTCGCCTACTCCGACGACATCCATGCCGACGCGCTGCTGGCCGCGGCGCAGTCGGCGCGTGCGATTTCGCGCGAGGGTGGCGCGCAGTCCGGGCGCTCGCTGCTGCGCGGTAATTCACGCGCGCTGTATCCGGCGCTGGATCCCATCGATGGCGTCGGCAACGAGGCAAAGGTCGAGGTGCTGAAGCGCCTGGACGGCTACCTGCGTGCCGCCGACCCGCGCGTGAAGCAGGTGATGGTGAGCCTGTCCGGCGGCGTGGACACGGTGCTCATCGCGCGCAGCGACGGCGTGCTGGGCGCTGACGTGCGCCCGCTGGTGCGCCTGAACGTGCAGGTGATCGTCGAACACAACGGCCGCCGCGAGTCCGGCTATGCCGGTGGCGGTGGCCGCTATGGCTACGGGGAACTGTTCGCTGATGGCCGCCCGGAAGCGTTTGCGCGCGAGGCCCTGCGCCAGGCGCTGGTGAACCTGGACGCCGTGCCGGCGCCGGCCGGCGTGATGCCGGTGGTACTGGGACCTGGCTGGCCCGGCGTGCTGCTGCATGAAGCGGTCGGCCACGGCCTGGAAGGCGACTTCAACCGCAAAGGCACCAGCGTGTACGCCGGCCGCATCGGCGAACGCGTGGCGGCACCGGGCGTGACCATCGTCGACGATGGAACCCTGGACGGGCGTCGCGGTTCGCTCAACATCGACGACGAAGGCCACCCGAGCCAGTGCACCACGCTGATCGAGGACGGCATCCTGGTCGGCTACATGCAGGACAGCCTCAACGCACGCCTGATGGGCATGGCACCGACCGGCAACGGGCGTCGCGAATCGTTCGCGCACCTGACCATGCCGCGCATGACCAATACCTACATGCGCGCCGGCCAGCACGACCCGCAGGAAATGATCCGCTCGGTGAAGAAGGGCCTGTATGCAGTGAACTTCGGCGGCGGCCAGGTCGACATCACCAGCGGCAAGTACGTGTTCTCGGCCACCGAGGCCTACCTGATAGAGGATGGCCGCATCACCGCGCCGGTGAAGGGGGCGACCCTGATCGGCAACGGTCCGGAAACCATGCAGAAGGTGCGGATGGTCGGCAACGACCTGGCCCTGGACGAGGGCGTGGGTATCTGTGGCAAGGACGGGCAGAGCGTGCCGGTGGGTGTCGGCCAGCCGTCGCTGTTGATCGAGGGCATCACCGTCGGCGGTACCCAGGCCTGAGCCGGGCGATGGCCAGCGCCACCGCCCCGGCCGGCGTGGACTCAGTCCTCGTCGGCTTCGTCGCTCTCGACGGGGTCGGCGTCTTCGGCGCTGGCCTTCAGGCCCAGCGCGGCCGGCAGCATCAGGGCACGCAGCACCTGGAAGATCTCGCGGTAGGCGCGCGGCGGCTTGTTCTTGGCCTTCTCGGCCTGCGCATTGCGCACCAGCGTGCGCAGCTGCTGGCGGTCGGCCTGCGGGTAGTCGTCCAGCAGTGCAGCCAGCGCCTTGTCACCCTCGGCCAGCAGACGCTCGCGCCAGTCTTCCACGCGGTGCATCATCGCCACTTCGCGGCGGCCGGTTTCGCTGTTGGCATCCAGCGCATCGCGGATCGCATCCAGCGTGGCTTCTTCTTCGCGGCGCATGTGCTTGGCCAGGAACGCCAGCTGGCGCTTGTGGGCGATGTGCGCGGTGATGCGCTTGCACTCGGCGATGTGCGGCAGCAGGTCTTCCGGGATCGGCAGGCGCGCCAGCTGGGCCGGTGTCAGCGACACCAGTTTTTCGCCCAGGGCCAGGACGTCGAGCGCGTCGCGCCGGTTCTGGCTGCGGCTCTTGTCGTGGAATTCACCGGTTTCTTCGTCGCGTCCGCGCATCGTCCATACCTGATTTCAAAAAAAGTCGCCCGGCGTGATGCCGGGCCCAACCCGTACAGGATAAAGCATTGAACGTGATCGCCCCTGAAGCCGCCGTCGGCGACGACAGCCCGGCCCGGCTGGAACGGCTGGCCGACCTCTCCCAGCAGCTGCTCGACCGCGCCCGCGCGCTGGGCGCCAGCCAGGCTGAAGTCAGCTGCAGCGAAGACCGTGGACTGGAGGTGAATGTCCGCCTCGGCGAGGTCGAAACCGTGCAGTCCACCCGCGACCGCGGCATCGCCGTCACTGTGTATTTCGGCCAACGCAAGGGCAGCGCCAGCACCGGCGACCTGAACGAGGCCAGCCTGGCGGCCACGGTCGAGCAGGCCTGTGCCATCGCCCGGCCTACCGAAGATGACGCGGCCGCCGGCCTGGCCGAAGCGGCCCTGATGGCCACCCACTTCCCGGACCTGGACGGCTGGCACCCGTGGGCGCTGCAGGCCGACGAGGCGGTGGACCTGGCCCTGGCTTGCGAAGCCGCAGGCCGTGAGGCCGATGCGCAGATCCGCAATTCCGACGGCGCCTCGGTGTCGAGCATGCAGAGCCTGTCGGTCTATGCCAATTCGCATGGTTTCATCGGCCGTGAGCGCGGCACCCACCATTCGGTCGGTTGTGCGCTGATCGCCGGGCAGGGCGATGGCATGCAGCGTGACGGCTGGTACACCAGTGCGCTGGCTCGCGAGGACCTGGAGGACGTCGGCCTGGTCGGACGTCGTGCCGCCGAGCGTACTGTCGCCCGCCTGCAGCCACGATCGCTGGCCACCGGCAGCATGCCGGTGCTGTTCGCCCCGGAAGTGGCGCGCAGCCTGGTCGGGCACCTGCTGTCGGCGGTGTCCGGCGGTGCTCTGTATCGCCAGGCAAGCTTCCTGCTGGACAGCGTTGGCCAACGCCTGTTCCCGGACTGGATGCAGATCGAGGAGCTGCCGCACCTGCGCCGTGGCCTGCGCTCGGCAGCCTTCGATGGCGACGGCGTGGCCACCCGGGCCTCGGCTCTGGTCCGGGACGGCGTGCTGCAGCGCTATGTGCTTGGCAGCTACTCGGCACGCAAGCTGGGCCTGCAGACCACCGCCAACGCCGGTGGCGTGCACAACCTGCAGTTGGCGGCCAATGCCGGCCCGCTGCAGGACATCGCGCGGCAGATGGGCGATGGCCTGCTGGTGACCGAGCTGATGGGGCAGGGCGTGAACGGCGTGACCGGCGACTATTCGCGTGGCGCGGGTGGCTTCCGGGTCGAGAACGGCGAGATCCAGTACCCGGTGGACGGCATCACCATCGCCGGCAACCTGCGCGAGATGTTCAGCAGCATCGAGGCGGTCGGCAGCGACGTCGATCCCCGCTCGCACATCCGGACCGGTTCGATCCTGTTGGGGCGGATGACCATCGCAGGTAATGATTGATGCCGTCGATGGCGTAAGCTATGCCCGCCTGACGCAATCAGCTGGGTGCTGGTTGGTCAAGACCACCCAATGAAAAGGAGTTTTGTCGTGAGTGAATTCGATAACGTCCCGCCGCCGCCACCGGCCACCGCCGACGTTCCGGCCGACCAGCGCACCATGGCCCTGGCCGCGCACCTGCTGGGCATCTTCACCGGCTTCATCGGCGCGCTGATCATCTGGCTGATCAACAAGGACGATGCTGGCAAGGCCTTCGTGACCGACCAGGCCAAGGAAGCCCTGAACTTCCAGATCACCGTGACCATCGCCATGGTCATCAGCATGATCCTCACCATCGTGATCATCGGCGTGTTCCTGGCCCCGATCGTCGGCATCATCAGCCTGGTGTTCAGCATCATCGCTGCGGTCAAGGCCAACAACGGCGAAGCCTATCGCTACCCGTTCGCGCTGCGCCTGATCAAGTAAGATCGTCTGCACGCGGAACTGAAAACGCCCGGCACTGCCGGGCGTTTTCGTGTGCGGGGAATGCCGGGCCGCGTGCAGCGATCAGTGATCGCGTTCCACCGCCAGCGTCGCCAGCGCGCGCAGCGCGTCGGCTTCCTCGCCATACCTGGCCAGGATCGACTGCATGCGCGCTGCGAGCTCGTGCAGCTGGGCCTTTGCGCCGTCCATGCCAAGCAGGGCGGGGAAGGTGCTCTTGTCCTGCGCCTGGTCCTTGCCGGCAGTCTTGCCCAGCTGTTCGGAACTGGCTTCGACATCGAGGATGTCATCGCGGACCTGGAAGGCCAGGCCGAGTGCATCGGCGAAACTGTCGAGCTGGGCCAGCTGCGGTTCGTGGGCCTGGCCGCACAGCGCGCCCATGCGCACTGCCGCGCGGATCAGCGCGCCGGTCTTCAGCGCGTGCATGCGGGTCAGCGCCGCCAGCGTCTGCTGCTGGCCGGTGGCATCGATGTCCAGCGCCTGGCCGCCACACATGCCGGACGCGCCGGAGGCGTGGGCCAGGGTCTGCAGACAGGCGACGCGCAGGGTAGCCGGCAGCGGCGCATCGGCCAGCAGGCCGAAGGCGCGGGTCTGCAGGGCGTCGCCAGCAAGGATCGCGGTGGCTTCGTCGAAGGCTACGTGGGTGGTGGGCTTGCCGCGACGCAGGGCGTCGTCATCCATCGCCGGAAGGTCGTCATGCACCAGCGAATAGGCATGGATCAGCTCGACGGACATGGCCGCCGCATCCAGGCTTTCCGGCTGCGCACCGAACAGGTGACCACTGGCGTAGACCAGCAGGGGCCGCACGCGCTTGCCGCCACCAAGCACCGAATAGCGCATGGCCTGATGCAGGCGCTGCGGTGCCTCGGCAGGCGAGGGCAGGGCGGCATCGAGCTGGCTTTCGATACGGTCGCGCCAGCGCGCGAACAGAACCTCAGCCGTCATGGCTGGGCGGGTCGAAGGGCTCGGAGGCTTCCGGCTGCGCCGGATCACTGAGCAGGCGCACGCGCAGTTCGGCCTGCTCCAGCGCCTGCTGGCACTGGCGGTACAGGCCGACACCACGCTCGTAAGCACTGAGCGAAGCTTCCAGGCTCAGCTCGCCGGCTTCCATCTGCTCCACCAGCTGCTCCAGCGATTCGAGCGACTGCTCGAACTGGGCGACGGGGGAGGCGTTTTCGGGGGACTTCTTGGCCATGCGGCAAGTGTGGACGGGCCGCGCGCGGGGGTCAATTCACCAGCCGCCCGGGCGCCACTGCAACTGCGCGTCATGCGCCTGCAACCAGGCCTGCAGCGGTGCGGCGATGACCAGGTCGGCGGCGGCCAGCAACTGCGGGCCATCAAAGATCAGCGGCAGCTGCGCGCGTCGCCAGGGGGCGAGGTGCTCGCGTTGCAGGCAGTCCTTCAGCGCGTGCGAATGCTGGCGACCCGGCAGCAGGATGCGCTCGCCGCCCACGCGTGCACGGACCTGCAGTGGCTGTTCGAAAGCGCCGGCGCCCAGCAGGCTCAGCTGGCCGCCGTCGGGCAATGGCAGCGGTGCACGGCCGTCCCACACGGCCTGCCAGTCGAGGGGCAGCGAGGGCAGCCGGGCCGGCAGCAGATAGGCGTGGTCGCGCCATTGCTGGATCACGTGCTGCTGCCAGCGCACACGCGCCTGGCGGTCGGTGTCGGCTGGCAACAGCTCCTCCAGCGCCTGCTGCAACACCGAGGCCGGCAACGGTGCCGCATCATGGCCCAGCACCCACGCGCGCAGCACGCGTGCCGCGCGGCGCGGCGACATCTGGCGCAGCAGTTCCAGTGACAGCACGCGCGGTGCCACTTCCAGATGCGCGATCAGCTCGGCATCTTCCTCGTCCAGCAGTTCGCGGGTCTGCCGGCAATGCGTCGCGCTGCCCGCCAATGCTGCAGCCGCATGCGGCCAGCGCTGGCGCAGCAACGGCAACACCTGCAGGCGCAGGAAGTTGCGATCGGCGTGGTCTTCCGCGTTGCTGGGGTCTTCGATCCAGCGCAGCGCGTGCTGGCGCGCGTAGTCGAGCAGTGCACTGCGTGGTACCGCCAGCAGCGGGCGCCACAAGGGATGTTCGCCAAGGCGGCTGTGCGTGGACATCGCCGCCAGGCCATCGACGCCAGAAGCGCGCAGGGCGCGCAACAGGAAGGTCTCGGCCTGGTCGTCCTGGTGCTGCGCCAGTGCCAGCGTTTCGCCTTCGCGCAGCTCAGCCGCGAACGCGGCACGTCGTGCCTGTCGCGCGGCACCTTCGGTGCCCAGGCCTGTGCCGTTCTCGACCTGCACGCGGTGCACGGCCAGCTCAATGCCCCAGGCGTCGCATTGCTGCTGGCAGTGCAGCACCCAGTCATCCGCATCGGGTTGCAGGCCGTGATGCACGTGCGCCGCGCGCAGGGCGGTGCCGGAAGTCTGCGCGCAGCGCCACAGCCAGTGCAGCAGCACGGTGGAGTCGACGCCACCGCTGTAGCCCACCAGCAGCGGCGCATCCAGCGGAACGAGGGCAGGGAAGGCAGTCACGGTGGCAAGTATAGGGTTGCTCGGCAGGGCTGCGCCCTGCACCCGCTACGATCCAGAGCAACAGCAACAGCAACAGCAACAGCAACAGCAACAGCAACAGCAACAGCAACAGCAACAGCAGAAGCTGGTTTCCTGAGGGTAGGCGCGGTGGGTCCGGTTGCGGGGGCCGCTGCAAGTACGTCCATGTAAGCTCGGTCGCCGCATCCATGCGGCTCACGCCCCCGCAACCGGACCCACCCCGCCTTCGACAGTTTCCTGCGAACTGTCGGAATTGCTCTTGGGGTCAGATCCGTTTTCCTGCGGAAAACGGATCTGACCCCGATTTATTTCGATATTTGACAGATTTCATCCACGCAGGGCGTGGATGGTCCAACCGTCATCGGAAATCTGTCGGGGTGGGGCGGTGTGGGTGGGCAGGACCGTTGGCGCCATGGATGGCGCCATCGAGCCCCCATGGACGGGTTTACGGCGTGTCCTGACCACCCATACCGCCCCGCCCAACTCACAGAAAACCAGAGCCGCTTTTGATCTTGATTTGGCTTCGGCTTCGGCAGGTGCAGGGCGCAGCCCTGCCGAAAACCCTACTTCACCCGACGACCCGAACGGTCGATGCGGAACCACTCTCCGCCTTCCATCGGCGTGTGGCCATCGGCATCCGGCGTACCACGACGGCAACCATTGCAGACCTCGGCCACGCCGTCCTGGAACGGCCATGCGAAATCGAAGGTGCCGGGCACCACCTGGCGGAACGTCAGGTCGAAGTAGCCCACGCGGTTGCCGACGCGGGCGCGCAGCAGGCCTTCCTGCGGCGTTTCCGGGCCGTTGTCCCAGGTCAGCACCGGCAGGCTGCGGCCCTTGCGGTCGACGTAGTGGAAACCCTGGTCGGCGTACACCACTGCCAGGCCGTGGTCGTCGTAATTCAGGTCCTTCAGCGTGTCGGCGCTGATCTTCGGCCGGTGATCGATCACCTCGCAGTTGGGCAGCGGCCACAACCCGTGTTCGTCGGTCAGCAGCTTGCATGCCGGTGCCTGTGCCGCTGCAGTGGCGCTGACCAGCATGCCAAGCAGGGCCAGCGACCGCGCGAAGCGGCCGCTGGCAGCGTCAGGGCGGGCCTGCCGTGCGATCACTTGGCCTCGGCCTTGCGCTCGAACGCGGTCGGTGCCGGCAGCTGCACCGGCACGCCCTTGTCATCGCAAGTGCCAGCCTGGCACAGGCGCTCGCGCAGGGCCGGGGTGGCCTGCACGATCATGTGATAGATCGCGTTCTGTTCCAGCGTGCCGCGGATCGCCTTGCTGCCCGGGCCGCGTGCCCAGATGCCGACGTCCTCGCCACCGTGCGATTCGGACTTCATCGGCACCAGTGCTTCCTGCATGTAGTCCGGATGCTCGGTGTCGACCTCGCGCAGGTTCGGGCGGCCGTTGGCCGGTTCGAAGCTGCTCGGGTTGTGCGGGTAACGCTTCGGGCCGGCCGGCTGCTGGTTGCTGCTGCCGGTGTGGCCCGGGCCGTTGGCGTAGCTCAGCGTGGTGTACGGCTGGCCGGTGCCGTCCAGCGCGTAGTCCAGCTTGCCGGCGCCGTCTTCGCCGCCCTTGTCCTTCACCTTGCCCAGGATCGGGTTGCCACGTGCCGGGTAGCCGACGAAGTTCAGCGTGTGCGAGTGGTCGGCGGTGACGATGATCAGGGTGTCGTCGGCGGAGGTCAGTTCGTTGGCCACGCGCACTGCGTCGGACAGGGCCACGGTCTCGGTCAGTGCACGGTAGGCATTGCCGCTGTGGTTGGCGTGATCGATGCGCGCGCCTTCGATCATCAGCACGTAGCCTTCCTGGTGCTTCGACAGATTCTTGATCGCTGCGGCAGTCAGTTCGGCCAGGCTCGGCTCGCCGCCCGGATCCTGCGGGCGCTCGTACTCGTAGCGCATGTGGTCCGGCTCGAACAGGCCGAGGATGGCCGGTGCGTTGGCGGCGGCGGCCAGCTGCTTGCTGTTCCACACGTAGGCACCCTGCGGGTGCGCCTGCTGCCATTCCTGCACCAGGCTGCGGCCATCCAGCCGCTGGCCGACCTTGTCGTCGTATTCCGGATCGCGCTCTTCCACGGTGGTGAATTCACCGCGGCCGCCACCGAGGGCGACCAGGGGGCCGCGGCCATAGCGTGAGGTCGACAGCAGCTGCTGGGCGATGTCCTTGCAGCCGGCCGCCTTGGCCGCTTCGGTCAGGTCGGTGTCGTTTTCCCAGTTGCGCTCGGGCGAGTGCGCGTAGGTGGCGGCCGGGGTGGCATGGGTCAGGCGCGCGGTGGAGACCACGCCGGTAGCCAGACCGGCGCTGTCGGCCAGCTGCAGCCAGGTCAGCAGGCCCTTGGACAGGCTGTCGGCACAGTCGGTGCGGCTGCCGGCGCTGACGCCGATCGCACCCATGTGGGTCTTCACGCCGGTGGTGATGGCGGTCATGGTGCCGGCCGAATCGGGCGTCTGCGAATCGGTGTTGTAGGTCTTGCTGAATGCCGTGGCCGGGAAGCGCTCCCAGGACAACAGGTTCTCTTCACCGGAGCCACCCTTCTGCTGGCCCTCGTAGATGCGCGAGGCGGCCACGGTGGTCAGGCTCATGCCGTCGCCGAGGAACAGGATGACGTTCTTGGCCTTGCCGGACATCGCACCGTTGGCGGCGGCCTGGGCGGCGCCACTGCGGTACCACCACTGCGGGGTCTCGCCGGCCGGGTGGGCGACGGGGTCGACGGCGACCTTGAGGCTGGCCGGGGCAGTGGCGGGGGTGGTGCTGGCGCAGGCGCCCAGCAGCAGGGTGGTGGCGCAGGCGGCCAACAGGGAGACGGAACGGCGCATGGACGCGGGGATCTCACAAACTGTAACGGGACGTTCATTATGCCCGCCCTCGCAAGGCACGCCGATGACACACTGATTTGCCGGTCGGGCGGTCGTTCCCCAGCCGTTGATGGGCTATCGTGCCAGCATCCCTTCCTTCCCTCTGGATTGCCTATGAAGCTGGTCTCTGCCTGGCTGCGGATTCCATTCTGGCAGCGCGTGGTCGGTGGCTTCGTGCTCGGCGCGCTGGCCGGCTGGGCGCTCGGCCCGGCCGCGGAAACGTGGTTCGGCCCGCTTGGCGAGCTGTACGTCACCCTGATCAAGATGATCGCCGTGCCGCTGGTGTTCTTCGCGGTCATCAATGCGATCTCCTCGCTGCACGGCCAGAAGTCGGTTGCCGCGCTCAGTGGCCGCACCTTCCTGTGGTTCGTGATCACTGCTGCGTTGGCGGTGTGCGTCGGCCTGGGTGTGGGCGCCGTGCTGCAGCCCGGCGCCGGTGGCCTGCAACTGACGATGGCCAGCAATTACGTGCCGCGCGAAGTGCCCAGCGTGGTGCAGGTGCTGCTGGACGTGGTACCGGCCAATATCTTCTATGCGCTGTCCGGTATCGGCACCAAGGTCAACGCGGCCGGCGAAACCGTGCTGGCCGCCGGCCGTGGCTCGATCCTGCCGGTGATCTTCTTCGCCGGCCTGGTCGGCTTCGCCATCGTCAAGCTCGGCGAGAAGGTGACCGAGGCGCGCAAGCTGGTCGGCCAGATGAGCGACATCATGATCCAGGTGACCCGCTTCGTGCTGGAAGTCACCCCGATCGGCACCTTTGGCCTGATCGCCGGTCTGGTCGGCAGCTACGGGTTCGAGAAGCTGCTGCCGCTGGGGCATTTCGTGCTGGCCCTGTACGTGGCCTGCGCCCTGCACATCGTGGTGGTGTACAGCGCACTGCTGCTGGCGCACGGACTGAACCCGCTGAAGTTCTTCCGTGGTGCGGCGCCGGGCATGCAGGTTGCGTTCGTCAGCTCTTCCAGCTTCGCGGCGATGCCGGTGGCACTGCGTTCGATCACCCACAACCTGGGCGTGAACAAGGATTACGGTTCGTTTGCGGTGCCGCTGGGCGCCAGCATCAAGATGGACGGCTGCGGTGCCATCTACCCGGCGCTGTGCGCGGTGTTCATCGCGCAGTACAGCGGTGTGCCGCTGACCCCTGAACAGTACGTGGTGGTGCTGATCGCTTCGGTGCTGGGCAGCTTCGGTACGGCCGGTGTTCCGGGTACCGCGGTGATCATGGCTACGGTGGTGCTGAGCGCGGCCAACCTGCCGTTGGAGACGATCGGCTACCTGTATGCCATCGACCGCATCCTCGACATGATGCGCACGATGACGAACGTGACCGGCCAGATGCTGGTGCCGGTGATCGTGGCCAAGGAAACCGGGCTGCTCGACCAGGCGGTGTATGACAATCCGTCCAGCAATGTGGGTGTGGACGACCCCGATCCGACGCCGCCACGCGGCTGAGGGTGTGTGGAGACGAAAGGCCCGCCCTGAACGGCGGGCTTTTTGTTTGGGAGCTGGCTGGCGCGGTGGCGGTCATGCCGGGTCTGGTAGAACCACGCCATGCGTGGATGGAGGCGGTGCCGACCAACGGTCGGCACCCACCAAAGGTCAGTACCCACCAAAGGTCAGTACCCACCAAAGGTCAGTACCCACCAAAGGTCAGTACCCACCAAAGGTCAGTACCCACCAAAGGTCAGTACCCACCAGAGGTCGGTAGATCCACGCCATGCGTGGATGAAGGCGGTGCCGACCAAGATCGGCAGCTACCCACCATTGCGCGGGCCTAACAAAAAAGCCGCTGCAGGGCAGCGGCTTTCTCGTGTCAGGCGGCGTGGTGTCAGATCAGAGATCGACCCGGCGGGCCTGCATGAACTTGTTGCCCCAGTAGCCGCTGAGCAGGGTGTCCACGCGCACGTCCTTGCCCGAGCTCGGTGCGTGCAGGAAGCGGCCATCACCCACATAGATGCCGACGTGATCGACGCGGCCCTTGCGGCCGAAGAACACCAGGTCACCGGCGGCCAGCGCGGTGCGGTCGTTGATCAGTTCGGCGTTGTCGTCGTGTGCCATTTCGCGCGAGACGCGCGGCAGCTCAATGCCCAGGGCCGAGCGGAACACGTAGCCGACCAGACCACTGCAGTCGAAGCCGCTGTCCGGGTTGCTGCCGCCCCAACGGTATGGGGTGCCCAGCAGGGTCATCGCGCGACGCAGCAGCGACTGCACCTTGCCATTGTCGGCCGCGGTGCCGACAACGCTGCCATTGGCAGCGCTGCTGGTGTCGTAGTTGGCGAGGAGGCGGCTGAGGTCACCGGCCACCACGGCCGAGCGGTCCATCAGCGGAATGGTGTCGTTGGCGGCCAGGTGAGGCAGCAGGGCGGCCAGGGTAGCGCTGGCGGCGGCGTCGACGCGGCTGCGTTGCGGAGCGGCAGCCTCGGCCTTGGCGGCCGGTCGGGCGGTGCTCTCGGCCACCGGGGCCGGGCTCACATCGGAACGGTTCGGAGCAGTCTGCGACCAGGCCGGAAGGCTGGTCAGACACAGTGCCAGGCCAAGCAACAGCGGGCGGGCACTACGTGAAGATACGGAAGTCTGGCCTTCGCTTTTCAGGTCGTCAGTCGTCACGCGTCGGTCACAGGAAAAAAACGATGGGGCATCATGCCCTGTAAAAGCGCGGATAAGTTAAAAATTCCGTTAGTAATTCGTTAGTTGCATGGTGATGTTTGTCACAGTTTTGAACATATCGCCTGTTCATTTTAGCGAAGGACGCGTTTCGCCCCTGTGTAGTGGTCCTTCCAGTAGGGACCGCTGATCGAGTCGAGGCGCACGGTGCCGCCGGTGCTCGGCGCATGCACGAAACGCCCTTCACCGACATAGATACCGACATGGGTGACGCTGCCGCGGCTGCCGAAGAACACCAGGTCGCCGGTGGCCAGGCGCTGCGGATCGATCTTCGGACCCTGTACCGCCGCCAGGTCGCGCGAGGTGCGCGGCAGTTTCAGGTCCAGCATCTCGCGATAGACATAGGCCACCAGGCCGCTGCAGTCGAAGCCGGAATCCGGGGTGTTGCCGCCATAGCGGTAGGGGGTGCCGACCAGGCTGATGGCACGCATCAGCACCGAGTTGGCCGCCTCGGGGTTGTCCGGCACGGTCTTCGGCCAGTTCGCGGTCGGCGGGGGCGGAGCGGGGCGGGTGGCCTTGCCGCCGCCGCAGGCGGTCATTAGCACGGGCAGGGCCAGCAGCAGGGCCGGGGCGAGGAGCCGGCGCAGGCCGGACGAAACTGGCGTGATGTGCATGTTCTCCGGATAATGCGCCACCTTGGGATTGGCCGTCATGATGGCGGCGTCCCCGCCGGGCGACAACCCGCCCCAACCCGCCTGCCTCCGGCAGATCCAGACAGAGTTGCGCATGAAGATCGAAAAAGACCGCGTTGTCCGCTTCCACTACACCGTTTCCGAAGTCGGCCAGGAGCCGATCGAATCGTCCAAGGACCGAGGCGAGCCGCTGGCGATCCTGATCGGCCACGGCAACATCATCCCGGGCCTGGAAAACGCCATGATGGACAAGGAAGCCGGCGCGACCTTCAGCGTTGACGTCAACGCAGCCGATGCCTACGGCGAGCGCCGCGAGGGCCTGTCCCAGCGCGTGCCGAAGAAGCATTTCGGCAACACCAAGCTGGCTCCGGGCCAGCAGGTCGTGCTGCAGACCAACTTCGGCCCGCGTGCGGTGACCGTGCAGAAGGTCGGCATGAGCGTCGTCGACGTCGACCTGAACCATCCGATGGCCGGCAAGGACCTGCACTTCGACGTGGAAATCGTCGATGTGCGCGAAGCCGGCAAGGAAGAGATCGACCACGGCCACGTCCACGGCGACGGCGGTCACCACCACTGATCGCAGCGCGATCATGATGGCAGCAACGGCCCGCTTCGGCGGGCCATTGCGTTTCTGGAACACGGCGCGGCCATCCATGGCACGCGGGCCGGCGGCATAATGGCGGACCTGCCCGACGGACGCCCCGTGAACGCCGCTTCTCCTTCCCTGCAGCCGGTGGCTTCCGGCGAACGCATCGCCGTGCTGGACGTGCTGCGCGGTGCTGCGCTGCTGGGCATCCTGCTGATGAACATCGAGGCCTTCAGCGGACCGCTGGACCTGGCCTTCACCGGCATCGACGTGCATTGGCAGGGTATTGACTACTGGGCCGATGCCTTTGTCTACGTGTTCGTGCAGGGCAAGTTCTTCACCCTGTTCTCGTTGCTGTTCGGCGCCGGCTTCGCGGTGATGGCGCAGCGCGCCGAGGCGGCCGGGCGTGACTTCACCCCGTTCTACCTGCGCCGCAGCGCTGGCTTGCTGCTGATCGGTCTGTGCCACGCGCTGCTGGTCTGGTCCGGCGACATCCTGGTGATGTACGCGTTGGTCTCGTTGCCGTTGCTGGCCTGCCGCGAGGCGCCGCGCAGCTGGCTGCCGTGGATGGGTGTAACGGTCTATCTCGGCGGTGTGGCGATGATGCTGCTGGTCGGCGCGATGGTGTCGATGGCTTCGGCGGAGGACGTGCGGAAGATGCTCACCGACGCGCAGCAGAGCATCGATCTGCAGCGCCTGGTGTACGGGCAGGGCAGCTGGATGCAGGCCAATGCGCAGCGGCTGAGCGAGTTCGGCACGTCGATGGGGGCGATGCTGATCACCGGCCCGGAAGTGCTGGGCATGTTCCTGATCGGCAGCTGGTTTGCCGGCAGCGGCGCGCTGGCCACGCCGGATCGCTTCCCGCGGCTGTATGCGGTGTTGCGTTGGGGGGCGCTGCCCTTCGGCCTGCTGGTCACGCTGCTGGGTGTTGCCTGGAAGCCGTATCTGGCGCCGGGCGCTTACGATCTGCCGGTTACGGCGGCGATGGCGCTGGTGACGATCGGCGGTCTGCCGATGTGCCTGGGTTACCTGGCTTGGATCGTACACTGGCGCGCGCGGCTGGGCTGGCTGGCGCCGGTCGGGCGCATGGCGTTGACCCATTACCTCGGCCAGTCGCTGCTGTGCACCTGGCTGTTCTACCACTACGGCCTGGGCGCGTTCGAAACGATGCCACGCAGCGTGCAGTTGATGTTCGCGCTGCTGCTGTTCACCGTGCAGGTGGGCATCTCGCACGTATGGCTGCGCCGCTTCCGCTTTGGGCCGATGGAATGGCTGTGGCGCGCGATGACCTATCGGCAGTGGCCGCCGATGCGGCGCGAGGCCGGCCAGGGCTGATCGATGCAGGGCGCGCGCGAGGATGTGATCGTGGTCGGCGCCGGTGCCATTGGACTGGCTGCCGCACTCGCGCTGCGCGCACAGGGCCGGCAGGTACGCGTGATCGACCGTGGGCGTGTCGGCGGCGCGACCTCGCATGGCAACTGCGGCACCATCACCCCCAGCCACGCGCCACCGCTGGCAGCGCCCGGCGTGCCGTTGCGCGCGCTGCGCTGGATGCTCGATCCGCGTGCGCCGCTGTACGTGCGTACACGCCTGGACCCAGCATTGTGGCGCTGGCTGCTGCAGTTCGGGGCGCGCTGCAACGCACGCGACTGGCTGCACGCCACGCGGGCACGCGGCGCATTGTTGAATGATTCACGGCTGCGCCTGGCGCAGTGGGTGCAGACGCATGCGCTGGACTGCGAGTTCGAGGCGCGCGGTCTGGACTATGTGTTCGGTGACGCCCGCAATTTCGATCACCACGCTGCCGAGTGTGAGGCGCTGAACGCACAGGGCATTGCCTCGGCGCGCATTGATGGCACCGACTACGCGCGTGACAATCCGGCGTTCCATGATCGCCTTGCCGGTGCGATCCACTTCCCCGGCGATGCCCAGCTGCGTCCGGACCGCTACACCGCCGAACTGGCGCGCGTGCTGCGGGCACAGGGCGTGGTGATCGAAGAGCAGTCGGACGTGGAGGATTTCAGCGCCGATGCGCAGGGTGTGCGCGTGCGTGTCGGTGAACGCATGCTGCTGGCGCGCGAGCTGGTGCTGGCGACCGGGCCGTGGTCACCGCGCTGGGCGCGGCAACTGGATCTGCGCGTGCCGATCCAACCCGGCAAGGGCTACTCGCTGACCTGGTCACGACCGGCGCAGGTGCCGCAGCGTCCAGTCGTGCTGAAGGACCATTCCGTGTTCGTGATCGCCTGGCGCGAAGCGCTGCGGCTGGGCGGCACCATGGAATTCGCCGGTGCCGATCCGCAGCTGCGCACGACCCGCCTGCAGGCCTTGCAGCAGGCCGCCGACCACTACCTGCGCGCGCCACGTGGTGTGCAGCTGCAGGAGCAGTGGTGCGGGTGGCGCCCCATGAGCGTGGACGACGTGCCGTTGATCGGCCGCGCGCCCGCGCATCCTCACGTCTGGCTTGCAGCGGGGCATGGCATGCTCGGCATCAGCATGAGCGCCGGCACCGGCCAGCTGATCGCCGATCTCGTCTGCGGCCGCACGCCGGCGATCGATCCTGCCCCTTACCGACCCGAGCGATTCCGATGAGCACTGCACCCTATGATTACGACCTGATCGTCCTTGGCGGTGGTTCCGCCGGCCTGGCTGGCGCGATCCGCGCCGCGCAGCACGGCAAGCGCGTGGCGCTGCTGGAGCCTGGTGAACTGGGCGGGACCTGCGTCAACGTCGGCTGCGTGCCGAAGAAGGCCATGTGGCTGGCGGCCGACCTGCACGAGCGCATCGGCCTGGCCAGTGCCATGGGTTTCGATGTCAAGGCACGCCCGGCATTGTCGTGGAAGGAGCTGGTGATCCATCGCCAGGCCTACATCAGCAACATCCACACCAGCTACCACAAGCGCCTGGACGAAACCGGCGTGGTGCGCATTCCGGCGCGCGGTCATCTGCTAGATGCGCATACCGTGGCCTGCAGCGATGGCGTGCGTTACAGCGCTGAACACATCCTGATCGCCACCGGCGCGCACCCGCTGCGGCCTGACATCCCCGGTGCCGAACTGGGCCTGGTTTCCGATGATTTCTTCGATCTGCGCGCGGCACCGGCCGAGGTGGCGATCATCGGTGGCGGTTACATCGCGGTGGAGCTGGCCGGCCTGCTGCAGGCACTGGGCAGCAAGGTGAGCCTGCTGGTGCGTGGCCAGCGGCTGCTGGATCGCTTCGATTACGAGCTGACCGATCAGCTGGCCGAGAACCTGAAGCAGCAGGGCGTGCGCATCCATTTCGGCTATCGCCTGCGCGAACTGCAGCGCGATGGCGAACGCGTACGTGCATTCGGCCATGATGGCCCGCTCGACAGCGTGTTCGACGCGGTGTTCTTTGCCACCGGCCGCCGTGGCAACAGCCGCGATCTGGGCCTGGAAGCGCTCGGCATCGGTATCGGCGAACACCAGCAGGTGCAGGTGGACGAATGGCAGACCACGTGTGTGCCGAGCGTGCACGCGGTGGGCGACATCGCTGGCAAGGTCGGCCTGACCCCGGTGGCGGTGGCCGCTTCGCGGCGGCTGATGGACCGCCTGTTCGGTGGCCGCCCGCAGTCGAAGATGGATTACGAGAACGTGGCCAGCGTGGTGTTCTCGCATCCACCGCTGGGCGCGGTGGGCATGAGCGAAGAAGAGGCGCGCGCGCGGTTCGATCAGGTGAGCGTCTACCACAGCCGTTTCCGTCCGATGCTGCAGGCGCTGGCCAACGGCACCCAGCGCAGCCTGTTCAAGATGGTCTGTGCCGGTCCGGAAGAACGGGTGGTGGGCATCCACCTGCTGGGCGAAGCGGCCGACGAGATCCTGCAGGGCTTTGCGGTGGCGGTGAAGATGGGCGCGACCAAGGCCCAGTTCGACGACACCGTGGCGATCCACCCGACCTCGGCCGAGGAAGTGGTGCTGATGCGCTGAGCTGGACGGTTTTAGAGCCGAGCGCAGGCTCGGCTCTCCAGGTCACCAGGCGCACCCATGCGACAATGGACGCCCTTACGCCTTCCCTGGCCGCCCCGTGCGGCCCGCCGTCGTCCTGATGTCCAGCCCCGCTTCCCGTATCGCCACCGCTTCCCCACGCATCGCGCTGGGAGGCATCGGCCTGGCCGCGATCGGCGCCATCGCCGCCTCCGGCAAGGCCATCATCGTCAAGCTCGGCCTGCGTCACGGCGTGGATGCCACCACGCTGCTCGCCCTGCGCATGCTGATGGCGCTACCGCTGTTCGTGCTGATGGCACTGTGGGCCGCGCGCCGGACCGAGCCGCTGTCCTGGGCCGACCGCGCCCGCGTGTTGTGGCTGGGCTTCACCGGCTACTACCTGTCCAGTCTGCTCGACTTCCAGGGCCTGCAGTACATCAGCGTGACCCTTGAGCGCCTGATTCTTTACTTGAACCCGACCCTGGTGCTGCTGATCAACGTGCTGCTGGCGCGCCAGCGGCCCGGTCGGTGGCAGATCGGCGCGCTGGTGCTGAGCTATCTGGGCGTGCTGCTCGCCTTCGGCCACGATCTGCAGCGCGAGGGCGGGCAGATCATCGTCGGCAGCCTGCTGGTACTGGGCAGTGCGCTCAGCTACGCGCTGTACCTGTTCGGCAGTGGGCAGGTGGTCGCACGCATCGGCGCGGTGCGGTTGACCGCCTATGCCAGCTGCGTGGCCAGCGTGCTGGTGCTGCTGCATTTCGCGGTGACCCATTCGCTGCCGTTGCTGTGGCAGGCACCGGCGCCAGTGCAATGGCTGTCGCTGGTCAATGCCACCGTGTGCACGGTGCTGCCGGTGCTGGCGATCATGCTGGCGGTGCAGCGCGTGGGTTCGTCGCTGGCCGCGCAGGTCGGTATGCTGGGCCCTGTTTCCACCATCGTGATGAGCCTATGGCTGCTCGACGAACCGATGGGGCCGGCGCAGATCGCCGGCACCGTGCTGGTACTGATCGGCGTACTGTTGGTGACCCGCCTGCGGCGCTGACACCGGAGCAGGCGCGTGCGCGCATCCTGGCGGTGATCCGCGCGATCCCCGCAGGGCAGGTGATGGGCTACGGCCAGGTGGCGATGCGCGCGGGCCTGCCCGGGCGTGCACGCCTGACCGCGCGCATCCTGGGCCAGAACGACGACCCGGACCTGCCCTGGCACCGCGTGCTGCGCTCGGATGGGCGAATTGCCATGGAAGAAGGGTCGGCCGGATGGCGCGAGCAGTCACAGCGGTTGCGCGCGGAGGGCGTAGTGGTGGAGAACGGCCGGGTGCGGATGCCGGCGGCTGATCCGGCAGCGGCACTGGATGCCGCTGTGTGGGGCCCGGGATGAGCACCGCTGGCGACTGAACAGGCCGGACCTGAGGGCCGCCAACAAGACACGGTGCTGCGGCTATGATGGAGGCCGTTCCATGCCGGTACTCCCATGTTCCCGCGACTGCCAACCGTCACCAAGGCCCTGCTGATCGCCAATGCGATCCTGTTCCTGCTGCAGCAGCCGTTCCTGCTCGGCATGCAGACCTTCGAGCCGTTCATGCTGCAACCGCTGCAGCAGGGCTTCGATGCGTTCTCGCCGGGCGGCAACTTCCAGCCGTGGCAGCTGCTGACCTATGGCTTCCTGCATGGCAGCTTCGGCCACCTGTTCTTCAACATGCTGGCGGTCTTCATGTTCGGCGCGCCGCTGGAGCAGACCTGGGGCGAGAAACGCTTCCTGCTGTATTACCTGGTGTGCGTGGCTGGTGCAGGCGTCTGCCAGCTGCTGGTGGGCACGCTGCTGGAAAACCCGGCGACGGTGCTGGGCGCCTCCGGTGGCGTGTTTGGCCTGCTGCTGGCCTACGGCATGCTGTTCCCCAACCAGCGGGTGATGCTGCTGTTCCCGCCGATCCCGATGAAGGCGCGGACCTTCGTGATCCTGTTCGGCGTGGGCGAACTGGTGCTGGGCATGACCGGCTGGCAGCCGGGCGTGGCCCATTTCGCGCACCTGGGCGGCATGCTGTTCGGCTGGTTGCTGATCCGTTACTGGCGCGGGCAGCCGCCGTTCAACAAGCGCCGCCCGCCCGGCCCCCCGAAGCGCCCGAACCATCTGCGCAGCGTCAAATGATCCGAAGGATCACTTGACGCCCAGGTGCCGACCGTTGGTCGGCACACCGCTACAGGTCCCGCAGCACCACCTGCGCCGCATTGTGCCCCGGTGCACCGGTAACACCACCGCCGGGATGGGTACCCGACCCGCACAGATACAGGCCGGGAAGGGCGCCGCGATAGCCGGCCTGGCCGACCATCGGCCGCGCCGAGAACAACTGGTTGGCGCTCAGTGCGCCGTGGAAGATGTCGCCGCCGACCAGGCCGAAGGTGCGTTCCAGATCGAGCGGGGACAGCACCTGACGACCGAGCACGCTGTCAGCGAAGCCGGGCGCATAGCGTTCAACGGTAGCGATCATCAGGTCGGCTACCGTGTCGCGGTGGTCATCCCAGTGACGCCCATCAGGAAGTACCGGCGCCACGTGCTGGCAGAACAGGCTGGCCACATGCTGCCCGGGCGGTGCGAGTGAATCGTCCAGCGTACTGGGTATCAGCATTTCCACGATCGGTTCGCGCGACCAACCGTCGCGGCGCGCATCCAGCCAGGCGCGATCCATGTAGTCCAGGCTGGGTGCCATGATGATGCCGGCGCTGAGGTGATCGCCCGGACCGGGCAGGGCGCGGAACTCCGGCAGCCGCGACAGCGCCACGTTCATCCGGAAGGTGCCGGAACCGCAGCGCCAGTTCGTCATGCGTTCGCGTGTGGCAGCCGGTACCTGCGCCGGCTCCAGCAGCTGTTCGTACAGCAGCTTCGGATTGACGTTGGCGACCACCGCGCGTGCACGCAGGGTTTCGCCGTTGGCCAGTTCCACCCCCACGGTGCGGCCCTGTTCGGTCAGTACCCGTCGCACGCCGGCATCCACGCGCAGCTCGGCCCCGGCCTCGCGCGCCGCGCTGGCGATGGCCTGGCTGATCGCGCCCATGCCACCCATCGCATGGCCCCATGCACCCTTCACGCCATTGCACTGGCCGAACACGTGATGCAGCAACACGTAGGCGCTGCCCGGTGTGTATGGACTGGCATAGTTGCCGACGATGCCATCGAAGCCGAACAGCGCCTTGATCGGCTCGCTCTCGAACCAGCGGTCCAGGTATTCCGCCGCCGACAGAGTGAACAGGTCCAGCAGCTCCTGCCGCAGCGGTGCATCCAGCGCCGCCAGTTCGCGGCCGAGCTTCCCCATCTGCCAAAGTGCGGGCAGGCCGCGCCAGCCGCCGGCGACGCCGATGTCCGGTGGCGCGCGGAGAGCCCACGCGCGCAGTACATCGGCGAAGATCTCCAGGCGTGCTTCGTACGCTGGCAGGCGCTGTGCATCCCGAGCGGAGAATCCAGCGACTTCGGCCTGGGTGCGGCCAGGTGCCGACAACAGGTAGCGGTCGTCGGGCAATGGCAGGAAGTTGTTGGCCGGGCGCGTGACAATGCGCAGCCCATGCGCATGCAGTTGCAGGTCTTCGATCACCTTCGGTTGCAACAGCGACACCGTGTACGACGCCACCGAGTTGCGGAAGCCGGGATGGAACTCCTCGGTGACCGCCGCTCCGCCGAGCACGCCGCGCCGTTCAAGGACCAGCACCTTCTTTCCGGCCTTCGCCAGATAGGCCGCACAGACCAGGCCGTTGTGGCCACCCCCGATGATGATTGCATCCCAGGACATCAGCACCTCAAAAAAAGGGGACGGAGGGGATCAAGTCGCAATTCGCACTGGGTCGGCAGCGGTGGGCAGAAACGACTTAATCCCCTCCGTCCCCTTTTTTTATCGCCGCTTCGATGGTGGCGATGTCGATCTTCTTCATCGGCATCATCGCGTTGAAGGCGCGCTTGGCCAGTGCCCTGTCCTTGCTGGTCACCGCTTCGATGAGCATGCGCGGGCTGATCTGCCAGGAGATGCCCCAGCGATCCTTGCACCAGCCGCATTGGCTCTCCTGGCCACCGTTGCCGACGATCGCATTCCACAGGCGGTCGGTCTCGGCCTGGTCCTCGGTCTGGATCTGGAAGGAGAACGCTTCGCTGTGCTTGAACGCGCTGCCGCCGTTGAGGCCGACGCAGGGAATGCCGCAGACGGTGAATTCGACGGTCAGCACGTTGCCTTCCTTGCCATCCGGGTAGTCGCCCGGCGCGTGATGCACGGCGGTGACCGCGCTGTCGGGCAGGAGGCTGGCATAGAAGGTGGCGGCCTCGAGCGCGCCGTTGTCGTACCAGACACAGATGGTGTTCTTGTGTGCCATGTCGGGGCTCCGCGATGGACGAGGCCGCAGCGATAGCACGCCGGGTGTTAAGCCGGGATCGTGCTGCACCTGCAAAAAAAGGGCGCCCGAAGGCGCCCTCTGCATTGCCAGTTGCAGCAGTTCACTCAGCGCCAGACCTTGATCTGCTCGGCTTCGCTGCGCTGCATCGGCTGGCCGGCCTTGCAGCTGAAGGTGGCACCGAACGCCGGCAGGTTGGCCAGCGTGCCGTTGCTGCGCCATAGGCCCGGTGCACGGATGTCGGCGGTCAGGCGACGCACGGCCTCGTTCGGCGACAGCTGCTGCGCCCACAACGCCGACCACGCGCGGAAGAAGCCCTGTTGCTGTGCCGGCTTGGCCTTCGGCTCCTGCGCGGTGTACGCGGCCCACGCCAGTTCCAGGCCGGCGATGTCGGCCAGGTTCTCTTCCTGGGTGAGCGTGCCGTTGACCTTGGCACCCTTCACGCCCGGGAAGTCGTACGCGCTGTACTGCGCGGCCACGCGATTGCCGAGCAGGGTCCAGGCGGTCTTGTCGGCCGGGGTCCACCAGCTGCGCAGTTCGCCCTTGGCATCGACCAGTGCGCCCTTGGCATCGATCGCACGGGTCAGCTCGTGGCCGACCAGGCCACCGAAGCTGCCGAACTTGTCGGCAGCGTCGGCCTTGGCGTTGAACACCGGCCCCTGCAGGATCGCAGCGGTGACGATCAGGCGGTTCTGCGCCAGATCGTAGGCCAGCGACGGCTGCTGCGGCAGCACGTCCCAGCGGCGGTCGGCGTTGCCCTTGCCGATGCGCTTCATTTCCTCGCGATGGCGCCAGGTCGACGCGATCAGCATGTTGCCGCCGAACGAGCCGCGGCCCATCGGCTGCACGCTGTAGTCGAGGTCGCGCAACGGGGTGCCGATCTCGATCTTCAGCGCGGCCAGCTTGGCCTGCGCTTCGGTCTTGGCTTCGGCACTCATCCAGCTGCTGTTCTTGACGGCTTCGATCTGTACTTCGCGCACCTTGTCGACGATCCACGCCGCCTGGCGACGATCTTCGGCGGACAGGTAACGGGCGGCGTATTCGCGACCGAGCATCGGGCCGGCGGCCACGTTGATCGCCTCCAGCACGTCTTCCCAGCGCTGCGGCGGCAGGGTTTCGCCACGCAGCACGCGGCCGCGGAACTCGAATTCGGCGTCGCGGTAGGCCTTGGACAGGTAGGGCGCCATCGAGTCGCCCACGCGCCAGCGCAGGTAGGCCTTCCACTGGTCCGGCTTGAGCTTGGTGACCATGCCATCGAGCTGCTTGAACAGGCCCGGGTCGGCCAGCGAGACCAGGTCGTCGTCCACGCCCTGGGCCTTCAGGAACGCATCCAGCTGCAGGTTGCGGTAGCGGCTGTTGAGCTCCTTGGTGGAGATCGGCGCGTAGTTGTTGAATGGGTTGTTGATGCCGGCCAGCGACTGCGCGTTGCGCGCCAGTTCGGTTTCCAGTGCGATCACCGATTGCGCCTCGGCATCCAGCTTGGCGGCCGGAGTGCCGGTCAGTGCCAGGATCTGCTTGACGTAATTGCGGTAGCGGCCCATCAGCGCCACGGTGTCGGCGTCGGTGCGGGTATAGAACGCCGGGTCCGGCAGGCCCATGCCGCCCTGCATGAAGTAACCGATGTGGCGGTCCAGCGCCTTCAGGTCCACGTCCGGGCCGAAGTTGAAGGCCACCGGGATGCCGACCTGGTGCAGCGCGGCGATCGAGGCCGGCACATCCTTGGCCTTCTTGATCGCGTTGATGCGGGTCAGCAGCGGGGCGATCGGATTGGATCCGTCGGCTTCCACGGCGGCTTCGTCCAGGCCGCTGGCCCAGAAGTCGCCCAGCAGTTTCTGCACGTTGCCCTGCGGCGCCTTCATGGCTGCGTCGAGCAGTTCACGCTGCTGCTGACGGCTGCGGTCGACCAGCTGGCCCAGCGCGGTGGTGGCACCGGTCTGTGGCACCGGGTTGGCCTTCAGCCAGCCTGCGTTGGTGGCGTCATAGAAGTCGCTGCACTGGGCGCTGACGGCCGGGGCGCGCGCGGCCTTCTTCTTGGCGGCGGCGAACGCATCATGGGTCGGGACCAGGGTCGCCAGGCTGATGCCCAGGGCGATGGCAAGCGGACGGAAATTGGGCATGTGGAACGAATCCGTGATGGATTGAGGGCGCGCGCACTATAGCAAGCCGGGAAGCTGCCCGGGATGAGGGACCGGGAATGCAACCTTCCGGATAAAAAAATCCCCCTGCCGAAGCAGGGGGAGGAGAGATGGCTGGGGGCCGTGCAGACGACCCCACACCCAAGAGTGGAACATTCGCTCGACTTGCTTAGAAGTCGTAACGAGCCGACAGGCGAACCTGACGCGGTGCGGTGTAGCCCAGAGGCTGGTTGTAGCGCTGATCCGGCGTCACGCGATCGGTTGCGTAATTGCTGTAGTAGAACGTCGGCTCCTGGCGATTCAGCACGTTGAGTACGTCGGCCTGGAGGGTCAGCTTCTTGTCAGCCCACAGCGGGGTGTAAGCCAGCGACAGGTTCAGGGTGTAGTTCCACGGCGTGTCACCCTTGCTGCCACGTGCCGAGAAAGCGTAGTCGCTGGACGGCGGGATGTAGCCTGCCGAGCCCGGAGCGGTACCGCTGCCTGCCAGGCCGCAGAAGTGATAGTAGGCGCCGTTGTACAGGCCCTGGTCTGCAGTCGGGTAGAAGCTGGTGCAGGAACGCGGACGACCCGAATCGATCAGCAACGAACCACCCACGCGCCATTCTTCGCTGATCTGGTACGCGCCGAATGCCTTGATCTGGTGTGCACGGTGGTTCGGCAGTCGGCCGTTTGCACCGACCATCAGCTGCGGCAGGTCCCAGTCCTGCGTGGCCGACACGTCGGTCTGGCCACCGGTACCGGTGTCGAGGTCGGAAGCCAGCTGACCTTCAGTGTTGCCGTAGTTGCGCGAGAAGGTGTAGTTGATCTTGCCGTTGAACTTCTCGCCGATCGAGCCTTCCAGGAACAGGTCCAGTGCGTAGTAGCGACGCTTCAGCTTGGGCAGGTTCAGCTCTGCTGCTGAATAGGTCACCTGCTCGAAGCTGCCGTCTGCCTGCTCCTGCCAGAAGGTGTTGGATTCACCCGGATTGAAGATGAAGCAGCCACCGCCCAGCGCCGGTGTGCAGGTATCGTCGATTGCGCTCTTCAGGTCACGGTAGGTGAACTTCGCACCCCAGGTCAGGTTGCTGTTGAGCACCTGCTCCATGCCGATGATGTACTCGTCCTGATAGTGGGACTTCAGGTTCACGGCTGCCACGGTGCGCGGATCCGGAGCGTCACCGCATTCGAGGTTGGACGAGATTGCATTCGGCTTGCCGGGGCAGGTGTAGCCCTTGCTCTGGTCCACGGGCACGTTCACCAGGCCGGTCGGCGTACCATCGGCGGCGACGCCGGTGTAGGTGAAGTACTCCATGGTGTACAGAGAGCCGGAAGCGGCGCGCACGGCGACGTTGTTCGGCAGTGCCAGGTGGTAACGGCCGGCATTGGCAAACAGCTTCAGGGTCGAATCACCATGGACGTCCCAGACAGCGCCCAGGCGCGGAGCCCACTGGTTGTCCTGCTTGACGTACACCTCACCGGCGCTGGTGTAGTTCTTGAAGGTCTCGTTGCGCAGGCCCAGCTGCAGCAACAGGTTGTCGGTAACCTGCCAGCGATCTTCGATGTACTGCGCGCTCTGCTTGGTCTTCACCTGAGCAATCTGGGTGTAGTACTGCTGGCGCACGTAGTAGCCCTGGTTGCCCAGGCCGCCGGCTGCGGCCGGGGAGCCTACGCCATGGGAGGCGTCAATGGCGGCGTTCGGGTTGTTGGTGCGCGAGTAGACCCAGACGAAACCGCCACCGTATTCGCTACCGGTGAACGACTCCGCTTCCATGTTGTCCAGACCCGCTCGAAGGTCGTGGTTGCCCAGACGATAGTTGACGTCGAAGCGGAAGCCCTTGGTTTCGTCATAGGCGCCCGGGACGTTGACGGTAGCCGCAGTCCAGCAACCTGCGTAGTTGGCAGCCGGAATGCCTGGTGCGCGCGTGGTGGCCGAAGACGAGGTGCGCGGGCACGCCGGGTTGTAGCCCCAGGGCGACTGGCTGTGATCGACCTTCTGCGTACCGTACAGGGCCGAGATGGTCAGGTCGTCAGTCAGGTAGCCGGTGTACTTGCCGACGTACAGACGTGCCTTGTCTTCGTTGTAGGTGCCTGCGTTCTGGACGTTGCCCGGGGTTCCGGTGGCGTAGTCGTAGGTGTAGCCATCGCTGTAGTACTTGGTGACGTCGGATACACCGGTCAGCTCAAGGAGATGGTTGTCGGTGATGTTCCAGTCGATCTTCGCAGCCCAGCGGGGGTACTCGTACTCGTACTCCTGCCATGCATTGGTGGTGGTCGCCGCTGCCTGCGATGTGGAGGCCACGCCTTCACCCTGTCGCTTGGTCAGTTCGACGTTTGCGTAGAAGAACAGCTTGTCCTGCACGATCGGGCCGCTGGCATAGATGCCGCTGCTCTGGGTCCAGCTCTGGGACTTCTTGCGAGTCTGGTACAGCTTGCCGTCGGTGCGCTTGGTCGGGTCGGCGTTGTCATCGCCGTAGAAGCCCGTATTCGGGAAGTACAGGTCCTTGGGTTCCGAACGAAGCGATTCCGGGCTCCAGTAGGTGTACGCACCGGCATGGAACTCGTTGGAGCCGCGCTTGGTGACCACGTTCACCACACCACCGGTGGCGCGACCAAACTCGGCACCATAGCCGCCCGTGAGCGTCTGCTGCTGGGCCAGGGCATCGAAGGGCAGCGTGGTGAAGCCGATGGAGGTCAGCGGATTGGTGACCGGATAGCCGTTGATGTAATAGGCATTCTCGGAGGAGGCTGCACCACCGAAGCTCGGTACCGTATTGCCATTGGCGGTATAGGCGGAGTTGGACACCACGCTCGGTGCCAACAGGGCGATGCTGGCAATGTCACGGCCGACGGCGATCTTGTTGATCTGCTCGGCGGTGAACACGGTGCGGGTGTCGATCTGGGTAACGTCCACGCGCGGAACAGCTGCAGCGGTTACTTCCACGCGGTCCAGATTCTGCACATTGCCGCCCGCGCCGAAGGAGACGTCGGTACCGCTGGCAATGATCACCTGCACGGAGTCGCGGGTCGCCACGACCTCGCCGTTCTTCTGCAGGGTGACCTTGTAGTTGCCGTTGGGCAGGTCAGCTGCACGGTAGCGGCCGTTCTTGTCCACGGTCACGGTGCGGCTCAAGCCGGTGCCCAGATTCTGGACGGTCACGGTGCTGCCAGGCTCGCCAGAACCATAGATGTTGCCGGTCACGGATTGGGCGTGTGCGGCGCCCGCCAGGCACAGGCCCAGCGCCACAGTCAGACCCGCGCGACGCAGCTGCTTGGAATGCTTGCTCATCGAGTTCCCCGAAAGTGAATATTGAAAATTAACAGGGGTTGAACAGACCCCTGAATCAATGAATAACAGATGAACTCACATGGGCGCAACCGATTCGTAATGTTTTTTTCACAGATCTGCGCTAAGCCCTTGTGGCACAAGGGCTTGACGTCGATCACAAAAAAGGCCCGGAACCAGGTCCGGGCCTTCAACAGCCTTCCGACATCGCCGGATGGCGCCAAAAACTCACATTTTATTCAGGTTGAGTGGACGTTCTGATCGCTCTTCACGGCTTACCAGATCACCACCTGCTGGTCGCCGCTGCGGGCCATCGGCGAACCGGCCTTGCACTGGAACGCGGCGGCGAAGGTCGGCAGGTTCGACGGCGCACCCATGGCGCGGAACTGCGCCGGGGCGTGCGGGTCGGTCGCCAGGCGGACCTTGGCGTTCTCCGGGGTGTACTTGGTGCGCCACACGGTGGCCCAGTTGAAGAAGAAGCGCTGGTCGCGGGTGAAGCCGTCCACCTTCGGGTCTTCCTTGCCGGCGCTGGCCTTCTGCAGGGCATCGTAGGCGGTAGCCAGGCCGCCCAGGTCGGCGATGTTCTCACCCAGGGTCAGGTGGCCGTTCACCGCCTGGCCGTCGACCTTGTACTGGTCGAACTGCTTGACCAGCTTGCCGGTCAGGCCTTCGAAGTTCTTCTTGTCAGCGGCGGTCCACCAGTCTTCCATGTTGCCGGTCGGCCCGAAACGTGCGCCCTGGTCGTCGTAACCGTGGGTCATTTCGTGGCCGATCACCGCGCCGATGCCGCCGTAGTTCAGTGCGTCGTCGGCCTTCGGATCGAAGAACGGCGGCTGCAGGATGGCGGCCGGGAACACGATCTCGTTCTGCAGCGGGTTGTAGTAGGCGTTGACCGTCTGCGGGGTCATGCCCCACTCGGTCTTGTCCACCGGCTTGCCGATCTTGGACAGGTTGAACTTGTAGTTGAACTCGTTGGCCGCGCGCACGTTGCCCAGGAAGCTGTCGCGCTGGGTCTGCAGGCCCGACCAGTCACGCCACTTGTCCGGGTAGCCGATCTTCGGGGTGAAGGTTTCCCACTTGGCGATGGCCTTGGCCTTGGTTTCATCGCTCATCCAGCTCAGGCCCTGGATGCGGTCCTTCAGCGAGGCGGCCAGGTTCTTCACCAGTTCTTCCATCTTCGCCTTGGCTTCCGGCGAGAAGGCCACCTTCACGTACAGCTGGCCAAAGGCTTCACCGGCGTCATTCTCGATGGTGCCCAGCACACGCTTCCAGCGCGGCTTCTGCTCCTTCTGGCCGTTGAGGGTTTTGCCGTAGAACTCGTAGTTCTCCTGCACGAAGGCATCGGCCAGGTACGGCGAGGCGCTGTCCACGGTGTGGAAGCGCAGGTAGGCACGCCACACCGACGGATCGGTGTCGCCCAGCGCCTTGCTCACTTCCTCATGGAAGGCCGGCATGGCCAGCGAGAACTTCTCCGGTGCGGCCACGCCCTGCGACTTGAAGAACTCGGTCCAGCTGAAGTTCGGGGTCAGCTTGTCCGCGTCGGCCACGGTGACCGGGTTGTAGTACAGCTCGACGTTGCGCGAAAGTTCGACACGCGACTTGGACGCCTTGGCCAGGCGGGTCTCGAACTTGACCACGTCCTCGGCCTGCTTGGCAGCGTCGGCAGCAGCGACGCCGGACAGCTCCAGCACCTTGGCGACGTGCGCCTGGTAGGCCTTCAGCTTGTCGGCGTTCTTGGCATCGGTGTAGTAGGTGCTGTCCGGCAGGCCCAGGCCGCCCTGGCTGGCGTAGGCCATGTTCACGGCCGAGTTCTTGAAGTCGGCTTCGGCGCCGAAGCCGAACAGGACGTTGTCACCCTTGGCGGCGCTGGTGCGCAGGTAGTTGGCGATGGCCGCCTTGTCCTGCAGGCCATCGATCGCGGTCAGGTCGGCCTTCAGCGGCTCGATGCCCTGGGCGTTGATCTTGGCCTCGTCCATGCCGGTGGCCCACAGGTCACCGACGATCTTCTCGATGTGGTTCGGGGTCTTCACCTGCGCGACCTGTTCGGCCAGCTGGTGCTGCACGGCCACCGAACGCTCGTCGAGGATGGTGAAGGCGCCCCAGCTGGTGCGGTCGCCCGGGATTTCATTGGCGGCCAGCCACTTGCTGTTGACGTAGTCGCCGAAGGCGCCACAGGCGTCCTTGCTGGTATCGAGGTCGCTGGGCTGGAAGGCGTTGTAGGCCGGCAGCTTGCTCTCGTCCAGCGTGTAGTTTGTGGCTTCGGCGGCAGCCGGCGTGGAGGCGGTGGCATCCTTGGCCGGGGTTTCGTTCTTGCCGCAGCCAACCAGCGCGGCCGAAACGGCCAGGGTCAGCAGCACGATCTTGGGAGTACGGGTCACTTTGATGGCCTCCAGGCCGAGTGAGTCAGGGAAGGGCCGCAGGGACGGCCGTGGGCCGAACGATACGCCGCCGGCCTGGCCTGCAAGGGTGTCGAAGGTCATGGGCGGGCGCAAGGGCCAGAAACGGAAAAGACCCGATGCGGGACATCGGGTCTCAGGGCGGCCTCAGTCATGGGAGGCGCTGTTCAGGGTAACGCTCCGGGTGCGATGAGCAGCACCGATGCCCTTGCGGGCAAGCATCCGGTTTCCGCAGGGAGGCCCCTCGATGAGAGGCTCCCACCATCCTGCGGCTGTGCTTACTTCCTGCCGAAGTCGTACTGGGCCTGGACGTAGATCGCCCTTCCGTAGGCGTTGTACAGGGAGTTGTTGTACGGCACGTCGATGTTGCCCGCGTAGGAGTGCTGCTGGTTGTCCGGCACCTTGTTGAACAGGTTGTTGACCATCAGCGAGAACGTCAGGTTGTCCATCGCGCGGTAG
This sequence comes from Stenotrophomonas sp. YJH_SMC_6, assembly GCF_059371335.1. Classification (NCBI taxonomy): domain Bacteria; kingdom Pseudomonadati; phylum Pseudomonadota; class Gammaproteobacteria; order Lysobacterales; family Lysobacteraceae; genus Stenotrophomonas; species Stenotrophomonas sp. YJH_SMC_6. The sequence goes on along the minus strand of NZ_JCAFUM010000013.1, from coordinate 106,623 downwards.
TTCACGCTCAGGTTGTACGTCGTGTAAGAGCCCCACTTGCCAGCCTTGTAGCCGGACGTCGGATCGACATAGTCATAGCCACGGCCCAGGTAGGACAGGTAGTTCGGCGTGCGGCCGATGTAATTGAAGTACAGCGTGGTGGTGAACTTGTCGATCGCCCAGCCGATCGAGCCGTCAGCCCGGACCTTGGCGTAGGAGTCGTACACCCACATTGCGTACGGGTTGCCCAGCAGATCCAGGAACGGGTCGTTGAGCTGCGGCTGCAGTTCACGCTTGAGCATGTTGGTGTAGTTGCTGGAGAACTGCAGCGAACCGAAGCGACCGATGTCCTGTACGTACTTGAAGCTGGCAGTGACCGCCTCGAGGTTCTGCCGTGCCACGTTCAGCTTCGGCGTGTAGATCTCCTCCAGCGCGCCGGTGGCATCACGGGTGACCCAGTTGGCCACTTCCTCGCAGGTGGCGCCGGCGGTGTTGGTCAGGCCGTTGCGGCAGTAGTACTCGGCCAGCAGCAACTGGTCGGAGCTGAGGGTGTTGACCTCGTTCTTGATCTTCCAGTTGTAGTAGTCCAGGGACACCGACAGGTTGTTGATCGGCGCCCACACCAGGCCCGCGTTCCACACATCGGCGGTAATCGGCTTCAGCTCCGGATTGCCCGACTGGGTGCCGAACACCGACACGCTGCCGTAGCGGCAGTCGACCGTGTTGGACGGATCGAACCCGAGCTGGCCACAGCGGTAGTAATCCTTGGACCCATTGGCGTAGTAGCCGCTCTTGCCCTGGAAGGCATCGGGCAGGGACGGGGCGCGGAACGCGGTGCCGTACTTGCCGCGGACCAGCAGGCTTTCGAAGGGGCGGAACTCGAGGCCGATGCTGTAGGTGGGCTTGTCTACGGTATGGCCGGCGATCTTGAAGTTGTCGTAGCGGCCGGAAGCGGTGACCGTCAGCATGTCATGCAACGGCAGACGCAGTTCGCTGGTGACAGCGTAGTTGCTGCGATGGCCGTTGCCCGCCACCGAGGTGGTACCGAACACCGTACCGTCGGTCAGGCGCACGTCCGGCGTGTAGTTCCACCCTTCGCTGCCGCCTTCAACCACGGCGGCAAAGCCGGCGTCGCCACCGGGCAGCCTGAACAGCGAGCTGTTGGTGATCTGCGCGCGGGTCTGGGTCTGCCAGGTGCGGCTGCGGCTGGTGGTGAAGCCGGTGAAGCTCTGGAAGGCCCCTTGCGGCAGCTGGGAATAGAAAGCGCCCCAGTTCGGGTTGTAGATGTTGTAGCCGTCGTCGGTCTGGCCCAGCACCGGTCCCAGCACGTTGTCGGCAAACCAGTTGTTGATCGGGTCGTTCCAGCGTGCATAGCCACGCTCGTTGAGCTTGTACTCGCCGCGGGTGACGCTGGCCTCGTAGTCCCAGTTGCTGCCGATCGCGCCGCGTGCACCGAGCGTGACCTGATAGGACTTGCTGCGGTCGGTATTCATGATGTCGCGGTAGCCAATGCCGCCGATGTCTTCGGGTGCGAACACGCGTTGCAGCCCCAGATAGCGACCACTGGACTGATCGAAGAACGGACCCATGCTGATGTCCGTGCCCCAGTAGTTGTAGCCGGCACCGGTGTTGTACTTGACGGTTTCGTAGCTGTAGAGGACATCGCCGAACAGCTGCAGGTTGTCATTCACATCGTAGGTCAGCGACGAATAGAACTGGCTGCTTTCCTTGCTGTTCTTGATCGTCTTGTAACCCGCACCGAACGCGGAGCCGCAGGATTGTCCAGCGCGGCGCGTACCGAGGATGGTGGTGCCGCCGAACTGGCCGGAAACGCCGGCGCAGTTGTTCGGATCCATCATCAGGAAATCATTGGTATCCGCGTCGAAGACCAGGAAGTCGTTCGAGGGCAGCTGGCGCGTGTAGCCATGCGGATTGTTCTGCTTGGTGATGTCGCGCTGGTAACCCCAGATCGGGTTGGTCTTTTCATACTGCACATTGACCAGGGCGCGGAAGCGATCGTCCTTGCTGTTGAAGCCATTGGCGCCGCTCACGCGGAAGCTGGCGCCACCGCCATCGGAATAGGCGCCGCCGCGCACGTTCAGCGTGCCGCCGTCCATGCGTTCCTTGAGGATGATGTTGACCACGCCGGCGATCGCGTCCGAACCGTACAGGGATGACTGGCCACCCGGCAGCACCTCGATGCGGTCGACGATGTCGATGGGGATGCCGCTGATGTTGTTGAACGCGTCGCTGCCGTTGTACAGCGCCGGATACGAGAGCATCGGGCGGCCGTTGATCAGGTACTTGGTGTAGCCCGGGTTCAAGCCGAACATGCCAGCCGCTTCAGCACCCTGGGTGAAGGATGCCGAGGTCTGGCCGCCTTGCAGGCCGCCGGTGGTCAACGAGGACTGCTGCAACACTTCGGCAACGCTGGAGAAACCGCGCGCCTGAATCGCCTCGGCGCTGATGGTCAGCACCGGCGTCTGGTTTTCGATCTGCGTCTGCGGGATCAGCGAGCCGGTGACCGTGACCCGGTCCAGGTTGGTCGCGGCCTTGCTGCTGTCCTGGGCGAGTACGGTGGCGCTGCTGCCGGTCAGCAACAAGCCGCAGGCGACGGCGTGGGTGAGCGGGTGGTGCGAGAATGCGAAGCGACGACGAGACATGCGATTACTCCGTGTGATCGTGATGACGCGTGTATCCCTTTCCTGGGATTTCGATTCTGTTCAGCTGCCTTGCCTATGCGGTTTGGCGGCGTGGCGTCAACGTAACACACGCTTAACGTGCCTTGCGTAGTTCTGTAACGGTCGGTGACGGACGGTTGCGCGCTTGGTGAAAAGCCCCTTCTCCACAGGCATTTCTGCCCTTTTCCGGATTATCGGAAAGCAGGAAAAATGAATATTTGATAAATTCAACTGACATTAACAATCGATACGTCGCGGGCTTTCCCCATGCCGCATAGAAGTAAAAAAAAAGGCCCCGCCGAAGCGGGGCCTGGTCCAGACACGAAGTCCGGAAAACGACGGGATCAGAAGTTGTACTTGACCTGGGCCGAGATCTGGCGGCCGTAGACGCTGTAGAAGCCGTCATTGAACGGGGTCGATTCGTTGCCCGGGTAGTTGTAGCGCTGGCCTTCCGGCAGCTTGTTGAACACGTTGTTGACCATCAGCGACAGGACCAGATCGTCCTGTGCCTGGTAGTTCATGCTCAGGTTGTACGTGGTGTACGAACCCCACTTACCGGCCTTGGCACCGGAAGAGTGGACATAGCCGTAGCTGCGGCCGGTGTAGGCCAGGTAGTTCGGGGTGCTGCCGACGTAGTTGGCGTACACGGTGGTGGTGAACTTGGCGATGTTCCAGGCCACCGACAGATCGCCACGGACCTTGGCGAAGTTGTCGTAGTACCACATGTTGTACGGATCGCTCAGCAGGTCGAGCTTGGCGGCGCCCGGCATCGGCTGCACTTCACGCTTCAGCATGTTCGTGTAGTTGCCGGAGAACATCAGCGAGCCGAAGCGGCCGATATCCTGCTGGTACTTGGCCGCCACCGTCACCGCTTCCAGGTTCTGGCTGGCGACGTTGAGCTTCGGCGTGTACACCCGGGTCAGGTTGCCGCCGGCATCGCGCGACACCCAGTCGGTGACGTTCTGGCAGCTGGCCGAGGTGTTGTTCGGCAGGCCGTTGTGGCACTGGTACTCGGCCAGCAGCAGCTGGTCGGTGCTGAGGGTCTTGACCTCGTTCTTGATCTTCCAGTTGTAGTAGTCGGCCGACAGCGAGAAGTTGCTCACCGGGGCCCACACCACGCCTGCGCTCCACACGTCGGCGGTGATCGGCTTCAGGTCCGGATTGCCGGACTTTTCGCTGTACACCGAGGTGTTCTTGTAGAACGAGCAGGCCTCGTCACGCAGGCCGTAGCCCAGCTGGCTGCAGCGGTAGTAGTCATTCTGGCCGGACGAGTACGAGCCGCTCATGCCCTGGAAGGCATCGGACAGGGTCGGTGCACGGAAGGCGGTGCCGTACTTGCCGCGCAGCAGCAGGCTCTCGATCGGACGGAATTCCAGGCCGATGCTGTAAGTGGCCTTGTCGACGGTCTTGTCGGCGATCTTGAAAGCGTCATAACGGCCCGAGGCGCTGACGGTCAGCTTCTCCAGCAGCGGCATGCGCAGTTCGCTGGTGACCGCGTAGTTGCTGCGGTGGCCGGCGCCCGCGACGGCGGTGGTGCCCCACACGTTGCCGTCGACGAAGGCCTGGTCCGGCGAGTAGTCCCAACCTTCGCTGCCACCTTCCAGCACGACGGCCAGGCCGGCGTCACCGCCCGGCAGGCTGAACAGCGAGCCGTTGGTCACCTGCACGCGACCCAGGTTCTGCCAGGTCTTGCTGCGGTGGGTGCCGTAGCCGGTGAAGCTGGCGAACTGGTCCGGGGTGATCGGCGAGTAAAAGGCAGCGTAGTTCGGGTTGTAGATGCCGAACGTGGCGGTCGGGTCCTTCGGGTCGGTGTAGGTGCCCAGGCGCGGGCCCAGCACGGTCTGGCCGAAGAAGTCCTCGATCTTGTCCTTCCAGCGCACGAAGCGGTTCTGGTCCAGGCGGTACTCGCCACGGGTGAAGCTGGCGCTGTAATCCCAGTCGCCGACCATGCCCTTGCCGCCCAGGGTGACCTGGTAGGCGCGGCTCTCATCGGAATTCAGGATGTTGTTGTAGTCGCCTGCGCCGATCTCCTCCGGCGCGAAGGCGCGCTGCAGGTTCACGACCTTGCCTGCGCCCTGGTCGTAGAAGCCACCCATGACCGACTTCGTGCCCCACCAAAGGGCGCTGGAGCCGGAGGTGAACTCGGTCTTTTCCTTGCTGTACAGCACGTCGGCGAACAGCTGGAAGTTGTCGTTCACGTCGAAGGTCATCGACGAGTAGAACTGGCCGCTGTTCTTGCCGTTCTTCAGGGTCTTGTAGCCGGCGCTGTACACCGAACCGCAGGACTCGCCCGACGCGCGCTTGCCGACGACGGTGGTGCCGTCGTACAGGCCTGCCACGTTGGCGCAGCGGCTCGGGTCCATCATCAGCAGCTTGTTGTCTGCATTGGTGATGACGGCGAAGTCGTTCGACGGCACCTGCGCGGTGTAGCCGACCGGGTTGTTCTGCTTGGTGATGTCACGCTGGTAGCCCCAGATCGGGCTGCCGTTCTCGATCTGCACGTTGACCAGCGCGTGGAAGCGGTCGTCGAACGCGTTGAAGCCCTTGGCTGCGCTGAAGCGGATATTGCTGCCGCCGCCTTCGGTGTAGGTGCCGCCACGGACGGTCATCGTACCGCCGTCCATGCGCTCCTTCAGGATGATGTTGACCACACCGGCGATCGCGTCCGAGCCGTACAGCGAGGACTGGCCACCGGGCAGCACTTCGATGCGCTCGACGATGTCGATCGGAATGCCGCTGATGTTGTTGAAGGTGTCGCTACCGTTGTACAGCGCCGGATACGAGAGCATCGGGCGGCCGTTGATCAGGTACTTGGTGTAACCCGGGTTCAGGCCGAACATGCCGGCTGCTTCAGCGCCCTGGGTGAACGAACCCGAGGTCTGGCCACCCTGCAGGCCGCCGGTGGTCAGCGAGGACTGCTGCAGCACTTCAGCAACGCTGCTGAAGCCGCGGGTCTGGATGTCTTCGGCGGTGATGGACATCACCGGGGTCTGGGTTTCAACCTGGGTCTGCGGGATCAGCGAACCGGTGACGGTGATCTTGTCCAGGTTGGTCGCCTTGTCCTGGGCCATTGCCGGGGCGGCGGCCATCAGGGCGGAAATCAGGGCGACGGCGAGCGTGTTGCGACGTGCGGTGTTGCTTGCGTATTTCATGTAGTTCCAATAGAGAGCAAAAACAAAAATCGGCACTGCGCATGCGCCATCGTGCGCGCTGGAAACCAGCTCCGCAGCCCAAAACAGTGCTTCAGGAACGTAACATGAACTTAACAATCTGTGCACGAATCTGTAGCAATCCTGAATTTCAGTCAGGCTACGTCCAGCTTGTATGATGTTGGGTTATTCCCCCTGATACAGCTGGTGCCCGTTGTGAACAGTTCCCCCCGCCGCCCCCATGCCAGCCAGGTCCAGAAGGGACTGACGCCACATGCCCGCATCCGCAATGTCATCGCGGTCGGCTCCGGCAAGGGCGGCGTGGGCAAGTCGACCACCGCGGTCAATCTGGCCGTGGCGCTGCAGCAGCTGGGCGCACGTGTCGGCGTGCTGGACGCGGACATCTACGGCCCCAGCGTGCCCGCCATGCTGGGCTTGTCCGGGCGGCCGGAAAGTCCCGACAACAAGAGCATCGAGCCCCTGCGCGCGTTCGGCGTGGACACGATGTCGATCGGTTACCTGATCGAAGAGGACACGCCGATGATCTGGCGCGGTCCGATGGCCACCTCGGCAATGACCCAGCTGTTCAACGACACGCTGTGGGATGACCTGGATTTCCTGCTGATCGACCTGCCGCCGGGCACCGGCGACATCCAGCTGACCCTGACCCAGAAGATTCCGCTGGCCGGTGCGGTGATCGTCACCACGCCGCAGGACATCGCCACGCTGGATGCGAAGAAGGCGCTGAAGATGTTCGAGAAGGTCGAGGTGCCGGTGCTGGGCATTGTCGAGAACATGGCCGTGCACACCTGCAGCAACTGCGGGCATGTCGAGCATCTGTTCGGCGAGGGCGGTGGCGAGCGCATGGCCGCGCAGTACGGCGTGCCGCTGCTGGGATCGCTGCCGCTGCAGATCGGCATCCGCGAGCAGGGCGATAGCGGTACCCCGATCACCGTGGCGCAGCCCGATTCGGTGCCGGCGCAGGCCTACCGCCATGCCGCGCAGCGCCTGATCGAGGAAGTGGGCAAGCGCCCGCGGGCGTCGATTCCGATCCTGTCGTCGCTGCTGTAAGCACCTCGGCCGGGGCCGTCGGCGATGCCCGGCCCCCTGCTAGAATCCTCGCGCCCCTCGTATCCCCCAGGACAAAGCATGAGCATCAAGAGTGACCGTTGGATCCGCCGCATGTCCGAGCAGCACGGCATGATCGAGCCGTTCGAGGCAGGGCAGGTCAAGCAGGCCAACGGCGAGCGCATCGTCAGCTACGGCACGTCCAGCTATGGCTACGACGTGCGCTGCTCGCGCGAGTTCAAGGTGTTCACCAACATCAACTCGACCATCGTCGATCCCAAGCATTTCGACTCGGGCAGCTTCGTCGACATCACCGCCGACGAGTGCATCATTCCGCCGAACAGCTTCGCCCTGGCGCGTACCGTCGAGTACTTCCGCATCCCCCGCGACACCCTGGTGGTGTGCCTGGGCAAGAGCACCTATGCGCGCTGCGGCATCATCGTCAACGTGACGCCGCTGGAGCCGGAATGGGAAGGCCACGTCACCCTGGAATTCAGCAACACCACGCCGCTGCCGGCGCGCATCTACGCCAACGAAGGCGTTGCACAGATGCTGTTCTTCCAGGCCGCGGCCGATGATATCTGCGAGACGTCGTACCGCGATCGTGGCGGCAAGTACCAGGGCCAGACCGGTGTGACCCTGCCGCGGACCTGAAGATTGCAGGCGGTTTGTGGAGCCGAGCCATGCTCGGCTTCAAGGCGGGGCAGCCGAGCATGGCTCGGCTCTGCATGAACGAGGGCGGCGCAATGCGCCGCCTTCGTTACTTTCCGCGCCCGAACAGCATCGCGATCCCGACACCCACCAGCGCCACCGGCCACCAGGTCAGCAGCAGCTTTGACAGGTTCAGGTGCGTCCAGCCGAGGTTGCTGGCGAGCATGAACAGGCCGATCAGGATCAGCAGGATGGCGGCAACGAGGTTGAATCGCATCGGGTCGGCGAAGGCTCAGGTGTGGGCCGGATATCCTAGCCGTTCCTTCCAGTAGGCGACATGCTGGTCCAGTGCGGCCGCTTCGTAGCGGTGCGCGGGACCGCTGCCCCAGACCGGGCCCGGCCAGGCCGGATCACCGTCATGGCGGCCGATCACGTGGAAGTGCAGCTGGCGCACGATGTTGCCCAACGCGCCGATGTTGATCTTCTCCACCCCGTCGGCGCCCTTCAGGGCCTTGCAGGCGCGGTTGAGCTCGGTGCGCAGCTTGTCCTGCTGCTCGCCGTCCAGCTCGATCCACTCGGTGACCCCGGCCAGGCGCGGTACCAGTACCAGCCACGGGAATCGTTCGTCGTTCATCAGCCGCACTTGCGACAACGGTCCTTCGGCCACCAGCACGCTATCGGTGGCCAGGCGTGAATCGAGTTCGAATTCGCTCATCCAAGATGCTCCGAGAAGAAGTCCAGGGTGCGTTGCAGCGCCAGGGCGGCGCTGTCTGGATCATACGCATGTCCGACCTCCCGGTTGAAGGCGTGGTCGGCCGGATAGACGAAGGTGGCCATCTGCGGCAGCTTCTCGCGATGGGCCTGGACCGCTTCCGGCGGGATGCTGCGGTCCTGGGCGCCGAAGTGGAAGATCACCGGCGCCTTCGGCGTCTCATCGAGGAACTGGACGTTGCGCGCGCCGTAGTAGCTGACAGAGGGCAGGCCCAGGCGCACTGCGGACAGCATCGCTACCGTACCGCCCCAGCAGTAGCCGACGGTGCCGACCTTGCCGTAGGGGGCCAGCCGGGTGGCCGCCGCGCGGACCACTTCCAGCGCCTTCTCCATGCCCAGCGCGCTGACCCGTTCCAAGCCCTGCTTCACGCCGTCGGCGTCGTAGGGCAGGGCATCCGGGTCGGCATCGGGGCCATCGACCAGGTCAAAGAACGACGGTGCCAGCACCGCATAGCCCTCGGCGGCGAAGCGTTCGGCCACGCCGCGGATGTGCGGGTTGGCGCCGAAGATTTCCTGCACCACCACCAGCCCGCCTCGCGCGGTGCCCTCGGGGAGTGCCTGCCAGGCCCGTACCGCGCCGTGGTGCGTATCCAGGGTGATCCACTCGGCCATCGTCATCTACTCTCGTTGCAGGGACAGGACTGCATTGTCGGTGCTGCGCGGGTTAGCGCGGTGTCAGCGGCTGTGCGCGATCGGGCGGCTGGCCATTCAGAGCCCGGCCGCCAACCCCGGTATACTTGCGCCCTTTCAGGCCCCGGCCCCCAGGACCCCCTGCCATGCCGGCAGGGGCCCAGGCCCCCAGAGTCCCGCGATTCCATGTCCCAGCTGAACCCCAAAGTCGGCTTCGTCAGCCTTGGCTGCCCGAAGGCCCTTGTCGATTCCGAGCGCATCCTCACCCAGCTCCGCTCGGAAGGTTACGACATCGTCCCGTCCTACGATTCGGCCGATGTGGTGGTGGTCAACACCTGCGGCTTCATCGATTCGGCGGTGACCGAGTCGCTGGACGCGATTGGCGAGGCGATGAACCAGAACGGCAAGGTCATCGTCACCGGCTGCCTGGGCAAGCGCCCGGAGCAGATCCGCGAGGCGTATCCGAACGTGCTGGCGGTGTCCGGCCCGCAGGACTACCACAGCGTGATGGAAGCGGTGCATGAAGCACTGCCGCCCAAGCACGATCCGTTCGTGGACCTGGTGCCTGACTACGGCATCAAGCTGACCCCGCGCCACTATGCCTACCTGAAGATTTCCGAAGGCTGCAACCACAAGTGCAGCTTCTGCATCATCCCGTCGATGCGCGGCAAGCTGGTCTCGCGCCCGGTCGACGAGGTGCTGCGTGAGGCCGAGCGCCTGGTGCGTGGTGGCGTGCGCGAGCTGCTGGTGGTGTCGCAGGACACCTCGGCCTATGGCGTGGACGTGAAGTACGCCGAGAAGATGTGGCGCAACAAGGCCTACCAGACCTGCCTGAAGGCACTGTGCGAAGGTCTGTCCGAGCTGGATGCGTGGGTTCGCATGCACTACGTCTACCCGTACCCGCACGTGGACGAGGTGGTGCCGCTGATGGCCGAGAACCGCATCCTGCCGTACCTGGACATTCCGTTCCAGCATGCCAGCCCGCGCATCCTGCGCCTGATGAAGCGTCCGGGTGCGGTCGAGAAGACCCTGGAGCGTGTGCAGAACTGGCGCCGCATCGCGCCGGACATCACCGTGCGTTCGACTTTCATCGTCGGCTTCCCGGGCGAGACCGAGGCCGAGTTCGAAGAACTGCTGTCGTTCCTGGACGAGGCACAGCTGGATCGCGTCGGTGCGTTTGCCTACTCACCGGTCGAAGGTGCCACCGCCAACGACCTGCCCGATGCGGTGCCGGAAGAAGTGAAGCAGGAACGCCTGGCCCGTTTCATGGAGAAGCAGGCGCAGATTTCCGCCGCGCGCCTGGAAGCCAAGATCGGTACCGTGCAGCAGTGCCTGGTCGATGCCATCGAAGGTGATATCGCCGTGGCCCGTTCCAAGGCCGATGCGCCGGAGATCGACGGCCTGGTGCATATCCAGAACGCCGACCAGGTGCCGCTGCGCGTGGGTGAGTTCGTCGACGTGGAAATCACCGAGAGCGATGAGCACGACCTGTACGGTGATGCGCTGCCGGCCGCTACCCGCCCGGTATTCGATCTCAAGATGCTGTGACCGCGGCGACGACCGCCGCCGGTGACGGCAGCGGTGTCCGCCGCTTCGTGCCGCCGCCGCGTGCGGCGGTCGATCCGCAGGTGTTCGCGCACCCGGTGTTTGCCGGGTTGCGCGACGTCCATGACCTGCTGGTCAGCCCTGAGTGGCCGTCCATTGCAGCGCTCGAGGCACGCCTCACGCTGCCCGGCAAGCACCTGGTCGAGCAGGATGCCGCGCTGCTGGCCGACGGCCTGCACTACGAAGCCCGCATCGCACAGGGGCGCATCGCCACCCGCGCCGACAACTGGCATGACCTGTTCAATGCACTGGTGTGGGCCCGTTACCCGCAGCTCAAGCAGGTGCTCAATGTGCAGCAGTGCAGGCATATCGCATCCATGCCGCCGGGCCAGCGCAATCGCGCGCAGGCCGCGCTGACCCAGTTCGACGAAACCGGTGTGATCGTGCGTGTGCGCGATGAGGACGTGTTGGCCGCATGGGACGTGCATGATTGGCCGGCGTTGTTCGAGCCTGCGCGCTGGCAGAGTGGTGACATCGCTATCGCTGCGATATTCGGGCACGCGTTGATGGAGCAGGCGCTGCTACCGGGGCGCCTGCTGGTCGGCAAGTGCGTGGTGGTGCACGGTGAAGTCGATGATGCCTGCGTTGACGCAGTGACCGCGGCCATCGCCGAGGGCAGGGCAGTGACCGATCCCCTGCAGTTGCGTCCGCTGCCGCTGGCGGGAATCCCGGGCTGGCACCAGGGACAGGATGCCGCCTTCTATGCAGATGCCGCGTACTTCCGCCCGCTGCGTGCCGGCCGCCAGTACCCGCCGCCGTTGCACAGGGCTATGTAGAGTCGACTGTCAGTCGACTGCTCTTCGTTCCGAGGCCGTGAACGCCCGACAGATGGCTTCGACGAGTCATCAACCGCGATGAGGAGCGCGGTGCGTTCACCGTCCGGCTGCGGAGGTTTGTGCCGCGCTTGGCGCGGTAGTCGACTGACAGTCGACGCTACAGCGGTTCGTATTCCACGCTGATCACCGCGAAGTTGAACTGGCTGCCGGGCAGTTCCACCGAAAATTCATCATCCAGCCGCTTCTTCAGCAGCGCACGCGCCAGGGGGGAATCGATGCTGATCCAACCCAGCCCAGCATCGGTCTCATCCGGCCCGACAATGCGATAGCGGCTGGTCTCACCGCTGTCCACGTTCTCCAGTTCCACCCATGCGCCGAAGAACACCGCCAGCGGATCGGTCGGCGTGGTATCAACCACGCGTAGCGATTCCAACCGCTTGGTCAGGTAGCGCACACGACGGTCGATCTCGCCCAGCTGCTTCTTGCGATAGGTGTACTCGGCGTTTTCCGAACGGTCGCCTTCCGCAGCGGCCGCGGCCAGTGCCTTCACCACCTCGGGGCGGCGCACACGCCATAGGTCATCCAGCTCGGCCTTCAGCCGGGCATGGCCGGAGGCGGTGATCAGGGCGGTACTCTTTTCTGCAGGGGGACGCCAACGCGACATGTGGTGCGATTTCTTTTCAGGGGGACGATGGGGTCGGATCCTTTCCGCAGGAAAGGGATCCGACCCCAGTAGTGGCGGATCAGCGCTTGCCGCCGAAAATGCCACCCAGGATGCCACGCACGATCTGGTTGCCCAGCTTGGTGCCGACGGTGCGCGTGGTCTGCTTGGCCATGGTTTCGATCATGCCCTGGCGGCGCTTGGTGCCGAAGATCGCGTCCTTGATCGCCTGGCCGAAACCGCCTTCCTGCGCTTCGTCCTGCTCGCGGCTGCGCGCGGCCGGTGCCTGCGCCTGTTCGACGGTCTTCTGCGCACGCTGGGCCAGCAGTTCGGCGGCCGATTCGCGGTTGATCGCGGTGTCGTAGCGGCTGCCGACCGGGCTGCCGGCACGCACCTGGGCACGCTCGGCGTCGGTGATCGGCCCCATCCGGCAGCGCGGCGGCGCGATCATCGTCTGCTGCACCGGCATCGGCACACCCTTGTCCTGCAGCGTGGACACCAGCGCTTCGCCGGTACCGAGCTGGCTGAGCACCTTGGCCACGTCCAGCTTCGGGTTCGGCACGAAGGTCTCGGCAGCAGTCTTCACTGCCTTCTGGTCGCGCGGGGTGAATGCACGCAGCGCATGCTGCACGCGGTTGCCGAGCTGGCCGAGGATGTTGCCCGGCACGTCATCAGGGAACTGCGAGCAGAAGTACACGCCCACGCCCTTGGAGCGGATCAGGCGCACCACCTGCTCGATGCGCTGCACCAGCGACGGCGGTGCATCGTCGAACAGCAGGTGCGCTTCGTCGAAGATGAAGACCAGCTTCGGCTTGTCCAGGTCGCCCACCTCCGGCAGCTGCTCGAACAGCTCCGACAGCAGCCACAACAGGAAGGTGGAATACAGCTTCGGCTTGAGCACCAGCTGGTCGGCGGCAAGGATGCCGATCATGCCGCGGCCGTCGTGATTGACCCGCATGATGTCGGCCAGTTCCAGGGCCGGCTCACCGAAGAAGTTCTCGCCGCCATCCTGCGCCAGGCGCAGCACCGACCGCTGGATCGCAGCGATGGACTGCGCGCTGACCAGGCCGTACTCGGTGGAGATGTCCTTGCGCTCCTCGGCCACCAGGCCGAGCAGCGCGCGCAGGTCATCCATGTCCAGCAGCAGCAGGCCACGGTCGTCGGCCAGCTTGAACACGATGTCGAGCACGCCGGACTGGGTGTCGTTCAACTCGAGGATGCGCGCCAGCAGGGTCGGGCCCATCTCGCTGACCGTGGTGCGCACCGGGTGACCCAGCTTGCCGTACAGGTCCCAGAAAATGGTCGGGCTGGCGGCCGGTGCGTAGTCGGCCACGCCGATCTCGGCGGCGCGCTTGAGCAGGTTCTCGGCGCCGGTGCCGGGCACCGCCAGGCCGGACACATCGCCCTTCACATCGGCCAGGAACACCGGCACGCCCAGCCGCGAGAAGCCCTCGGCCAGGGTCATCAGGGTCACGGTCTTGCCGGTACCGGTGGCGCCGGCCACCAGGCCGTGGCGGTTGCCGAGTTTCGGCAGCAGGGTGACGGCCACATCGTCGGTGATGCCTTTGCCGAGCAGAATCGGATCCATGGTCCAGCCCTTGTGGTGAATAGCCCAATGTTAACCGCCGGCGGTGACGGTCCGAAGGTCGGCTTGCCCGGACCTTGGCGGCGCCGCTACTCTGCCTGCCTGTTTCGCACACAGTGCCATCAATGCCCGTTCCTGTCCTGATTTCCCGCGGTTGGCCGCTGCTGGCCCTGGCCGGCCTGGTTTCCCTGGCGCCCGACGCCCATGCGCAGCGGGTTTCGGCCCGGGACAAGGTGAAGGTGGATGCGCTGCAGCAGCGCATGACCGTCGCCGAGAAGCGTTACAGCGATGCGCTGCTGCTGGTCGCCAATGCCGACCCCAAGGGCAGCAACGAAGCCGACGCCGCGCTGGAGGACATGGAAGATGTCCTCAACGACTGCGTGAAGCAGAAGGGCTGCCAGATGGGCACCCTGCTGGCCAGCTACAAGCGCCTGCTCAAGCACGACGCCGACGCGGCCGCCAGCGATGACGTGGCCGACGAGGGCGGTGATCGCCTGGAAGCCGACCCCGACCACATCGGCCCGCTTACCGCCGACGTACCGGAGGCCGCGCGCGCTGCCGCGCTGCTGAACGACAAGCGGCACGCCTTCGACAGCATGGTCGAATACAACCCGGCGGTGCAGGCCGGCATCCGCCGCTGGCTGACCGACATGCGCCCGGCGTTGCTGACCAGCTACGAGAACTACCAGAACCTGCGTGCGGTGATGTGGCCGGAGTGGGAGAAGCGTGGCCTGCCCGAAGCGCTGCTGTTCGGCATCATGGCCAAGGAATCCAACGGCCGCGTGCATGCCTCCTCGCGCGCCGGCGCGGCGGGCCTGATGCAGTTCATGCCGGCCACCGGCCGCCGCTTCGGCCTCGGCCCGGACGGCACCGGCTTCGACACCCGCTTTGACGCGCGCAGCGCCGCCGAAGCCAGCGCCAGCTACCTCAACGAACGCCTGCGCGAACTGAACAACAACGTGGAAATGTCGGTGGCCGCCTACAATGGTGGCGAAGGCCGCGCCGCGCGCGTGTTCAAGCAGAGCGCCGGGCAGAGCTTCTGGACCGACAGCGTCTACAACCAGTTCCCCGGCGAGACCAAGGACTACGTGCCGATGGTGATCGCCGCGGCCTGGATCTTCCTGCACCCGCAGCAGTACGGCGTGGAGTTCCCGAAGATCAGCGCGCAGCCGGCCACGCTGCGCCTGGCCAAGTCGACCACCATCTACGAACTGACCATCTGCCTGGGCAGCCACGGCACCCGCGATGGCTACATGCGCGCGCTGCGCAACCTCAACCCGCGCTATGAGGCCGATGGCTGGATCCCGGCCGGCACGCTGATCAATGCCACCACCCGCATCGCCGGCCTGTACCAGCGCAACTGCGTCAGTGGCCCGCGTGCCGACCTGGCCCGCACGCTGATCACCGCCGATCTGAACGCAGCAATCAAGCGCCCGGCCGCGACCAGCTACACCGGAAGCGTGGCCGTGGGCGGCGTGGTGCCGGTGGCCGATGCGGCCGCGTCCACCAGCGTGCCGACCACGCCGGTTGCTCCGGTGGTCACGCCGCGCCCGGCGGCGCGCCCGAAGCCGGTGCGCAGCCACAAGGTGGGCCGGGGTGAAACCCTGGGCGCCATCGCGGCCAAGTTCCAGTGCGACGTGCCCACCCTGGCCCGCGCCAATGGCCTGAAGGCCCCGGCCTACAGCCTGCGCCACGGCCAGACGCTGAAGCTGCAGGGCTGCGACAAGTAATCCCCCCGACCCTGGAATCCGCATGGACCTCGAAGACACCCGCAACCTGTTCGCCAACCTCCGCGAAAACACCGACTGGGACATCACCGGCCCGTTGCTGTGGGGGTACTTCTTCGTGCACTCCACTGCCGAGCCGTTGCAGGCACTGGCGCAGCACCTGCAGGCGCAGGGTTACACCTTCGTGGAATTGTTCGAACAGGATCCGGAAGAGGGCGACGCGCCGTTCCACGTGCTGCATGTGGAGCGCGTGGAGATCCACGACGAAGCCTCGCTTGACCGCCGCAACCAGGAATTCGCAGCGCTGGCCGCGGAGAAGGGCGTGGAAGACTACGACGGCATGGACGTCGGTCCGGCCCCGTCCCTGCAGTAACGCGCGTACCGGTAGTGCCGGCCGCTGGCCGGCAATGCTCGACGCGTTGGATCAGCGGAGATGCCGGCCAGCGGCCGGCACTACCGAAGCCTCAGCGCAGCTTCGCCAGCGCCTGGCCCAGCTGCACCGGGCTTTCAGCGCCCAGCTGCGGGGCGAAGTCAGCCACGCCCGGCGGCAGCAGTACGATCACGGTGGAGCCGTAGTTGAAGCGCGCCATCTCGGCAAAGCGCTCCAGCCTGATGCCCTGGCCGCGGTAGTCCTTGCGGGTGATGCGGTCGCCATAGTGCGGAATCTCTTCGCCGCTCCACACGGTTTCCACCCCGGACACCAGCAGCGCACCGACCATCACGCTGACCATCGGCCCGAAGCTGGTGTCGAAGTGGCAGACCAGGCGCTCGTTGCGGGCGAACAGGCGCGGTACGCCGTTCACTGCCGCCGGACCAACGCTGAACAGGCGCCCCGGCACGTGCACGGTCTCACGCAGGGTTCCGGTCCACGGCATGTGCACGCGGTGGTAATCGCGCGGCGACAGGTACACCGTGGCGTAGAGGCCATCGTTATATGGCTTGGCGTCCTCGTCACTGCCCAGCAGTTCGGCAGCGGTGAATGACTGGCCCTTGGCCTGGAAGATGCGGCCGGCCTCGATCTTCCCCAGCTGGCTGATGCGGCCGTCGGCCGGCATCACCAGGCTGCGCGGATCGGCGTCAGCCACGCGCGCACCCGGCTTCAGCGCACGGGTGAAGAACTGGTTGAAGGTCGCATAGCTGCGCGGGTCCGGGTTGGCCGCTTCGTCCAGGTTGACGTTGAACTTGCGGGTGACCGTGTCGATCAGCCAGCGCGATACGCGCGGATCGTCCGAGTACGCCAGCGAACGCGCCATCGAGGACAGCAGGCGGTGTGGCAGGGCGTACGTCAGGGCGGTGGTGAGGCTCATGGGGCGGTTTTCTCGGTCAGCTTCTGCAGGTCGCGGGCAATGGCCGGCGCGTTGAACGGGGGGCGTACCAGGCCGGCAAGTCGGCCCTGCGGGTCGAGCACGGCCAGGCTGGCCGAATGCTCGACGGTGTAATCCTCGGGGTTCTCGTCGAAATGCTTGCCCGGCACCTTCTGGAACACGAAGCCCAACGAGGTGGCGAAGCGCTCCAGCGAGGGAACGTCAGCGGTGGCGGCCAGGGTGTCCTTGTGGAAACCGTGCACGTACTCGCCGAGGCGGGTGGCGCTGTCGCGGTCGGGGTCGACCGAGATGAACAGCACGCGTGGGCGCAGGCTGTCGGGCAGGGCTTCCCACTGGTTCTGCGCGCCGGCCAGCTCGGCCAGGGTGGTCGGGCAGACGTCCGGGCAGAAGGTGAAGCCCAGGAATACCAGGGTCCAGTGGCCCTTCAGTTCGCCCGGGATCAGGCGGGTGCCGTCGGACTGGGCCAGGTTGAAGTCGGGCAGTTCGCGCGGCTGCGGGTACAGCGTGATCGCTTCGGTGGCCGGGGCATTGGCCGGCGGCTTCGGCGCGAACAGCTGCTGGGCGGCCAGCAGGCCGAGACCCGCCGCCAGGGCGATCAGCAGGATGATGCCGGCGTTGCGATTGAACATGGGGGCTCCCGCGCGAAGTGGGCCCCATCATACCGGCTGTGGCCCGAATCGTTTCCGCCGCAACGGATGCCGCCACGGGCGCCAGCCCCTATAATCGGGGGCCACTTTGCCCGCAGTACCGCCATGACCGCTGAAACGGCCGCCGAACTCCACACGATCATCGATCTGATCCGCTACGGCACCAGCCGTTTCAACGAAGCCGGACTGACCTTCGGGCACAGCTACGACAACGCGCTGGACGAGGCCACCCAGCTGGTGCTGCACAGCCTGCACCTGCCGCATGACCTCGGCCCGGCCTATGGCCAGGCGCGCCTGCTGCAGGCCGAGAAGCTGCGCGTGCTGGAGCTGTTCCAGCGTCGCATCGACGAACGCATCCCGGCCGCCTACCTGACCGGTGAGGCCTGGTTCGCTGGCCTGAGCTTCAAGAGCGACAAGCGCGCCCTGGTGCCGCGCTCGCCGATCGCCGAACTGATCGAATGCGGCTTCGAGCCGTGGCTGGCCGGCCGCGATGTCAGCCGTGCGTTGGACCTGTGCACCGGTTCGGGCTGCATCGCCATTGCCATGGGCCACTACTACCCGAACTGGGAAGTGGACGGCGTCGACCTGAGCGACGATGCACTGTCGCTGGCCGAAGAAAACAAGGAGCGCCTGCAGGCGCACAACGTCACCCTGCTCAAGTCGGACCTGTTCAACGGCCTGACCGGCCGCCACTACGACCTGATCGTCACCAATCCGCCGTACGTCACCAACGACGAAACCGATGCCCTGCCGCAGGAATACTCCTACGAGCCGGAAATGGGCCTGCGTGCCGGCGACGACGGCCTGGACCTGGTGCTGAAGATCCTGCGCGACGCCCCGCTGCACCTGAGCGAGGACGGCCTGCTGATCTGCGAAGTGGGCGAATCCGAGCAGCACCTGATCAAGCTGCTGCCGGAAGTCGACTTCGCCTGGATCGAGTTCAAGGTCGGCCAGATGGGCATCTTCGCGGTCGAGTGCCGCGAGCTGATCGCCCACAGCGCGCGCATCACCGAACTGGCGGCGCAGCGCCCGTGAGCTCCAATTCGTTCGGCAAGCTGTTCACCGTCACCACGTTCGGTGAGTCGCACGGGCCGGCCATCGGCTGCGTGATCGATGGCTGCCCTCCGGGGCTGGCGCTGGACGCGGCCGAATTCGCCCATGACCTGCAGCGTCGCGCGACCGGCAAGAGCCGGCACACCTCGGCCCGCCGCGAGGCCGATGAGGTCGAGATCCTGTCCGGCGTGTACGAGGGCCTGACCACCGGCACCCCGATCGCGCTGCTGATCCGCAACACCGACCAGCGCAGCAAGGATTACGCGAACATCGGCCAGCAGTTCCGGCCAGGTCATGCCGACTACAGCTACTGGCACAAGTACGGCATCCGTGACCCGCGCGGTGGCGGTCGTTCCTCGGCGCGCGAGACCACCATGCGCGTGGCCGCCGGCGTGGTCGCCAAGAAGTGGCTGGCCGAACGCTTCGGCGTCACCGTGCGCGGTTACCTGTCGCAGCTGGGCGACATCACTCCGGCTGGTTTCGACTGGTCGGCGGTGGAAGACAATCCGTTCTTCTGGCCGCATGCCGCGCAGGTGCCCGAGCTGGAGGCGTACATGGATGCGCTGCGCAAGTCCGGTGATTCGGTCGGCGCGCGCGTGGACGTGGTCGCCGACAACGTGCCGCCGGGCTGGGGCGAGCCGATCTACGGCAAGCTCGATGGCGAACTGGCCGCCGCGCTGATGAGCATCAACGCGGTGAAGGGCGTTGAGATCGGTGACGGTTTCGCCAGCGCCGCACAGAAGGGCACCGAACACCGTGACCTGCTGACCCCGCAGGGCTTCGCCAGCAATCACGCCGGCGGCATCCTCGGTGGCATCTCCACCGGCCAGCCGGTGGTCGCCTCGATCGCCCTGAAGCCGACCTCCAGCCTGCGCCTGCCGGGCCCGTCGCTGGACACCGCCGGCAACGTGGTCGAGGTGGTCACCACCGGTCGCCACGATCCCTGCGTCGGCATCCGCGCCACCCCGATCGCCGAGGCGATGGTGGCGATGGTGCTGATGGACCAGGCGCTGCGCCATCGCGCGCAGTGCGGCGATGTCGGCACGATCACCCCGCGCATTCCCGGGCAGATCGATGGCTGACACGCGGCCGACCGTGTGGGTGAGCCAGCCGCTGATCGACGCGGCCATCGCGCCGCTGCGCGATCGCGTGCAGCTGCGCAGCACCGATGCGGTCACCGCCTGGTCGCCCGACCAGATCGCCGAACAGCTGGCCGGCGTCGACGGCGCGATCATCACCCTCAACGAGCGCATCGGTGCGGCCCAGGTGGCCGACGCCGCGCAGCTGCAGGTGATCGCCAATGTCGGCGTCGGCTACAACAACCTGGATGTCGATGCGCTCAGCGCAGCCGGCATCCTCGCCAGCAACACGCCGGACGTCCTGACCGAAACCACCGCCGATCTCGGTTTCGCCCTGTTGATGGCGACCGCGCGCCGGATCACCGAATCCGAGCGCTGGCTGCGCGAAGGCCAGTGGCAGCAATGGTCGTTCCAGACCATGCTTGGCGCAGACATCCATGGCAGCACGCTGGGCATCCTCGGCATGGGCCGCATCGGCCAGGGCATCGCCCGCCGCGGCGCGCATGGTTTCGGCATGAAGGTGCTGTACCACAACCGTTCGCGCCTTCCGGCCGAGACCGAGGCTGCGCTCGGCGCGACCTACGTGGACCTGGACACGCTGCTGGCGCAGTCCGACCACCTGGTCACCGTGCTGCCCTACACGCCGGCCTCGCATCACATCATCGATGCGGCTGCGCTGGCGAAGATGAGGCCCTCAGCCACCCTGGTGAACATCGCCCGCGGCGGCATCGTCGACGAACTGGCGTTGGCCGACGCGGTTGCCCGAGGCCGTCTGGCCGCTGCCGGCCTGGATGTCTACGAGGGTGAGCCGGCGGTGCGCCCCGAACTGCTGGCGCTGCGCAATGTCGTGCTCACGCCGCACATCGGCAGCGCCTCGCTGGCCACGCGCACGGCGATGGTACAGCTGGCCGTGGATAATCTGGTTGCCGGGCTCGGCCTGGACGGCGGCCCGTCGCGCATGCCGAGCGCGATCAACGCTGATGCGGCGATGGCCGCGCGCGTGACGCTGGGCAAAAAAACCGGGAAACGATAGGGAACCTCCGCGCGCCCCGCTTGAGGAGGTTCCCCGAACCCAGCTGTCGTGCGTGTTTCTTCCCCATTCCCGTTTTCGTGAGAGTTCCCCCATGAGCAATGCACAGCGCAGTTTCCACGTTGCCGTCGTCGGTGCCACCGGTGCGGTCGGCGAGACCATGTTGTCGATCCTGGCCGAGCGTGGTTTCCCGGTCGGTACCCTGAGCGTCCTGGCTTCCGAGCGTTCGGCCGGCGGCGAGATCGAATTCAACGGCCAGAAGGTCAAGGTGCAGGACCTGGCCACCTTTGATCCGAGCGGTGTCGAGATCGCGCTGTTCTCGGCCGGTGGCAGCGTGTCCAAGGAATACGCACCGAAGTTCGCCGCTGCCGGTGCGGTGGTGATCGACAACTCTTCGGCCTTCCGTTACGACGATGACGTGCCGCTGGTGGTGTCCGAGGTCAATCCGGAACAGGTGGCCAACCGTCCGCGCGGCATCATCGCCAACCCGAACTGCTCGACCATGCAGATGCTGGTGGCGCTGGCGCCACTGCACCGCAAGTACGGCATCGAGCGTATCAACGTCTCCACCTACCAGTCGGTGTCCGGCGGCGGCCGTTCGGCTACCGAGGAACTGGGCAAGCAGACCGGCCAGCTGCTGAGCTTCCAGGAAATCGATCCGCAGCGCTTCCCGGTGCAGATCGCCTTCAACCTGATCCCGCACATCGACGACTTCCAGGACAATGGCTTCACCAAGGAAGAAATGAAGCTGATCTGGGAAACCCGCAAGATCCTCGGCGACGACAGCATCCTGGTGAACCCGACTGCGGTGCGCGTGCCGGTGTTCTACGGCCACTCCGAGTCGGTGGCGATCGAGACCCGCGACAAGGTCACCGTCGCCGAAGCGCGCGCGCTGCTGGAGCAGTCGCCGGGCATCGAAGTGGTGGATCGTCACGAAGCCGGTGGTTACCCAACCCCGGTCACCCACGCCTCGGGCACGGACGCGGTGTACGTCGGCCGCATCCGCGAGGACCTCTCGCACCCGCGCGGCCTGAACCTGTGGATCGTGTCGGACAACGTGCGCAAGGGCGCGGCGTTGAATGCCGTGCAGCTGGCCGAGCTGGTCGCCGCCGAGCAGCGCTGATCACAGCGGTTGCCTCACCGGTAGTGCCGGCCGCTGGCCGGCATTGCCGTGATCCTTGTGCCGGAGTGCATGCCGGCCAGCGGCCGGCACTACCTCAAGGGTCTTTCCGGTGGGTGCGGACCCCGGTCCGCACGCTTTATAGTGTCGCCCATGAATAAACGGGCCAGGGGCGCAAAGCGCCCGCTCCTCTATCTTTCCACCGCGCTGCTGGCCCTGGCCAGCAGTTCGGCACTCGCATTGGGCCTGGGAGACATCCGTGTCCTGTCCAAGCCGGGGCAGCCATTGCTGGCCGAAATCCCGGTGGTGTCGGCGGACCCGTCCGAACTGGAAAACCTGCGCGTGGCGCTGGCCTCGCCGGTCACCTTCGAACGCGTCGGCCTGCAACGGCCGACCGGGCTGGTCAGCGAGCTGCAGTTCGAGCTGACCCGCAATGCGCAGGGCAGGGCGGTGGTGCGCGTCACCTCGCAGGCCCCGGTGGAGACGCCATCGCTGAGCTTCCTGATCGAAGCTGACTGGGGCCAGGGCCGCCTGGTGCGCGAGTACTCCGCGCTGGTCGACGCGCCGTCCAGCGCGCTGGCCGTGGCCGAGCCGGAGATCGTCGCGCCGGCAGGCACGCTCTCCAATACCATCGTGCGCGAACCTGCACCGGCTTCGGCAACGGTGCCAGCGGCAGAGGCGCCCACTACGCCGCCACCTGTGGTGGCGCCTGCACCGGCACGCCCGCGTGCGGCCTCCGCGCCGGTCGCTGCACCGGCGGCCGATGGCAGCGTCACCGTGCAGCGCGGTCAGACCCTGTCGCAGATCGCCAGCGCGGTGGCGCGTGGCAACCAGGTCAGCCGCGACCGCGCGATGATCGCCCTGCTGCGCGCCAATCCCGAAGCCTTCATCCGTGGCAACGTCAATCTGCTCAAGCAGGGCGCGGTGCTGCGCATGCCGGGCAGCGATGCGCTTGCCGCTGTCGATGCCGCCGAGGCCGCCGCGCTGGTGCGCGAGCACGCCGCGCAATGGCGGCAGGCGCGCACCGTGCCGCAACCGGCGGGTGCGGTCGCGCCGGCCGCCAGGGCGGCAACCGCGAACGCTTCTTCCCCGGCTGCCGCCAACGGGGCACGACTTGAGATCGCTCCGGCGCTGGCGTCCGACGCCGCGCACGCGGGCACAACCACCGGCACCGCTGCCGGCAGCGAGGGTGACATGCTGGGCAACGAACAACTGCGACAGGCGCGTGAGGACATCGCCACCCGCGATGCCGAGATCGGTGAACTGAAGCAGCGCGTGGCTGATCTGGAGAAGCTGAAGGAGCAGCAGCAGTCGTTGATCGCGATGAAGGACAACGACCTGGCTGCCGCGCAGCAGCGCCTGGCACAGGCGCCGGGTTCCCGTGATGCGGCAACGCCGTGGTACTGGCTGGGGCTGCCGGTGCTGCTGTTGGCGGCGGGCGCGGCCTGGCTGCTGCGTCGTCGCAAGCCGTCGCCGCTGCCGCCGCTGCGTGAGGAAGACGATGCCGCCGGCCTGGCCGCAGCGGTGCCGGCAGGTGCGGCGCTGGATACGCTGGCCGAGCAGTCCTCGTGGTCGTCGGCTGTTGCCGACAATGGCCGCCAGGAACCGGCGATGCCTGCCTGGGCGACCGAAACCGAAGTGCACGACGTGGTGGTCGCCGAACCCGTTGCCGAGCACGCGGTGCGGGCCGAATGGCAGGCCGAGACACTGCGCGACGAGGACGCGGTGGCATTGCCCGAAGCGGTGACCGATCTGCCGCGCTGGGACGATTCCGCAACCACCGGCGACGAGGTTGTCGTCGCCGAGCCGCTGCAGGACGAACGCGTTGTACCGCAGGCGCCGGCCGAAGTGGCGGTGCCGGACTACGCACTGCATGCCGAACAGCAGCCGCAGTTCCGCGGAGTGTTCGATCTGCCGGCTGACGCGCATGAGAACGAGGCTCCGGCGGATACCGTACGTCCGGAAGCCATCGACAGCATCGACCATGGCAGCGTCGAGGCCCCTCATTCCGACGATATCGCGCCGAGCGCGGCCGCGCCCGCCGGCGACGCGGGCTGGTCGCCGCGTGCCGGCCAGGAGCGCCTGGAACTGGCCATTGCCTACCTCGATCTGGGCGACGCGCAGACTGCGCGCACCCTGTTGCTGGAAGTCGCCGAAGGCGGTGACCTGCACAGCCAGGCCCAGGCCCGCGAACTGCTGGCCCGCCTGCCGTGACCGAACCTGCCGACAAGGACCCTGCCATGAGCCGCGAGCGTCGCATCGACTACGTTGAATTCGCTTCCAGCGACCTGGCCGCAAGCCGCGCCTTCTTCGAGAAGGTGTTCGGCTGGTCGTTCGTCGATTACGGCAGCGACTACACGGCGTTCGACGATGGCCGCCTGCAGGGCGGCTTCTTCCGCGGCCAGCCGCAGCGGGCCAGCGACAGCGGCGCACCGCTGCTGGTGCTGTATGCCGACGCACTGGCACCGGTCGAGGCCGCCGTGCGCGACGCCGGCGGTGAGATCGTGCGCCCGGTGTTTTCCTTCCCCGGTGGCAGCCGCTTCCAGTTCGTCGAGCCCGGTGGCAACGAACTGGCGGTCTGGTCCGAACGCGATCCGGCCTGAGCGCCGCCCCATACGCAATATCGAGGTAGCACATGCGTTACGCGCTTGGCGTCGAATACGACGGCAGCGATTTCAGGGGCTGGCAGAACCTGGGCGAGGGCGGTCCCAGCGTGCAGGCCAGCCTTGAGCAGGCCCTGTCGTCGGTTGCCGATTCGCCGCTGCAGGTGGTCTGCGCCGGCCGCACCGATGCCGGCGTGCATGGCCAGTGCCAGGTCGTCCATTTCGATACCGACGTGGTGCGCGATCCGCGCGCCTGGATGCTGGGCACCACCACCCGCCTGCCGCGCTCGATCGCGGTGCGCTGGTGCGTGCCGGTGGCCGACGATTTCCACGCCCGCTTCTCGGCACGCGCGCGCCGCTACCGCTACCGCCTGCTCAACCGCGAGGTGCGGCCGGCGCTGGACCGGCAGACCCTCAGCTGGGAGCGCCGGGCGCTGGACGAGACGCTGATGCACGCCGCCGGCCAGGCCCTGATCGGCGAAAATGACTTCAGCGCGTTCCGCTCCGTGCAGTGCCAGGCGCTGCATGCGCGGCGTGAGCTGCAATCACTGCAGGTCAGCCGCCAGGGCGAAGTGATTGAAGTGGCCGTGCAGGGCAATGCATTCCTTCATCACATGGTCCGCAATATCGTCGGATCGTTGATCCTGGTGGGCAGCGGTGAAAAACCGGTGGAATGGATCGCCGAACTGCTGGCCGGGCGCGATCGCACCGTAGCCGGTCCCACCGCACCGCCGCAGGGCCTGGTGTTCCTTGGGCCCCTGTACCCCGACAACTGGCATCTGCCCGCCGAGGTCACGCTATGAGCCGCTCCTACTACCGCACGCGCATCAAGTTCTGTGGCATGACCCGTGCCGGCGATGTCCGCCTGGCCGGTGAGCTGGGCGTGGACGCAGTGGGTTTCATCTTTGCCCGCGAGAGCAGCCGCCGGGTTGCTCCTGCCGAAGCACGCGCGATGCGCCAGGCGATCGCGCCGATGGTCGATGTGGTGGCCCTGTTCCGCAACAACAGCAAGGAAGAGGTGCGCGAGGTGCTGCGCACGGTGCGGCCAACCCTGCTGCAGTTCCACGGCGAGGAAGACGAGAGCTTCTGCCGCAGCTTCAACATGCCCTACCTGAAGGCGATCGCCATGGGGGGGCGGGAAGAGGTCAATGCGCGCACGTTGCAGCTGCGTTACCCGAGCGCGGCGGGGTTCCTGTTCGACAGCCACGCTCCCGGCGGCGGCGGCGGTACCGGCGTGGCCTTCGACTGGGGCCGTATCCCGACCGGCCTGCACCGGCCGTTCCTGCTGGCCGGTGGGCTGAACCCGGAAAACGTCTACGACGCTGTGCTGGCCACGCTTCCCTGGGGCGTGGACGTGTCCAGCGGCATCGAACTGGAGCCGGGCATCAAGGACGGTTACAGGATGCGCACCTTCGTCGAGGAAGTGCGCCGCGCGGACTGCACGGTCCTGGAGTGATCCGCGCCCCCTGAGGGCGCACCCGGAACGTCATCGCCGACGGTGCATTCCGCCGGGTCTGTGTTCTTGCCTGTCGCGTGCCGTGCCATGAAGGCGGACGTCTACTGAATGCGGTGAGCATCCCACTTTCGGGTAATTCAGGATCCAGCGCCAGGAAGTCGACACCCCCCGAGCATCTGATCGGACACCATGGGCCCAGCCTGACCTGGCTGGGTGCGATGTGGTGTGCGTGTCGCTGGCCGCACCCCTGAGATACGCCTTGGCTTTCGAACGAGGACGCAATGGATATGCCCCATCTCTCGTCCCATCGTATCCGCCTGGCCCGCCTGACGATCATGCCCGGCCTGCTGCTTGCATTGGGCGCGTGTGCGGCCGGTGACTCGTCCGCCCCGACTGCATCGGCACCGGCCGCTGCCACACCGGCAGGCGCACCCGCCACAGCACCGGCCACGGTTCCGGCGGCAGCACCGGCTGCCGACGGCCTGGCGGCGCTGATCCAGGCCAGTGGCGTGAAATGCAGCAACGCCAGTACGGGCAGCGGCTGCACGGCCGGCGATGTGGACAGCGGTGATTTCTACGATGTCGAACTGTCGCCGGACTGTGGTGACCAGGGCTTCTTCGCGGGCGTAGCCGACGCCAAGGGTGTGGAGACGTTGAATGCGATGCCATCTGCCGGCAGCAAGGCCAGCGTGACCACAAAGCTGTCGAAGGGGCAGCTGGTCTGCGTGCAGGGCATCGGGCGTACCGGACAGAATCCGCTGTTCTATTACGTCGTGGCGGTTCCCGCAGCAACGGTCGGCAAGTGCAAGGGCAACACGTTGTGTGACACCTATGGCGACAGGCCGATCACTGGCCTGGCGAACACGGGGGGGCGAGGCCTGCCATGTGGCGGCGCCGGGACGTTACGCCGGGAACTGCGCGCAGGGCTGGGTCAGTGCGGACGTGCTCGACGTGTTTTCCAACGGAATGTAATTACGGTATCGATGCGGCCGACAAGCTGCAGAGCATCACGGTGCAGGATGGCAAGGCGTTCGTGATGGGCACGACGCCGGGCTTCCGCACCGCCATCGATCTGGCTCAGGCGCCACCGCCGCTGGAGCAGACCAGTGCCAAGCTGCTGGCAGATCCGCCGCATCAGCAGCAGGTGCATGAGGAGCAGCAGCGGGTCGCGATGGGCGGTCGCTGAGGCTTGTGTTGCCGGCTTCGGGAGCGAACGCCACCCGGAGCCTTGTCTCATCGCAGCTGTGCTGCTGCCCAGTCGGCCAGGGCGTCCACCCGTGCATCGGCCGGGCCATCCGGCCGCGCCAGCACCCAGAAGCCGCCGGTGGCGGTAAATCCCCACGGTGCGACCAGCCGGCCTGCGGCCAGGTCTTCGGCCACCAGCGGTTCCGGTGCGATTGCCGGGCCCAGCCCGGCCACCGCGGCTTCCAGCAGGTAGTACAGGTGCTCGAAGGCGGTGCCCAGCTGCAGCTTCGACACCTCCAGATCGTGCGCCTGTGCCCATGCCGGCCATGCCTGCGGCCGTGAGCTGGTGTGCAGCAGCGTCTCCTGCAGCAGCGCCGACGGCGGTGCATGCCGCAGGCGCTGCGCGGCCGGATGCGATGGCGCCACCACCACGCCGACCCGTTCCGGCGCCAGCTCGCGTACCTGCCAGCCTCGTGGCCACGGGCCCTGCGCCAGCAGCAGCACCGCGTCCAGCGCCGCCTGCGCTTCGGTGAAACTGCCATCCAGTGCCGACCACTGCAGGCGCACGCCGGGCAGGGCAGCCTGCAATGCTGGCAGTCGTGGAATCATCCAGCGCGCCAGCACGCTGCCACTGCAGCCCAGTACCAGCGCCGGGGCTGCCGTCGGCCGCCGCAGTTCGCGCACGCAGTCTTCGATACCGCTGAAGGCCTCGCTGCATGCTGCCTGCAGCCGCGTGCCCGCAGCGGTCAGGCGCAGGCCACGGCCGGCCCGCTGGAACAACGCCAGGCCAAGGTGATCCTCCAGCAGCTTCAACTGCCGGCTGACCGCGCCGTGGGTGACGTGCAGGTCCTGCGCGGCGCGCCCAACGCCGCCAAGGCGGGCCGTCGCTTCGAACGCGCGCAGCGCATTGAGGGGAGGCAGCAGGGAACGGCTCATGTGAGATTTCCTGACGATATGCGCCAGATAATATCCATTTTCCGGTCATGACCTGTGCGCTAGAGTATCCACCTGTCTGAACCACCGGTCGTATCCATGTCTGCCTCCCCCATTGCCGACTATCACGCCTTCCCGGATGCCCAGGGCCACTTCGGCCGCTATGGCGGCAGTTTCGTTGCCGAAACCCTGGTCGGCCCGCTGCAGGAACTGGCCCAGGCCTATGACCAGGCGCGCCAGGATCCCGCATTCCAGCTGGCCTATGACCGCGACCTGGCGCACTACGTGGGCCGGCCGAGCCCGATCTATCACGCCCAGCGCCTGAGCGATCACGTCGGTGGCGCGCAGATCCTGCTCAAGCGCGAGGACCTGAACCACACCGGCGCGCACAAGATCAACAACACCATCGGCCAGGCCTTGCTGGCCGCGCGGATGGGCAAGACGCGCATCATTGCCGAGACCGGTGCCGGCCAGCATGGCGTGGCCAGTGCCACGGTTGCCGCGCGGCTGGGCCTGGAATGCGTGGTGTACATGGGCGCCACCGACATCGAGCGGCAGAAGATCAATGTTTACCGCATGAAGCTGCTGGGCGCGACGGTGGTGCCGGTCACTTCCGGCTCGGCCACCCTGAAGGACGCACTTAACGAAGCCATGCGCGACTGGGTGACCAACGTGCAGGACACCTTCTACATCATCGGCACCGTGGCCGGCCCGGATCCGTATCCGCGCATGGTTCGTGACTTCAATGCCATCGTCGGCCGTGAGGCGCGCGAGCAGATGCTGGCCGAGTACGGCCGCCTGCCCGATGCGATCACCGCCTGCGTGGGCGGCGGCAGCAATGCCATCGGCCTGTTCCATGCCTTCCTCAACGACCGCCAGGTCGAGATCGTCGGCGCCGAAGCCGCCGGTGATGGCATCAACACCGGCCGTCACGCCGCGTCGATCGCTGCCGGTCGCCCGGGTGTGCTGCACGGCAACCGCACCTATGTGCTGTGCGACGACGACGGCCAGATCATCGAGACCCACTCGGTATCAGCCGGCCTGGATTATCCGGGCGTCGGCCCGGAGCACGCGTTCCTGGCCGATACCGGTCGCGCACGCTATCTGGGCATCACCGACGAGGAAGCGCTGCAGGCCTTCCACCTGCTGGCGCATACCGAGGGCATCCTGCCGGCACTGGAGTCCAGCCATGCGCTGGCACAGGCGATCAAGCTGGCGCGTGAGCGACCGCGTGACCAGATCGTGCTGTGCAATCTATCCGGCCGTGGCGACAAGGACGTGCACACCATCGCTGCGCGCGAAGGGCTGGTGCTGTGAGCGCGCGGCTGCGGAACAGCGGCGTGCTGCTGCTGGCGCTTGGGCTGGCCGCGTGCCAGCCGCCGGAGCCACCGGTACTGGCGCCGGCCGCCAAGGCCACCACGCAGCCGGCCCAGCAGCCGGCCGCCAACGATGACCTCGACCCGATGGCGCGTACGCCGATCGTCGATCCACCGTCTGCGCAAGGCGCGGACAGCGACGACGTGCCTGCAGTGGCCTCGGTGGCGCTGGATCATGCCGGCGAGGTGCTGGTCGGCCAGCACATGAGTGACCTGAAGGCCCTGGGTCCCTGGAAAGCGCAGGGCGCGAAGGAGTTCTTCGAAGGCGACTGCGAGTACTACGATGGCAAGGCGCTGCCGGCCGGCGTGTCGATGATGACCGATGACGAGCGCGTGGTGCGTTTCGATCTGAAGCCGGGTGACGACCCGGAGCTGCCGGTTGAGCAGCCCGGTCCGTTTGGCCTGCGCGTCGGCATGACCCGCGCACAGGCCATGGCGCAGTTTCCGAATCCGCCGGTGTCCAGTCCGCATGCCTATGACGGCGACCAGGGCGAGTACCTCACCTGGCAGGACCCGGGCTCGGACCTGGGCATCCGCCTGGAACTCTATGAAGGGAAGGTCACCCGGATGTACTGGGGGACCAGCGATGCGATTGAACTGATTGAAGGATGTGCCTGAGATGCCCGTATCCCGACTCGATGCCTGTTTCCAGCGCCTGCGCGAGCAGCAGCGCAAGGCACTTATCCCCTTCGTCACCGCCGGTGATCCCTCGCTGGAGGCCACGGTGCCGGTCATGCACGCGCTGGTCGATGCCGGTGCCGATGTGATCGAGCTGGGCGTGCCGTTCTCCGACCCGATGGCCGATGGCCCGACCATCCAGCGCAGCTCCGAGCGCGCGCTGGCACGGGGGGCTGGCAGCCGCTACGTCCTGCAGGCCGTGGCGCAGTTCCGCGAGCGCGACGCGCAGACCCCGGTGGTGCTGATGGGCTACCTCAACCCGGTGGAGATCCATGGCTACGCGGCCTTCGCCAAGGCCGCCGTCGACGCAGGCGTGGACGGCGTACTGCTGGTCGACCTGCCGCCGGAAGAAGCGGGTGAAGCGCAGCAGGCCTTCGATGCAGCCGGCCTGGCACTGGTCCTGCTGGCATCACCCACCACCAGCGAAGCGCGGGCCGACAAATTGCTGGCGCTGGCCCGTGGCTATCTCTATTACGTCAGCTTTGCCGGTGTCACCGGTGCGTCCGAGCGCCTGGACAGCGATGCCGCCAGTGCCCGTCTGCAGGCCCTGCGCGCGCGCGCTTCAGTGCCGGTGGTTGCTGGCTTCGGCATCAAGGATGCCGCCAGTGCTGCGGCGATGGCGCGCCAGGCCGATGGCGTGGTGGTTGGCAGTGCACTGGTGGCGGTGCTGGCCGAAGCGGGCTCGGCTGAAGAGGCCGCGCAGCGCGCTGGAGCTTTCCTGGCCCCGCTGCGGCAGGCGCTGGACGCGTAACGGTCGTGCCGGCCGCCGGCCGGCATCTTCCTGACGGCCACATGCAAATGCTGCCGGCCAGCGGCCGGCACTACCCATGGGTCTGCACGTAAGGGGCTGCCGGCCAGCGGCCGGCATGACCCAGCACCTAAACGTACGTCCCAGCATGGTTTTTTCCGGCGGCCCCGCGGCCGGCAAGGGGGTGCACGGGCGGGGAAAGCGGAGCTAGACTGTCCGCCTTTGCGGCCCTCGGGCCGCCCTGAACGGAAGTGTCCTCCCGCATGAGTTGGCTCAGCAAGTTGATGCCGTCCGGCATCCGCACCGACAACACCCCCAGCAAGAAGCGCAGTGTCCCCGAGGGCCTGTGGGAAAAGTGCAGCAACTGCGGCAGCGCGTTGTACCGTCCGGAACTGGAAGAGAACCTGGAGGTCTGCCCGAAGTGCGGCCACCACATGGCGATCCGCGCGCGTGCGCGCCTGGCCGCCCTGTTCGACGCCGACAGCACCACCGAGAT
Organism: Stenotrophomonas sp. YJH_SMC_6; assembly: GCF_059371335.1. Classification (NCBI taxonomy): domain Bacteria; kingdom Pseudomonadati; phylum Pseudomonadota; class Gammaproteobacteria; order Lysobacterales; family Lysobacteraceae; genus Stenotrophomonas; species Stenotrophomonas sp. YJH_SMC_6. The sequence continues at coordinate 75,611 of NZ_JCAFUM010000013.1, read as the reverse complement.
CGGTGCGCGCCTGGGGCCGACCGACCTGCTCAAGTTCAAGGACCAGAAGAAGTACAGCGAGCGCATCAAGATCGCGCAGAAGAACACGGGTGAGTACGACGCGCTGATCGCCATGCGCGGTCTGCTCAAGGGCCGTGCACTGGTGGCCTCGTCGTTCGACTTCGCCTTCATGGGCGGCTCGATGGGCTCGGTGGTGGGTGAGCGTTTCGCGCTGGCCGCCGAAACCGCAGTCGAAATCGGTGCCCCCTACGTGTGCTTCTCGCAGAGTGGCGGCGCGCGCATGCAGGAAGGCCTGTTCTCGCTGATGCAGATGGCCAAGACCTCGGCCGCACTGGGCAAGCTGCGTGAAGCGGGCCTGCCGTACATCTCGGTGCTGACCCACCCGACCACCGGTGGCGTGTCGGCCTCGTTCGCGATGCTGGGCGACATCAACATCGCCGAGCCGCAGGCGCTGATCGGCTTCGCGGGTCCGCGCGTGATCGAGCAGACCGTGCGCGAGAAGCTGCCGGAAGGCTTCCAGCGTTCGGAGTTCCTGCTGGAACACGGTGCCATCGACCAGATCTGTGACCGTCGCGAGATGCGCGACCGCCTGTCCGATCTGCTGGCGATGCTGGGTCGTCAGCCGGCGCCGGAGGTGGCTTGATGGGAGGCCGCAAGTACTTCGGTACTGACGGCATCCGTGGGCGGGTCGGCCAGGGCGTGATCTCGGCCGATTTCGTGCTGCGCCTGGGCAACGCCCTGGGCCGTGTCCTGGTCGCCCAGCGCGGCCAGGACGGGCGCCGGCCGATCGTGGTGATCGGCAAGGACACCCGCATTTCCGGCTACATGTTCGAAGCGGCGCTGGAGGCCGGCCTGGTCGCTGCCGGCGCCGACGTACAGCTGCTGGGGCCGATGCCGACCCCGGCGGTGGCGTTCCTGACCCGCACGCTGGGCGTGGACGCCGGCATCGTCATCAGCGCTTCGCACAACCCGCATTACGACAACGGCATCAAGTTCTTCTCCGCCCAGGGCGAGAAGCTCGACGACGCCACCGAACTGGCCCTGGAAGCGGCGCTGGACATTCCGTTCACCACCGCCGAATCGGAGAAGCTGGGCAAGGCGTCGCGCGCGCGCGAAGCGGTCGGCCGCTACATCGAGTTCTGCAAGGCCAGCGTGCCGCGCGCGTTCGACCTGCGTGGCGTGCGCCTGGTGCTGGATTGCGCACACGGCGCCACCTACCAGATCGCACCGCTGCTGTTCCGCGAACTGGGCGCCGAGGTGATCGGCATCGGTGCCGAGCCCAACGGCGTCAACATCAACGCCGGTGTGGGTTCCACCCATATCGACAACCTGGCGGCCAAGGTCCGCGAGACCCGCGCCGATCTCGGCATCGCCTTCGATGGTGATGGCGACCGTGTGCTGATGGCCGACGACCAGGGCAACCCGGTCGACGGCGATGACCTGCTGTACATCCTGGCCCGCGCCTGGAAGGACGAAGGCCGCCTGCGCGGCCCGGTGGTCGGCACGCTGATGAGCAACTACGGCGTGGAGAGAGCTTTCGCCGATCTGCAGATCCCGTTCGTGCGCAGCAACGTTGGTGATCGATACGTGCACCAGGCGCTGGTCGAAGGCGGGGGCGTGCTTGGCGGTGAGGCCTCAGGCCACCTGCTGTGCCTGGACCGGGCGACCACCGGCGACGGTATTGTCAGTGCCCTGCAGGTACTGGTGGCACTGCGCAACGGCGGCCAGACCCTGCGCCAGGCGCTGAAGGGTTTGGAGCGGGTGCCGCAGAAAACGGTCAACGTGCGGTTGGGCAATGTCTCGGCCAAGGCCACGGTGCAGGCCGACAGTGTGCAGGCCGCGCTGGCGGCCGCGCAGCAGTCGGTGGCCGGCCGCGGTCGCGCGTTCCTGCGCCCGTCGGGTACCGAGCCGGTGGTGCGGGTTACCGTCGAAGCCGATGACGCCACGCTGATGCAGGAGACACTCGATCGCTTGTCCGCTGCGGTGCGCGAAGCCGCTGCCTGAGCAGCGTGGCAATACCGCGTGTTGCACCCGACATGGCCGCGTTTGCGGCCATGTTTTTTTCTGGGAGGGGGACTCAACCGTGCGCGGCCCGCGATCGCGTTCAGCTGCGGCTGCGCACCTTGTGACGCGTCGTGTACGGGCGTTTCCGACCGCTGGGTCCTGCCCGCATCAGCGCGCGGGCAGGTGCTCTGGCATTGCACCGTGTGCGGTGCGTGACATCGCCCGCTGCCACTTCCAGGTGTCCCGGCACATGTCGGTGAGATCGTGACGCGCCTTCCAGCCCAGCTCGCGCAGCGCCAGCGAGGCATCGGCGAAGCTGACCGCGATGTCGCCATCGCGCCGCGGTACGATGCGGAACGGAACCCTTACGCCGGTGGTGAGCTCGAAGGCCTGGATCAGTTCCAGCACGCTGTGGCCCTGGCCGGTGCCAAGGTTGAGGGTGATGCTGCGCCGCTGGTCGCGAAGGAACTGCAGGGCCAGTACGTGGGCGCTGGCGACGTCCTGCACATGGATGTAGTCGCGCACGCCGGTACCATCATGGGTCGGATAGTCGTCCCCGAAGACCTGGACCTCCGGCAGCAGCCCGGCTGCGACCTGCGCGATGTAGGGCATCAGGTTGCTCGGCGTGCCATGCGGCAGCTCGCCGATCAGCGCGCTGGCGTGGGCGCCGACCGGGTTGAAGTAGCGCAGCGTCGCGATATGCAGGTCCTGGCCCGTTGCCGCCAGGTCGGCAAGCAGCTGCTCGACCACCAGCTTGGTGCGCCCATAGGGCGTCATCGCACAGGTTGAAGCGGTCTCGGCCACCGGGCAGTGGTCCTGGTTGCCGTACACCGTTGCCGAAGAGCTGAAGACCAGCAACTGCACGCCTGCATCCTGCATGGCACCGAGCAGGGCAATCGAACCGCTGATGTTGCTGTCGAAATACTGCAGTGGAATCTTCTGGGATTCGCCCACGGACTTGAGCGCTGCGAAGTGCAGTACGGCATCGATCGCGTGCTCCTGCATCAAGGCGGCCATGCGCGGCCGGTCCCGGATGTCAGCCTGCACAAACACCGGTGCCGTGCCGGTGATCCGTCCGATGCGCTCGACCACGCTGGCGTCGCTGTTGCACAGCGAGTCCACGATGACCACGCCGTGCCCCTGCTGCTGCAGCTCCACGCATGCATGCGAGCCGATGTAGCCAGCACCGCCGGTCACCAGTACGTTCATTGCCTTCACTGTTCCTTTGAGTCCATTCGAAAACGGGTGCTGCCGCGATCAAGATGAACGTGGCCTCCTACGGGCCAGGCACCATCTTCTTCTGCCGCGCCTTGAAGCCGTTGAAGATCGGCGCGATCAACGGGTTGTAGCTCCATGCGATGCGCTTGCGCAGCCAGCTGGCCGGCCGGTTGCGGATCGCGAAGCGATAGATCCGCTCCGGATCGCCGCCAATCACGTTGCGGCCGAAGGGATGGGTGGTGTGCAGGTAGCGGAAGCCCTGTTCGCGTGCCACTTCGATGTAGTCATCGTCGAAGTCACCATAGGGCCAGCACAGCGTATCGGAGACTTCGCCGAGCTTCTCCAGCAGCGTCTGCTTCGCCATGGCCAGGTCGCCGCTGATGCCTTCGCGGCGCTGCGCACGGTCCAGGTCATCGCGCTTGAGCCAACGGGTGTGGCTGTGGGTATGGCAGTGGACCTCGAACGTGCCGGCTTCGATTGCCGCACGCGCTTCGCTCCAGCGCATCATCACTTCGTCGCTGCGGCCCTGCTTGTAGATCAGGTCCTCGCAGGCGCGATGTTCCGGCGTGGCCGGCAGCTCGGCGCCTTCGATGCCTGCATGCGGGCGGATCGGACCTTCGTGCATCCAGCCGGTGACCACGAAGACCACCGCATGCATGCCGTATTTCTGCAGGATCGGATGGGCGTAGACCCAGTTGTCCAGGTAGCCGTCGTCGAACGTGATCACGATCGATTTGCGCGGCACCGGCTTCCCGGCGAGAAAGCCGGCGTACTGGTCCAGCGTCAGCGAGGTCCAGCCGGTCCGTGCGAGCCAGGCGATCTGGCTCTCGAAGTTCTCCGGGGATACGGTGATCATTCCCGGCGAGTTGCTGACATGGTGGTGCATCAGCACCGGTACGGTTCTGGCGTTAGCCATGACCCAGCTCCTTCAACCATTGGAGGTAGTAGTTTTCAGTGGCCTCTCCGTGACCGGCCGCGCTGAACTGCTTGGCGCTGCGGATCCAGTCCCAACCGGCGCGGCCCATCTGCCGGCGACGTTCCTGATCATCCACCAGCAGCCGCAACGCACCAGTGAGGGCGGCGTCATCACCCAGCCGGGTGAGGATGGCATTGCTGCCTTCCACCAGCATTTCAGGCACGCCGCCAACGCGATGCGAGACGATCGGCAGTGCCGCCTGCGCCGCCTCGAGGAACACGGTCCCCGAGGCTTCCTTGTGGGTGGCCAGGGCGAAGATGTCGAAACCGGCCATCAGCCGGTGTGCGTCGCTGCGGAAGCCGAGCAGGTGCACCTGGCGCTCCAGCCCGAGTTCGCTGCGCAGGGCCTGCAGGCGGCCCATGACCGGCTCGCCGTCGCCGACCACGGCCAGGTGCAGGTCGGGATTGGTCTTGCATAGTGGCGCCATGGCGCGCAGCAGCTCGGCATGGCCCTTGGGCTCGCGCAGCACGGCCACGCAGCCGACCACGATGTCGCGCTCGGCGAAACCGAGTTCGGCGCGGACCTGTGCGCGGGTGGCCTGCAGGTTCTCCCAGGGATCGCCCTGCTCGGTCATGCCCCAGCGCGGCGGCGTCGCCATGGGGGGCACGATGCCGATGTGCTCGGCGGCAATGCCGCGGTCGACCAGCAGCCGCTTGACGAAATCGCTGACGGTGATGATCCGGTGCGGAAGACCGGTATAGGTCAGCAACGAATTGACCGGACTCATCAGGTGGCGCGAGCGCACCACCAGTGGCGTGCCGCCCAGGCGTGCGCCGGCCGCGGCGATCAGTGCGTCGCGGCGGCTGGTGGTGTTGACCACGTCGTAGCGTTCGCGGCGTACCAGGCGTGACACCGACCAGATGCCGCGCAGCAGCCGTGCCAGGCCGCCCATGCGCAGAGTATGCACAGTGAAGCCATCGTCGCGCGCGAGCTGGGCCAGGCGGGCATCGGGCTGGCACAGCAGCGACACCTGGTGCCCACGCGCACGCATCACCTGCATGTGGCGGAAGATGTAGATCTCCTGGCCGCCCATTCCCCGGGCAGCTTCGGTATGCAGGATCCGCAGCGAGCGTTTCATGGAATCCATCCTCTGTGGTCAGCGGTTGCGGAAGCGGGTCAGCGCTTCCCATGCGGTACGGACGGCGCCGGCATCCGGGGCCTGGCGCGGCAGCGGGCGGTAATGCAGGTCAAGCGCCGTCGCATTGCCGAACTTGTCGAACACGTAGATGCCATTGCCATGGCGGACGGCGCGTTGTGACCAGCTTTCCACCACCAGTGCGCGCTCGCCTGCGGGTTCGGCCAGCAGATCCTGGCCGGTGCTGAAGTCGCTCAGTGCGTTCTCGCAGCCCAGGGCGTGGCGCATCAACGTCGGCACCCAGTCCTCATGTGAACTGGTGCGTGTCTCATGGCCGCTGGCCTGGCCGGGCCAGTGCAGCACGAACGGTACCTGCAGCTGGTAGTCGGAGAAGTTGCCGTTGTGGCCCCAGTAGTTCAGCTTCAGGTCGTTGAACTCCTCGGCGTGGTCGCCGGTGACCAGGACGATGGTGTTCTGATCCAGGCCCTGCGCGCGCAGATCGTCCAGCAGGGTGCCGACGAGGCTGTCGGCGTAATGCACGGCGGTCCGGTAACGGTTCAGTTCCGGGGCCGGGTCGTGGTCCGGACCGAACCTGAGGAAGTCGATTTCCTGCGCCATCGGGGTCGCCAGCGGCGGGTAGCCTGCGGGCATGTGGTAGGGCGCATGGGTGGAATCGAGGAAGACGAAGCCGAACCACGGCGTGTGCGCTGCCTGGCTTGCACGGATGTCCTTCTGAAGCGAGGCCACGATGCTGCTGTCACGGCCTTCCGAACCCAGGCCGGGCGGGCCCTGGTGCAGCTGGTCGCGGACGTCCGCAAATGCAGTGCGGTCGAATTCCGGGCTGTACATCGGCGCGCTGCCGTACAGATGCAGGTCGTACCCCTGCTGGCCCAGCACCTTGAACAGCTGTGAGCCGCGCTGTTCGTCAAGCATGCTTTGCCAGTAGCCGCCCGGCAGGCCGTAGAGCAGGCCGAACAGGCCATAGCGGGTGGCGTTGCCCGTGCTGAAATGGCGGTCGTAGACACGAGCGGAGGCCGCCAGTGCCGAGGTGTTCGGCATGATCTGCGGAGTAAGCGCATCGTGGCGCAGCGATTCCAGCACGACCATCAGTACATTGGGCCGCTGTGGGCTCTGGCAGCGCAGTGGCTGCAGCGGATACAGCAGCTGCGCATGGCGAGGATCGGGCAGGCCGACCTGCTGTTCACTGACCACGCCCAGCCTGCGCATGAAGCTCTTGGCGGTGATCGGCTGGGCCCAGGGCAGGTAGTTCCACTGGGCAATCACGTCACGGTCGCCGCGTGCGTCGTAGTAGGCGGTGGCCACCTGGCCGCTCGCCATCAGCAGGGCGACCACCGCCCAGGCCTGCAGCACCCTGCGCCGGCGGGGCGCGGCCGGCAGCAGCTTCCAGCACGCCCAGGCCAGGATGCCCTCGGCGGTGAAAATGGCCGCCACCAGCAGGCCGACCTGCACCCAGGTCTTCCACGACAACGCAACCTGGTCCTGCAGGGCGCCGCCGAACACCATGTTCAGGACCATGGCATTGAGGTGGAAGCGGTACAGGGTGAACACCTTGGCGTCGACCAGCAGCAGGCACAACCACAAGCCCTGCAGCAGTACCGCACTGATGTTCAGCGTGCGCGCGCTGCGCGGCCACAGGCCCAGCAGCAGTGGCAGCGCGCCGGCCAGCGCGCCGAAGGCGAGCAGGTGCCCGGGCAGGGCAATCGCGAGATAGGCCAGGCCCTGGTGGCCGCCCGGGTTGTCGTACAGCGGCACGTTGCCGAGGGTGATCATCGTCGCCAGCAGCGCATTGCCCAGAACGAACAGGGACCACCACGCAAGCCGGCGCCAGCGAAGGGCAGGGCCCGCAGAGGGAAGAGCGATGGCGGCTGGGGCGTCGGGCATGGTGCGTCGGGTCGGGGAGGCGCGGTCGGGGCTTGCGCTGCCAACGTGATGGATTCGTTAAATTGTGCGCAGGTCGCGCATTGTATCGATTTGTTTCCGAGGATCGAGTAGCGTCCGCCGGGTGATCTGTCACAATGTTCAGGCGGGCCATGAATGCGCAGGCCCCCCAGACCCAATGACAAGCCAGGAATTGCTGTGAGCCAGATCCCCACCCTCGACATCACCCGTTTCGACAGCGACCGCGAGGCCTTCGTGGCCGAGCTGGGCGCGGCCTACCGCCAATGGGGATTCGCGGGCATCCGCAACCACGGCATTCCGCAGGCCGACATCGACGCGGCCTACGTTGCCTTCAAGGCCTTCTTCGCGCTGCCGGAAGAGGTCAAGCGCAAGTACCACGTGGCCGGCAGCGGCGGCGCCCGCGGCTATACCCCGTTCGGCGTGGAAACCGCCAAGGGCTCCAAGCACTTCGACCTGAAGGAGTTCTGGCACATCGGTCGTGAAATCGCCGACGACTCCAAGTACCGCGATGTGATGGCACCGAACCTGTGGCCGACCGAGGTCGAGGGCTTCCGTGAGCGCGGCTACGGCCTGTACCAGGCGCTGGACAACCTGGGTTCGCGCGTGCTGTCCGCGCTGGCCCTGCACATCGGCCTGCCGGAAGACTTCTTCGCCGACAAGACCAACTTCGGCAACTCGATCCTGCGCCCGATCCACTACCCGCCGATCACCACCGACGACATCCCGAACGTGCGTGCCGGCGCGCATGGCGACATCAACTTCATCACCCTGCTGGTCGGCGCCAGCGCCGCGGGCCTGGAGGTGCAGTCGCATGAGGGCGAGTGGGTGCCGTTCACCTCGGACGCGGACACCATCGTGGTCAACATCGGCGACATGCTGCAGCGCCTGACCAACCATGTGTACCCGTCGACGATCCATCGCGTGGTCAACCCCCCGGGCGAGCTGGCCCGCCAGCCGCGCTACTCGGTGCCGTTCTTCCTGCACCCGAACCCGGATTTCCTGATCGACGTGCTGCCCTCGTGCATCACCCCGGAGAACCCGAGCCGGTACCCGGAGCCGATCACCGCCCACGGCTTCCTCGAGGAGCGCCTGCGCGAGATCAAGCTGAAGTAAAGAAAAGTGAGGCCGCCGAAAGGCGGCCTTTGTCTTTGCAGGGTTGCACCCTGCACCCGCGGTAGTGCCGGCCGCTGGCCGGCAAGTCCAAAGCCAAAGCGGCTCTGGGTTTCTGCGTGTTGGGCGGGGCGGTGTGGGTTGGCAGGACACGCCGTGAACCTCCAGACCGGCCCAGCCGCTGGCGGCTGTGCGTTCGGGCGCTTGCGAAGCAGTGCTTCGCAAGCAAAACGCCCTCACCCCGGGGGGGGGGGGGCTCGATGGCGCCATCCATGGCGCCAACGGTCCTGCCAACCCACACCTCCCCGCCTTCGACAGTTTCCCAGTGACGGTTGGTGGGTGTCGACCTTGGTCGACGCGGTAGATCCACGCCTTGCGTGGATGAGATCTGTCGGAACGAAGTGGGGTAGAGGTTGGTCCAGCCAGCATCAACCCGGAATGCAGCTTTTGCCTTTGCTCTTGCTCTTCTTTTTTCTTTCCGTGGCGGGCGGAACCGCCGGACTGTGTCAGAGGCCGGGTGGGTGGGGCTGCGCAGGGGCGTGAGCCGCATGGATGCGGCGATCGAGCTTACATGGACGTACTTGCAGCGTCCCCTGCGCAGTCCCACCCGCCCGGCCAAGCCCTGGATCTAGCCTGGCTCTCCGCGAGCAACCAAACCCCGCCCCCCGCCCCCCCCCGCCACGAGGGGCTGCGCCATTGGCTGAAAATCCATGTAACCGCTTACAAGGAAACGGATTTTTGCCGCAGCGGGTATCATGACCGGCTGACTTCACACAGGAGCCACCCGCTCATGCGCCGCAAGATCGTCGCCGGAAACTGGAAGCTGCATGGCAGCCGTCAATTCGCCAATGAACTGCTGGGGCAGGTGGCTGCCGGGCTGCCGCTGGAGGGGGTGGACGTGGTGATCCTGCCGCCGCTGCCGTACCTGGGCGAGCTGGTCGAGGACTTCGGCGAGACCGGCCTGGCCTTTGGCGCGCAGGACGTGAGCAGCAACGAGAAGGGCGCCTACACCGGCGAGGTCTGCGCGGCCATGCTGGTCGAGGTCGGGGCCCGCTATGGCCTGGTCGGCCATTCCGAGCGCCGCCAGTACCACCACGAGAGCAGCGAGCTGGTCGCGCGCAAGTTCGCCGCCGCCCAACACGCCGGCCTGGTGCCGGTGCTGTGCGTGGGCGAGACCCTGGAACAGCGCGAGGCCGGGCAGACCGAAGCGGTCATCGCCAGCCAGCTGGCACCGGTGCTGGAGCTGGTTGGCGCGGCCGGTTTCGCCCAGGCTGTGGTCGCCTATGAGCCGGTCTGGGCCATCGGTACCGGCCGTACCGCCACCAAGGAGCAGGCACAGCAGGTGCACGCGTTCATCCGTGGCGAAGTCGCGCGTATCGATGCTAGAATCGCTGATTCACTGCCCATTGTTTACGGCGGTAGCGTGAAGCCCGACAATGCCGGGGAACTGTTCGCGCAGCCGGATGTCGATGGTGGGCTGGTCGGCGGCGCCTCCCTGGTGGCTGCGGACTTCTTGGCCATCGCAAGGGCGGCGGCCGCGAACTAATCCTAGAAGTATTGTCCGAGGGCGGTTTCCAATGCTGATGTTGATCCTCAATGTCGTCTACGTGCTGGTCGCTGTGGCCATGATCGCGCTGATCCTGATGCAGCGTGGCTCGGGTGCGGCGGCGGGTTCGGGCTTTGGTGCCGGCGCCTCGGGTACGGTGTTCGGTGCGCGTGGCGCCTCGAACTTCCTGTCCAAGTCGACCAAGTGGCTGGCCGTCGTGTTCTTCGGCATCAGCCTCTTCATGGCCTGGTATGCCGGTCATGGCAGTCGTCCGGCGGCCGACCAGGATCTGGGCTTGATGTCCGCCCCGGCGGCGGTCGCTCCGGCGGCTCCGGCAGGCGAATTGCCGGCCGTTCCGAAGGCTGATGCGGTCCCGGCCGCCCCGGTTCCGGCCGCGAATGTGCCGGCTCAGGCGGAATCTTCGGTTTCTGGTGAAGAAAAGCCTTCGGAAGGCTCCCAGAAACACTGAAGCCGGTTACAATACGCGGCGCATCGGGAAGATAGTCTGATGTGATCGTTTGCCCAGGTGGCGGAATTGGTAGACGCACTACCTTGAGGTGGTAGCGACTTAGGTCGTAGGGGTTCGAGTCCCCTCTTGGGCACCATTTGTAAGTAAAGCGGGTTCGCCTGGCGCGCAAGGCGCCAGGTAGATTCCCGTCCACTCCCCCATGCCAAAGCGCCTGCAGGCGCAGCGGCAGAGGCAAGAGAGAATCGCTGTGCTGGCCGAATATTTGCCGTCTCTGCTGTTTCTGATCGTTGCCACCGGTATCGGCATTACGCTGATGCTGGTTGGTCGATTCCTCGGTCCCCGCCGCCCCGATCTGGAAAAGCTGTCGCCGTACGAGTGCGGCTTCGAGGCCTTCGAAGACGCGCGCATGAAGTTCGACGTGCGCTACTACCTGATCGCGATCCAGTTCATCGTCTTCGACCTGGAAATCATCTTCATCGTGCCGTGGACCCAGGTCTTCATGGAGCTGGGCGCGCGTTCGCTCGTCACCATGGGCCTGTTCGTCGGCATGCTGTTCCTCGGTTTCATTTACGTCTGGAAGAAGGGAGCGCTGGAATGGGAGTGATTCAGACTCTCGATGGCCTCATGAACAACCCCACGCCGGAAGGCCGGGTTGATGACATCCTGCGGCCGGAAGGCGACAACCCGCTGCTGGAAAAGGGCTTCGTCACCACCAGCGTCGATGCACTGCTGAACTGGGCGCGCACCGGCTCGATGTGGCCGATGACCTTTGGTCTGGCCTGCTGCGCGGTCGAGATGATGCACGCCGGCGCCGCGCGCCTGGACCTTGACCGCTACGGCGTGGTGTTCCGCCCGTCGCCGCGCCAGTCCGACGTGATGATCGTGGCCGGTACCCTGGTCAACAAGATGGCCCCGGCGCTGCGCAAGGTCTACGACCAGATGCCGGACCCGAAGTGGGTCATCTCGATGGGTAGCTGCGCCAATGGTGGCGGCTATTACCACTACTCCTATTCTGTCGTGCGCGGCTGTGATCGCGTGGTGCCGGTGGACGTCTACGTCCCGGGTTGCCCGCCGACCGCCGAGGCGCTGGTGTACGGGATCCTGCAGCTGCAGAAGAAGATCTGGCGTACACAGACCATCGCCCGCTGACCCTTCCACACTACAAGAGCGCGCCAAGCCCCCATGGCAGAGCAAGCATCCTTCATCGACCGACTCTCCGCACGTTTCGCTGGTGCGAAGGTCATCGTGGTCGAACCCCGCGGCGAAGTGACGCTGGAGGTGCCTGCCGCCGAGTGGCATGCCACCGCGCTGGCGCTGCGTGACGAGTTTGGTTTCGAGCAGGCCGTGGATCTCTGCGGCGTCGACTACCTCGGTTATGGCTCCGACGAATGGGACACCGCCGACGTGTCCTCGCAGGGCTTCAGCCGTGGCGTCGAAGGCAAGGCCCAGGGCCGCTTCGCGTGGGGCGAGTTCCCCACCGAGGAAAATGGCGCCGACGGCGCCCGCCCGCAGCACATGCCGACCCAGCGTTTCGCCGTGGTCGCCCAGCTGCGCTCGTACCAGCACAACCTGATGATGCACCTGCGCTGCTTCGCCCCTGACGAAGCACTGCCGGTGGTGTCCTCGCTGACCGGCATCTGGCCGGGCCTGAACTGGTTCGAGCGCGAAGCGTTCGACCTGTACGGCGTGATCTTCGAAGGCCACCCGGACCTGCGCCGGATCCTGACCGACTACGGTTTCGTCGGCCATCCGTTCCGCAAGGACTTCCCGCTGATCGGCAATGTCGAAGTCCGCTACGACGAAGAAAAGAAGCGCGTGATCTACGAACCGGTCACCTCGGTGGAGCCGCGCGTCGGCGTGCCGCGCGTGATCCGCGACGACGCCCGTCTGCAGACCGCAGAAGGTGAGCGCGCGCAGGAGGCAGTGAAGTGAGCCACGTACACCAGGCCGGCGAAGCATTCGCCAGCAACGCCGCCGAAAGCCGGCAGGAAATCCGCAACTACACCATGAACTTCGGCCCGCAGCATCCGGCCGCTCACGGTGTGCTGCGCCTGATCCTGGAAATGGACGGTGAAACCATCATGCGCGCCGACCCGCACGTGGGTCTGCTGCACCGTGGTACCGAAAAGCTGGCCGAGTCCAAGCCGTTCAACCAGTCGATCGGCTACATGGATCGCCTGGATTACGTGTCGATGATGTGCAACGAGCACGCCTACGTGCGCGCGATCGAGACCCTGATGGGCATCGAGGCGCCGGAGCGTGCGCAGTACATCCGCACCATGTACGACGAGATCACCCGCATCCTCAACCACCTGATGTGGCTGGGCTCCAACGCGCTCGACCTGGGTGCGATGGCGGTGATGCTGTACGCCTTCCGCGAGCGCGAAGAGCTGATGGACTGCTATGAAGCAGTCTCTGGCGCACGCATGCACGCGGCGTACTACCGTCCGGGCGGTGTCTACCGCGACCTGCCGGACCACATGCCGAAGTACAAGGAGTCGCGCTGGCACAAGGGCAAGGCGCTGAAGCAGCTCAATGCTTCGCGCGAGGGCTCGCTGCTGGACTTCCTGGAGAACTTCACCGTCGAGTTCCCCAAGCGCATCGACGAATACGAAACCCTGCTGACCGACAACCGTATCTGGAAGCAGCGTACCGTCGGCATCGGCGTGGTGACGCCGGAACTGGCGCACCAGTGGGGCATGACCGGCGTGATGCTGCGTGGCTCGGGCGTGGCCTGGGACCTGCGCAAGAAGCGCCCGTACGCCAAGTACGATGCCGTCGATTTCGACATCCCGCTGGGCAAGGAAGGCGACTGCTACGACCGTTACCTGGTCCGCGTTGCCGAAATGCGCGAATCCAACCGCATCATCAAGCAGTGCGTGGCGTGGCTGAAGGCCAACCCGGGCCCGGTGATGGTGAAGAACTTCAAGGTCGCTCCGCCCAGGCGCGAGGACATGAAGGACGACATGGAAGCGCTGATCCACCACTTCAAGCTGTTCAGCGAAGGCTACTGCGTGCCGGCCGGCGAGACCTACTCGGCGGTGGAAGCCCCGAAGGGCGAATTCGGCTGCTACCTGGTCTCCGATGGCGCCAACAAGCCGTTCCGCGTGCACCTGCGTGCGCCGGGCTTCGCCCACCTGTCCTCGATCGATTCGATCGTGCGCGGCCACATGCTGGCCGACGTGGTGGCGATGATCGGTACCTACGACCTGGTGTTCGGCGAGGTTGACCGGTAATGCCGTCCGCCACGCCAACGCCCGCTGCAGGCAGCCGGCGCAAGCCGGCGCCGCAGTTTCTGGAATTTCACGTTATGCATTTCGCTGAGGTCGGCCGATGAAGGCGACAGGTAATTTCGAGGCGGCGCGCGACGTCGACCCGATGGTGGTGCTGAGCGACAAGACCCGCGCTCACATCGATCACTGGCTGTCCAAGTTCCCGCCGGACCGCAAGCGCTCTGCCGTGCTGCAGGGCCTGCATGCGGCCCAGGAGCAGAACCAGGGCTGGCTGACCGACGAACTGATCGCCGGCGTGGCCAAGTACCTGGACCTGCCGCCGGTGTGGGCCTACGAGGTCGCCAGCTTCTACTCGATGTTCGAGACCGAGAAGGTGGGCCGCAACAACGTGGCCATCTGCACCAACATCAGCTGCTGGCTCAATGGCGCCGAGGACATCGTGCGCCATTGCGAGAAGAAGCTGGGCATCAAGCACGGTGAATCGACCCCGGACGGCCGCGTCTACCTCAAGCGCGAGGAAGAGTGCCTGGCTGGCTGCGGTGGCGCGCCGATGATGGTCATCAACGGTCACTACCATGAGCGTCTGACCCTGGAAAAGGTCGACGAGCTGCTGGACGGGCTGGAGTAAGGGCATGGCACATCACCACGAATCCAAGGGTCCAGTCGGCCCCGCGCCGCTGCCGCACCAGGTGGTCTACACCACCCTGCATTACGACACCCCGTGGTCGTACGAAAGCTACCTGAAGACCGGTGGCTACGCCGCCCTGCGCAAGATCCTCGAAGAGAAGATCCCGCCGGAGCAGGTCATCGAGATGGTCAAGGCCTCGGGCCTGCGCGGCCGCGGTGGCGCAGGCTTCCCGACCGGCCTGAAGTGGTCCTTCATGCCCAAGGGCAACATGCAGAAGTACATCCTCTGCAACTCGGACGAATCCGAGCCGGGCACCTGCAAGGACCGCGACATCCTGCGCTACAACCCGCATTCGGTGGTGGAAGGCATGGCGATCGCCTGCTACGCCACCGGTTCGACCGTGGGTTACAACTACCTGCGCGGTGAGTTCCACCACGAGCCGTTCGAGCACTTCGAGCAGGCCCTGGCCGACGCCTATGCGAACGGCTGGCTGGGCAAGAACATCCTCGGCAGCGGCGTGGACATCGACATCTACGGCGCGCTGGGCGCCGGCGCGTACATCTGCGGCGAAGAAACCGCGCTGATGGAATCGCTGGAGGGCAAGAAGGGCCAGCCGCGCTACAAGCCGCCGTTCCCGGCCAATTTCGGCCTGTACGGCAAGCCGTCGACGATCAACAACACCGAAACCTATGGCTCGGTGCCGGCGATCATCCGCAACGGTCCGGAGTGGTTCAAGGGCCTGAGCCTGACCGCCAACGGCGGTCCGAAGTGCTTCTCGGTGTCCGGCTGCGTGCAGAATGGCGGCAACTTCGAAGTGCCGCTCGGCACCAAATTCCACGACCTGCTGGAAATGGCCGGTGGCCTGCGTCCGGGCCGCACGCTGAAGGGTGCGATCCCGGGCGGCGTGTCGATGCCGGTGCTGACCGCGGCCGAGCTGAAGGACTTGCCGATGGACTACGACACCATCCGTGCACTGGGCTCCGGCCTGGGTTCGGGCGCGATCGTGGTGCTCGACGACAGCGTCTGCTGCGTCAAGTTCGCCTGCCGTATCAGCCAGTTCTTCCACAAGGAATCCTGTGGCCAGTGCACCCCGTGCCGTGAGGGCACCGGCTGGATGCACCGCGTGCTGGAGCGCATCGTCGCCGGCAAGGCCACGATGGAAGACCTGCACCAGCTGAAGGCGGTGGCCGGCCAGATCGAAGGCCACACCATCTGTGCGTTCGGTGAAGCGGCTGCATGGCCCATCCAGGGCTTCCTGCGCCAGTTCTGGGACGAATTCGAGTACTACATCGTCAACGGTCATTCGATGGTTGACGGCAAGAAGGTGGAGGCAGCCGCCGCATGAGCGCGCAACCCGTAAACCCGAACGTGCCACCGGATCACGTGACCATCGAAATCGATGGCAAGTCGCTGGTCGTGCCCAAGGGTTCGATGATCATCCAGGCGGCCGACAAGGCCGGCATTTCGATTCCGCGCTTCTGCTACCACGAGAAGCTGCCGATCGCCGCCAACTGCCGCATGTGCCTGGTGGACGTGGAAAAGTCGCCGAAGCCGGCGCCGGCCTGCGCCACTCCGGTGATGGATGGCATGAAGGTCGCCACCCGCAGCGAGAAGGCACTGAAGTTCCAGCGCTCGGTGATGGAGTTCCTGCTCATCAACCACCCCCTCGACTGCCCGATCTGCGATCAGGGCGGCGAGTGCGAGCTGCAGGACGTGTCGCTGGGCTATGGCCGTTCGGTCAGCCGCTTCAACGAGCGCAAGCGCGTGGTGCCGGACGAGGACATGGGCCCGCTGGTCGCCACCGAGATGACCCGCTGCATCCAGTGCACCCGCTGCGTCCGCTTCACCGCCGACGTCGCCGGTACCTACGAACTGGGTGGCATGTACCGCGGTGAGAACCTGCAGATCGGTACCTTCGACGGCAAGCCGCTGACCACCGAACTGTCCGGCAACGTCGTCGACGTCTGCCCGGTCGGCGCACTGACCAACAAGGTGTTCCAGTTCCGCGCCCGCCCGTGGGAACTGACCGCGCGCGAGTCGCTGGGCTACCACGACGCGATGGGTTCGAACCTGTTCCTGCACGTGCGTCGCGGCGAAGTGCTGCGCACCGTGCCGCGCGACAACGAAGCGGTGAACGAGTGCTGGCTGTCCGACCGTGACCGCTACTCGCACCAGGGTCTGTACAGCGAAGACCGTGCGGTCAAGCCGCTGCGCAAGGTCAATGGCGAGTGGAAGGAAGTGAGCTGGGCCGAAGGCCTGGCCGCGGCCGTCGAGATCCTCAAGGCCAACCAGGGCGACAACCTGGGCGTGCTGGTGCATCCGTCCACCTCGAACGAGGAAGGCGCGCTGCTGGCCCGCCTGGCCAAGGGCCTGGGCTCGAGCAACATCGACCACCGCATCAACAACCGTGATTTCTCCGACGCTGCAACCGCCGAAGTGTTCGGCCTGCCGCTGGCCGAAATCGAAGGCGCCGACCGCATCGTCGTTCTGGGCAGCAACATCCGCCACGAACTGCCGCTGCTGCACGCCCGCCTGCGCAAGGCGCAGACCACCAAGGGCGCGAAGATCCACGTCGTCAATCCGGTGGACTTCGACTTCGCCTTCAGCATTGCCGGCAAGCAGATCGTTGCACCGTCGAAGTTCGTCGACGCGCTGGCCAACGCCGAGCTGCGTTCGGCGGTGCAGGGCGGCAACAACACCGTGCTGATCGTTGGTGGCATCGCCGAAAACCACCCGCAGGCTGCCGCCATCCGCGCCGCCGCGCGTGACTTCGCCGCCGCCACCGGTGCCAAGCTGTGCCGCATCCCGCAGGGCGCCAACGCCGTGGGCCTGACCCGCGCCGGCGTGCTGCCGGCCGGCAAGGACGTCGCCGCGATGCTGGCGCAGCCGCGCCAGGCCTACGTGGTGTACGGCCTGGAGCCGGGCCTGGATTTCGCCGATGCACCTGCCGCGCGCAAGGCGCTGGCCGGTGCCCAGGTGGTGGCCTTCAGCCAGTTCGCCTGTGCCTCGACCCGCGACGTCGCCGACGTGATCCTGCCGATCGGTGCGCTGCCGGAAATCGACGCCACCCTGACCAATCTCGATGGTCGCGAGCAGTCGGCCCGTGCCGGCGGCAAGCTGCCGGGCGAGGCCCGTGAAGGCTGGCGCGTGCTGCGCGCACTGGGCGGCGACATGGCGCTGGCCGGTTTCGACTTCACCGACCTGGCCGGCCTGCGTGCCAGCCTGGCCCCGGTGTCGGTCACCGTTGCCGCTTCGGCGCAGCCGGTGATTGCCGGCGAAGGCCTGGAAGTGGCTTCGACCGCCGCGATCTACCGCACCGATGCGGTGGTCCGTCGCGCCCCGGCACTGCAGTCGCATCCGCTCAACAACGCCCCGCGCATCGTGCTGAACGCTGAAGATGCCGCTCGCCTGCAGCTGCAGGAAGGGCAGATGGCCAAGGTCGGCACCGATGCCGGCAAGGCCACCCTGCCGGTGGTGGTCGACGCCCGCGTCGCTGCGGGTTCGGTCTGGATTGAATCGGGCCACGGCGCGACCGCGCCGCTGGGTGCCGCTCGCGTAACGGTGGTGGCTGCATGAACGAATTGCTGTTGAACGCGGTCGACCCGCTGCACCAGTGGCTGCTTGGCCTCGGTGACATCGGCGCGCTGATCTGGATCATCCTGAAGATCCTGGTGATCACCGTTCCGGTGATCATCTCGGTGGCCTTCTACGTGGTCTGGGAACGCAAGCTGATCGGCTGGATGCACGTCCGCCACGGCCCGATGTACGTGGGCATGGGCATCTTCCAGGCCTTCGCCGACGTCTTCAAGCTGCTGTTCAAGGAAGTGGTCCAGCCGAGCAGCGCCAACAAGGCGATCTACCTGCTGGCACCGCTGATCACCCTGGCCCCGGCCTTCGCGGCCTGGTCGGTGGTCCCCTTCGATTCGCAGATCGTGCTGTCCAATGCCAACGCCGGCCTGCTGTACCTGCTGGCGATGACCTCGCTGGGCATCTACGGCATCATCCTGGCCGGTTGGGCGTCCAACTCGAAGTACGCGTTCCTGGGTGCCATGCGCGCCTCGGCGCAGATGATCAGCTACGAAATCGCCATGGGCTTCGCCCTGGTCGGCGTGATGATCGCCGCTGGCAGCCTGAACCTGAGCAACATCGTGATGGCGCAGGCCGGCAGCTCCGGCTTCTTCGACTGGTTCCTGCTGCCGCTGTTCCCGCTGTTCGTCATCTACTGGGTGTCGGGCGTGGCTGAAACCAACCGCGCGCCGTTCGACGTGGTGGAAGGCGAATCGGAAATCGTCGCCGGCCACATGGTCGAATACTCCGGCGGTGCCTTCGCGCTGTTCTTCCTGGCCGAATACGCGAACATGATCCTGATCAGCTTCCTGATCTCGATCTTCTTCCTCGGCGGCTGGCTGAGCCCGGTCCAGGGCTGGGTCAACTTCGGCGATGTCTCGCCGCTGGTCGACTGGATCTGGAAGGGCGGTGCACCGTGGCTGTTCGTCAAGGTGTTCTTCTTCGCCAGTGCCTACATCTGGTTCCGTGCCAGCTTCCCGCGTTTCCGCTACGACCAGATCATGCGCCTGGGCTGGAAGGTCTTCATCCCGCTGGCCATTCTGTGGATCGCGGTTACCGCCGTCATGGTGTTCTTCGGCGTGATTCAAAAGGGCGTCTAAAGTGATGAACAGGATTACCCATTACTTCAAGAGCCTGCTGCTGCTCGAACTGCTGGCGGGCCTCTGGCTGACGCTGAAGTACAGCTTCAAGCCGAAGTACACGATGATGTACCCGATGGAGAAGTTCCCGCAGTCGCCGCGCTTCCGTGGCCTGCACGCGCTGCGCCGTTACCCCAACGGCGAAGAGCGCTGCATTGCCTGCAAGCTGTGCGAAGCGGTGTGCCCGGCCCTGGCCATCACCATCGACTCGGCCAAGCGCGAGGACGGCACCCGCCGCACCACCCGCTACGACATCGACCTGTTCAAGTGCATCTTCTGCGGCTTCTGCGAAGAAAGCTGCCCGGTGGACTCGATCGTCGAAACCCACATCCTCGAGTACCACTTCGAGAACCGTGGCGAAAACATCGTTACCAAGCCGCAGCTGCTGGCCCTTGGCGATCGTCTCGAAAACGAGATCGCCGAGCGTCGTGCCGCCGATGCCGCTTACCGCTGAGGTCGAGAGATGGATTGGGTAAATATCGCTTTCTGGGTGTTCGCCATCGCGGCAACGGTTTCGGCCGGTGCGGTGATCAGCGTGCGCAACCCGGTGCATGCAGTGCTGTGCCTGGTGCTGACCTTCTTCTCCATTGCCTGCGTGTGGCTGCTGGTGGGCGCCGAGTTCCTCGGCGTGGCGCTGGTGCTGGTCTACGTCGGCGCGGTGATGGTGCTGTTCCTGTTCGTGGTGATGATGCTGGACATCGATCCCACCAAGATGCGTGAGGGCTGGGTGCGCTACCTGCCGGTCGGCCTGATCGTGGCAGTGGCGATGCTGGTGCAGATGCTGATCCTGATCGGCGTGAAGGGCAGGGCGGTCACTCCGTTCCCGGCCGACAACGCCGCTGCGGTCGCTGCCGACAGCTCCAACGTCACCTGGCTGGCGCGCACGCTGTTCACCGAATACCTGCTGCCGTTCGAGTTCGCCGCCGTCATCCTGACCGTGGCCGTGGTCGCCGCCGTGATGCTGACCCTGCGTCGCCGTACCGGCGTGAAGAGCCAGAACCCGGGTGAGCAGACCATGGTCAAGGCCGGCCAGCGCCTGCGCATGGTCAAGATGGGCGCCGAAGCACCGGTCGTGCACAGCAACAGCAAGCCGGCCACCGGCGAGGAGACCCAGCCGTGATTACCCTTGGCCACATGCTTGCGCTTGGCGCGGTGCTGTTCGCCATCAGCCTGGCCGGCATCTTCCTCAACCGGAAGAACGTCATTGTCCTGCTGATGTCGATCGAGCTGATGCTGCTGTCGGTGAACATCAATTTCGTCGGCTTCTCGCGTCAGCTGGGCGATCCGTCCGGCCAGCTGTTCGTGTTCTTCATCCTGACCGTCGCCGCCGCGGAAGCCGCCATCGGCCTGGCGATCCTGGTGACCCTGTTCCGTACCCGCCGCACGATCAATGTCGGCGAAGTCGATTCGTTGAAGGGCTGATCCACAGATGGAAATCACTCTCTCCAAGAGTCTGTTGATCGCAGTGGTGCTTGCACCGCTGTTCGGCAGCATCATCGCCGGCCTGTTCGGTCGCCAGGTCAAGCGCTTCGGCGCGCAGACCATCACCATCCTCGGCGTCGCGGTAGCCTGCGGCCTGTCGATGTACACGTTCTACCAGCTGATGTGGGGCGGCGCGCAGCCGTTCAACCAGAACATCTACACGTTCTTCGAAGTCGGCCAGTATTCGGCGCACGTCGGCTTCATGGTCGACAAGCTGACCGCGATGATGATGGTGGTGGTGACCTTCGTATCGCTGCTGGTCCACATCTACACGATCGGCTACATGCAGGACGACCCGGGCTACCAGCGGTTCTTCAGCTACATCTCGCTGTTCACCTTCTCGATGCTCACCCTGGTGATGAGCAACAACTTCCTGCAGCTGTTCTTCGGCTGGGAAGCGGTGGGCCTGGTGTCGTACCTGCTGATCGGCTTCTGGTTCAAGCGCCCGACCGCGATCTTCGCCAACATGAAGGCGTTCCTGGTCAACCGCGTCGGTGACTTCGGCTTCCTGCTGGGCATCGCCGGCGTGCTGTGGGTGTTCGGCACCCTGGACTATTCGCAGGTGTTCTCGCAGGCCGGCATGCTGGCTGACCCGCGCGCCCAGCTGCAGATCTGGGACGGCACGATCCTGGGCATGCAGCTGCTGAACGAGCCGGTGATCTGGTCGATCGCCACCGTCATCTGCATCTGCCTGTTCATCGGCGCCATGGGCAAGTCGGCCCAGGTCCCGCTGCACGTGTGGCTGCCGGACTCGATGGAAGGCCCGACCCCGATCTCGGCACTGATCCACGCCGCGACGATGGTGACCGCCGGCATCTTCATGGTCACCCGCATGTCGCCGCTGTTCGAGCTGTCGCAGACGGCGCTGAACTTCGTGCTGTTCATCGGTGCCACCACCGCGTTCTTCACCGGCCTGATCGGCATCGTGCAGAACGACATCAAGCGCGTCGTCGCGTACTCCACGCTGTCGCAGCTGGGCTACATGACCGTCGCCCTGGGCGTGTCGGCCTACTCGGCCGCCGTGTTCCACCTGATGACCCACGCCTTCTTCAAGGCCCTGCTGTTCCTGGGCGCCGGCTCGGTCATCATCGCGATGCACCACGAGCAGGACATGCGCAAGATGGGCGGCCTGCGCAAGTACATGCCGATCACCTTCATCACCATGTGGATCGGTACGCTGGCCCTGGTTGGTACGCCGTTCTTCTCCGGCTTCTACTCGAAGGACACGATCATCGAGGCGGCCGAGATCCACGCCCATATGCAGAACAGCTGGGTGGCCACCTATGGCTACTGGGCGGTGCTGGGTGGCGTGCTGGTGACCAGCTTCTACAGCTTCCGACTGCTGTTCATGACCTTCCACGGCAAGGAGCGTTTCCGCGACGCGCACGACGATCATGGCCACGGCCATGACGATCACCACGCCGCCGATGCCCACCATGGCGATGCCCATGACGACCACGGCCACGGCCACGGTCCGCACGAACCGCATGAAACCCCGTGGGTGGTGACCCTGCCGCTGATCCTGCTGGCCATCCCGTCGATCGCCATCGGTTTCTTCAGCATCGGTCCGATGCTGCACGGCACCGACTGGGCCGGCCACCATGCGCACGAGGCGATCAAGGGCCAGGCACAGACGTTCTTCACCGGCATCGTCGACTTCTACGATCCGGCCAAGAACACCGTCGCGTTCCTGGGTGAAGAGTTCCATGGCCCGGTCGCGTTCGCGCTGCACGGCATGATGCTGCCGCCGTTCTGGCTGACCCTGGCGGGCTTCCTGCTGGCTGCGCTGTTCTACCTGTGGAAGCCGGACCTCTCGGGCAAGGCACGCAAGACCTTCGCCCCGATCGTTTCGGTGCTGGAAAACAAGTACGGCTTCGACAAGCTGTGGATCGATGGCTTTGCCGGTGGCAGCGTCAAGCTGGGCAAGGTCTCGCGCTGGATCGACAGCAACATCGTCGACGGCGTGGTCAATCTCTCGGCACGTGTTGTGGACGTTGCAGCCGGCGTGCTGCGTCGTACCCAATCCGGTTTCCTCTATCACTACGCCTTCGCGATGATCATCGGCCTGATTGCCCTGCTGGGCGTGCTGATGCATTACCTGCGTTGATGACCTGTACGGAATAAGAAGACGTGTCGAACTGGCCTCTACTCAGTGTCCTCATCTGGCTGCCGATCATCGGTGGCGCCCTGATCCTTGCGATCCGTGATGCACAGACTGCCCGCTGGGCGTCGCTGGGCGTCGCGGTGCTCACCTTCGTTGCAAGCCTCTCGCTGCTGAGCGGCTACAACGCGGGCATCGACGGCCTGCAGTTCGTCGAGACCCATGCCTGGATCCCGGCGTACAAGATCGGCTACAACCTGGGCGTGGACGGCATTGCCGTGGCGCTGATCCTGCTGACCACCCTGGTCAGCGTGCTTGCCCTGATCGGCGCCTGGAGCGCCATCGACAAGCGCGTCAACCAGTACGTGGCGGCCTTCCTGATCCTGGAAGGCGTCACCGTCGGCATCTTCGCCGCGACGGATGCGATGCTGTTCTACGTGTTCTTCGAAGCCATGCTGATCCCGATGTTCCTGATCATCGGTGTCTGGGGTGGCCCGCGCCGCATCTACGCAGCACTGAAGTTCTTCCTGTACACCTTCCTCGGCTCGGTGCTGATGCTGGTGGCGCTGATCTACCTGTACATGAAGGGCGGCAGCTTCCAGCTGGCCGACCTGTACGCGCTGCCGCTGTCGGCCAAGGAACAGACCTGGATCTTCTTCGCCTTCCTGATCGCCTTCGCGGTCAAGGTGCCGATGTTCCCGGTCCACACCTGGCTGCCGGACGCCCACGTGGAAGCGCCGACCGCCGGTTCGGTGATCCTGGCCGCCATCGCCCTGAAGATCGGTGGCTACGGCTTCCTGCGCTTCAACCTGCCGATCGTCCCGGACGCGTCGCAGGAATGGGCCTGGCTGGTGATCGCGCTGTCGTTGATCGCGGTGATCTACGTCGGCCTGGTCGCCCTGGTGCAGGACGACATGAAGAAGCTGATCGCCTATTCGTCGATCGCGCACATGGGCTTCGTCACCCTGGGCACCTTCATCGCCCTGTGGCTGGTGCGTGAAGCCGGCAACGCCGATGCTGCCCGCCTGGGTCTGCAGGGCGCCATGGTGCAGATGATCTCGCACGGCTTCGTGTCCGGTGCGATGTTCTCCTGTGTCGGCGTGCTGTACGACCGCATGCACAGCCGCCGCATCGCCGATTACGGCGGCGTGGTCAACGTGATGCCGTGGTTCGCCACCTTCGCCATGCTGTTCTTCATGGCCAATGCGGGCCTGCCGGGCACCAGCGGTTTCGTCGGCGAGTTCATGGTCATCCTGTCGGCCTTCCAGCGTAATCCGTGGATCGCACTGGGCGCGGCCACCACCCTGATCATCGGCGCCGCCTACACCCTGTGGCTGTACAAGCGCATCTTCTTCGGCGAAGTGGCCAACAGCCACGTGGCCGAACTGAAGGACATCAACGGCCGCGAATGGCTGGTGCTGGGCGTGTTCGCCATCGGCGTGCTGGCCCTGGGCATCTACCCCAAGCCGCTGACCGACCTGATGGAGCCCTCGATCGCGAAGCTGGCGATGCAGATCGCATCCAGCAAGCTGCTGTAATTCCAGGATTTGATGATGACCACCTCGCCGCTGCTGCCATTGACCGCCGCTGACCTGCCACCGCTCGCTCCCGAGCTGGTGCTGATCGGCAGCGCCTTCGCCCTGATGATCCTCGACCTGTTCGTCAGCAACCGGAACAAGATCGTCACCCACCTGTTCTCGCTCGCTGCGCTGGCCGTGGTGCTGTTCATGCTGGCCACCGGCGTGGGCGGGCAGGGCGAGGTCTTCCATGGCATGTTCGTGCGCGATACCGCCGCGGACGTGATGAAGACCGGGATCGTGCTGCTCAGCGGCCTGACCCTGGTCTACGGCTGGCGCTACCTGCGTGACCGCAACCTGTTCCAGGGCGAGATCCCGGTGCTGATCCTGTTCGGCACCGCCGGCATGATGATTCTGGTCTCGGCCGGCAGCCTGCTGATGGTCTACCTGGGCCTGGAACTGCTGGCGCTGTGCTCCTACGCACTGGTTGCCAGCAACCGTGAGAACGGTCTGGCCTCGGAAGCGGCGATGAAGTACATCGTGCTGGGTTCGCTGGCCTCGGGCCTGCTGCTGTACGGCATGTCGCTGATCTACGGCGCCACCGGCAGCCTGCACCTGGACGTCATCCGTGACGCCATCCCGCACTCGGAAGAGCGCGTGCTGCTGATCACCGGTGCGGTGTTCATGATCGCCGGCGTCGCCTTCAAGCTGGGTGCCGCACCGTTCCACATGTGGCTGCCGGACGTGTACCAGGGTGCCCCGGCACCGATCGCGCTGTTCATCAGCTCGGCGCCGAAGCTGGCCGCCTTCGGCATGGCCTACCGCCTGCTGGAAATGGGCGTGGGTCCGCTGTCGACTGAACTGCAGCTGCTGATCGCCGGCCTGGCCGCGGTCTCGCTGGTCATCGGCAACCTGATGGCCATCGCGCAGAGCAACCTCAAGCGCATGCTGGCATTCTCCACCGTCTCGCACATCGGCTTCCTGCTGATGGGCATCGCCGGTGGTGGCGCGCAGGGCTATGCCGCCGCGCTGTTCTACGCACTGGCCTACGCCATCATGTCCACCGCCGCCTTCGGCGCGATCATCGCGCTGTCGCGTGCCGGTTTCGAAGCCGAGAACATCGAGGACTTCAAGGGCCTCAATGCCCGCAACCCGTGGATGGCCGGCCTGGTGCTGTGCATCATGGCGTCGCTGGCCGGCATTCCGCCGTTCCTGGGCTTCTGGACCAAGCTGGCGGTGCTGGGCGCGGCCGTCAACGGGGGCCTGCTGTGGCTGGCCATCCTCGGCGTGCTGTGTGCCGTGGTCGGCTGCTTCTACTACCTGCGCGTCATCAAGGTCATGTACTTCGATGAGCCGGTGGGCGAGGCCATGCCGCGCAGCAACGACCGCGTGCTGGGCCTGGTGCTGGGCGTGAACGCGCTGGCGCTGCTGGCGCTGGGCCTGGCCTGGAACCCGATCATGGTCTGGTGCCAGCAGGCATTTGCGCATCTTGCATAAAAGTTGACACAAAGCTGCGCGATTCGTGTAATATGCGCAGCCTGAGTTGTCACTGCAGCGGTTCAGCCAGAACATCGTTGCGGTAGCCCTCCTCGAAAGAGAGCAGGGCAGCAGTTCAAACACTTCCGGTGCGGGGTGGAGCAGTCTGGCAGCTCGTCGGGCTCATAACCCGAAGGTCGCAGGTTCAAATCCTGCCCCCGCTACCAACTTCAGATCGGCGCCAACCGGTTTGATGAATGAGGGAAAGCTTGCATTTTTTGGAGCCAACGCTCATAATTCCGCTTCTGATGCGGGGTGGAGCAGTCTGGCAGCTCGTCGGGCTCATAACCCGAAGGTCGCAGGTTCAAATCCTGCCCCCGCTACCAAGTAAAGAGATCGCCTTCGAAGTCCTGCTTCGAAGGCGTTTTTCTTTGGGCGGCTGCGTCGTTTCTGCGTGATCGGGGTCAGCTCCCTTTTCCGCAGGAAAGGGATCTGACCCCAGGTCCGCACCTTGCACCAGCGCGGTGCAGCCGCTATCATCAGTGGCCTAGCAGTACCCCTGAAGGCGGCCTCCCAGCGGGAGTCCGGACCCGGAAGGAGGGCCGCAACCGGCAGGCACTGCAGGTTGCAACCGGAATCCAGTCACCGGAGTCTTTCCGGAAAAGGGGCCCAGCGGGCCCTTTGTCGTTTCCGGGGCGTCATGTTTTCACGCCGGCCAAGGCCGGCACCCAACCAAGAGATCAAGGCAGGCTGTGAGCGACAAGGCAACCGACATCGCGAATCTGCTCGCCCCGACCGTTGTGTCGCTGGGCCTGGAGCTGCTGGGCGTTGAGTATCTGCCGGCCCCCGGCGGTGCGACCCTGCGCCTTTACATCGACGTGCCGCTGGCTGAACAGCCCGAGCGCATCATCAATGTCGACGACTGTGAGCGGGTCAGCCGCGAAGTGTCGGCGCAGCTGGACGTCGAAGACCCCATCAGCGGCAATTACACGCTGGAAGTGTCCTCGCCGGGCGTGGATCGCCCGCTGTTCAACCTGGAGCAGTTCGCTCGCCACCAGGGCGAATCGGCCAAGGTCACGCTGAAGCTGCCGCAGGACAACCGTCGTCGCCTGCAGGGCCGTATCGAGGCAACCGACGAGGCCGCAGGCACCATCACCTTCATCGTCGACAAGACCGAAGTGGTGGTGTCGGCCGACAACATCGACAAGGCACGGATCATGCCCGACTGGGTGGCGCTGGGGCTGGCCCCGAGCAAGCCGACCGGTCCGGCGCCGAAGCGTCCGAAGCCGAACACGAATTCTTCTTCCAACGAGCCGGCGGCAAAGAAGCCGCGCGCGGAGTGAGCCAATGAGCAAGGAACTGTTGCTGGTAGTCGACGCGGTCGCCAACGAGAAGGGCGTGCCGCGTGAAGTGATCTTCGATGCCATCGAGGCCGCCCTGGCCTCGGCAGCGAAGAAGCGCTATCCCGACGAGGAAGTGCTGACCCGCGTGGTCATCGACCACAAGGATGGCAGCTACGAAACCTTCCGCCGCTGGGAAGTGGTGGCCGACGACGTGGTCATGGAATCGCCGGACCGCCAGATCCGCCTGATGGACGCCGTCGACGAAGCCGAAGGCGTGGACGTCGGCGACTACATCGAAGAGCAGATCGAGAACCCGGACTTCGGCCGCATCGCCGCCCAGGCCGCCAAGCAGGTCATCGTCCAGCGCGTGCGTGAAGCCGAGCGCCAGCAGGTCGTGGATGCGTGGAAGGATCGCGTCGGCGAACTGATCACCGGTGTGGTCAAGCGCGCTGAGCGCGGCAACATCTATGTCGACCTCGGTGGCAATGCCGAAGGCTTCATTCCGAAGGACAAGGGCATTCCGCGCGACGTGCTGCGCGCTGGTGACCGCGTGCGCGGCTACCTGGCCGAAGTCCGTTCGGAACCCCGTGGCCCGCAGCTGTTCATCAGCCGCGCCGCCCCGGAATTCATGATCGAGCTGTTCAAGCTGGAAGTGCCGGAAGTCGGCCAGGGCCTGGTGGAAATCAAGGCCTGCGCCCGTGATCCGGGCGACCGCGCCAAGATCGCCGTGCTCGCCCACGACCAGCGCACCGATCCGATCGGTGCCTGCATCGGCATGCGCGGTTCGCGGGTGCAGGCCGTGTCCAACGAGCTCAATGGCGAGCGCGTGGACATCGTGCTGTGGAACGACAACCCGGCCAACTTCGTCATCAACGCGATGGCGCCGGCCGAAGTGCAGTCGATCATCGTCGATGAAGACAAGCACTCGATGGACCTGGCCGTTGCCGAAGACCGCCTGGCCCAGGCGATCGGCAAGGGCGGCCAGAACGTGCGCCTGGCCAGCCGCCTGACCGGCTGGCAGCTCAACGTGATGACCCAGGACCAGGTCACCGCCAAGTCGGAGGCCGAGCAGGCTTCGGCCCGCCAGCTGTTCATGGACAAGCTGGAAGTGGACGAGGAAATCGCCGGCA
Source organism: Stenotrophomonas sp. YJH_SMC_6 (assembly GCF_059371335.1). Taxonomy (NCBI): domain Bacteria; kingdom Pseudomonadati; phylum Pseudomonadota; class Gammaproteobacteria; order Lysobacterales; family Lysobacteraceae; genus Stenotrophomonas; species Stenotrophomonas sp. YJH_SMC_6. The sequence goes on along the minus strand of NZ_JCAFUM010000013.1, from coordinate 47,677 downwards.
TCCTGGTCAGCGAAGGCTTCGGCACCGTCGAGGAAATCGCATATGTCCCGGTCGGCGAACTGCTGGCCGTGGAAGGTTTCGACGAAGACATCGTCGAAGAGCTGCGCGCTCGTGCCCGCGATGCGCTGCTCAATGAGGCCCTGGCAGTCGAAGAAGGCCTTGAAGACGGCCAGCCGGCGCAGGACCTGCTGTCCCTGAAGGGCATGGACGAAGCCACCGCATATGCGCTGGCCGGCCACGGCGTGCGTACCAGCGAGGACCTGTCCGACCTGGCCGCCGACGAGGTCATGGACTTCGGCATCGAAGGACTGGATCAGGCGCGCGCCGCTGCGCTGATCCTGGCCGCCCGTGCCGAAGAGATCGCCCGACTGGAACGCGGCGAATGAGCCGGCAATGAACAGGGCCCTGAGCCGCTCAGGGCGTAGAATCCGCGCCACCTCCAGATGCGGGGGGGCGCCCACAAGATCATAGGATCCGAATGTCGCAGCAAACCACCATCCGCAAGCTTGCCGAACTGGTCAACACGCCGGTCGAAAAACTGCTGGAACAGCTGGCCGGTGCCGGCATGAAGTTCAGCGGTCCCGACCAGGTCGTGACCAGCTCCGAGAAGGTGAAGCTCCTGGGCTTCCTTCGTCGTTCGCACGGCAAGCCCGAGCAGGCCCCGGAAGAGAGCGATCAGTCTGCAAAGAAGATCACGCTCAACCGCCGGAAGCAGCAGGAAGTGACGGTCAATTCCGGTCGCAGCAAGACGACCGTGAATGTCGAGGTGCGCCAGAAGCGCACCTACGTCAAGGATGGTGCGCGCGCCATGACGCCGGACGAAGAGCGCGCCGACATCCTGCGCAAGCTGGAAGAGTCGCGCGCCCGCAACCTCGCCGAACAGCAGGCCCTGGCCGAGAAGGATCGTCTGCGCGACGAAGCCATCGTCCGTGCCCGTGAGGAAGAGATTGCGGCCAAGGAACGCGCAGAGGCCGAGAAGAAGGCTGCCGAGGAAGCTGCGGCCGCCGCCAAGGCTGCCGAGGCACTGGCGGCCGCCAAGCCCAAGCGCGCTCCGATCGATGAAACCGCGCCGCGTCCGCCGCGCACGCCGGCCGCCGCTCCGGCTGCTCCGCGCAGTGCGCCGCCGCCGCCGCGCAACGACGACCGCAACAACCGCAGCGCGCCGCGCAACGAGCGTGGCCCGGGCGACCGTTTCGCCGGCCAGATGCACCTGTCGGCTGCCGACCGTGCGCGTCGTGGCAACAGCAACAACAGCAACACCCGTGGTCGGCCGGGCGGCCGTAACCAGGCCGGTGGCCGTCGCGACATGTCGCGCGGTGGCAACAATGCCGGCCCGCACGCCTTCGAGCGTCCGACCGCACCGGTGGTGCGTGAAGTGGCGATCGGCGACACGATCACCGTGGCCGACCTGGCGCAGAAGCTCGCGCTGAAGGGCGGCGAGGTGGTCAAGGCGCTGTTCAAGATGGGCGTGATGGCCACCATCACCCAGTCCATCGACCACGACACCGCCGCGCTGGTGACCGAAGAACTCGGCCACAAGGCGATCCGTGCCAACGACAACGACGCCGAGGACGCACTGCTGGCCTCGACCGGTGAAAACCAGGGCGAAGCCACCCAGCGTCCGCCGGTGGTCACCATCATGGGCCACGTCGACCACGGCAAGACCTCGCTGCTGGATTACATCCGCCGCACCAAGGTCGCCACCGGCGAAGCCGGCGGCATCACCCAGCACATCGGTGCTTACCACGTTGATACGCCGAAGGGCGTGATCAGCTTCCTGGATACCCCGGGCCATGCTGCCTTCACCTCGATGCGTGCCCGCGGCGCCAAGCTGACCGATATCGTGGTGCTGGTCGTGGCCGCCGATGACGGCGTCATGCCGCAGACCAAGGAAGCGATCCAGCACGCCCGTTCGGCGGGTGTGCCGCTGATCGTGGCGATCAACAAGATCGACAAGTCCGACGCCGACCCGATGCGGGTCAAGAACGAACTGCTGTCCGAGCAGGTCGTGGCCGAAGATTTCGGTGGTGACACCCAGATGGTGGAGATCTCGGCCAAGACCGGCCTGGGCATCGACGACCTGCTGGACGCCATCTCGATCCAGGCCGAACTGCTGGAACTGAAGGCCGTCGACGAAGGCCGCGCCTCGGGCGTGGTGATCGAATCGTCGCTGGACAAGGGCCGCGGCCCGGTCGCTACCGTGCTGGTGCAGCAGGGCCGCCTGAAGAAGGGCGACTACCTGGTGTGCGGCATCCAGTACGGCCGCGTGCGTGCACTGTTCGACGAAACCGGCAAGCAGCCGGAATTCGCCGGCCCGTCCATCCCGGTGCAGGTCCTGGGCCTGTCCGGCGTGCCGGAAGCCGGTGACGACTTCGTGGTGGTCGAGGACGAGCGCCTGGCCAAGGACGTTGCCCAGCAGCGTGAGACCAAGCGCCGTGAATCGCGCCTGGTCGCCACCGCCGGCAGCCGCATGGAAGACATCATGGCGACCCTGGGCAAGGGCGAGGGCCAGCAGGTCCTCAACCTGGTCATCAAGGCCGACGTGCAGGGTTCGGTGCAGGCCCTCAGCCAGGCGCTGGTGGCGCTGTCCAACGAAGACATCCGCATCAACGTGATCCACTCCGGCGTGGGCGGCATCACCGAATCGGACGCCAACTCGGCGGCCGCTTCGAAGGCCACCGTCATCGGCTTCAACGTGCGTGCGGATGCTTCGGCCCGTCGCATCATCGAATCCAACGGCGTGGACCTGCGCTACTTCTCGATCATCTATGACGTGATCGATCAGGTGAAGCAGGTGGCCTCCGGTCTGCTGGGCGTGGAGATCCGCGAAGAGATCATCGGTATCGCCGAGGTCCGCGACGTGTTCCGCAGCTCCAAGCTGGGCGCCGTTGCCGGCTCGATGGTCATCGAGGGCGTGGTCAGGCGCAACAAGCCGATCCGCGTGCTGCGCGACAGCGTGGTGATCTTCGAAGGCGAGCTGGAATCGCTGCGTCGCTTCAAGGAGAACGTCGAGGAAGTCCGCAACGGTACCGAGTGCGGTATCGCGGTGAAGGCCTACAACGACGTCAAGCCGGGTGACCAGATCGAGTGCTTCGAGCGTATCGAAGTGCCGCGCACCCTGTAATGCTGCAAGGTGGCCCGACCAACGGTCGGGCCCCACCATGGACCTGTAGCGCCCGACCGTTGGTCGGGCGACAATCGAATCAAAGGTAGCGCCCGACCCTTGGTCGGGCGACAACTGAACCAAGAGCTCCTCGTGCCCAAGACTTTCCATCGAACCGACCGTGTCTCCGCCCAGCTGCGCCGTGAACTCGGCACCCTGGTGCACAACGCCGTGCGCGAGCATGGGTTGCCCTCGGTGAGCGTGTCCGACGTGGAAATCACCCGCGACATGGCCCATGCCAAGGTGTTCGTCACCGCGCTGATGCCGGAACGTTCGGCCGAAGCCGTGGCCGGCCTGAAGGAGCTGGGCTACCGCCTGCGCATGGACCTGGCCCGCGCGATGAAGCTGCGCCACGTGCCGGAGCTGCATTTCCACTACGACGACTCGGTCGACCGTGGTGAGCACATCGACAACCTCCTGCGCGACCTGCCCGATACGCTGGCCGCGGAGAAGCGTCGCGAGAGCGACGAAGAATAACCGCGTGGCGCCGGGCATGCCCGGCGTTGTTGCATTCCGGCTGCGCGATGTCTGATGCAGACCGCGCTGCGGCAGTCGAGCATGGCTCGACTCTACAAAATTCTGCCATGACCCGAATTCAGTTCCGCCGCCTGGATGGCATCCTGCTGCTCGACAAGTCGACCGGCATGAGTTCCAACGCCGCCCTGCAGGTAGCCCGCCGCCTGTTCCGCGCAGAGAAAGGGGGGCACACCGGCAGCCTTGACCCGCTGGCCACCGGCCTGCTGCCGCTGTGCTTCGGCGAGGCAACCAAGATCGCCGGCCTGCTGCTCGGCTCGGCCAAGGCCTACGATGCCGAGATCGTGCTGGGCCAGACCACCGATACCGACGATGCCGAAGGCCAGGTGCTGCTCCAGCGCCCGGTGCCGGCCATCAGTGCCGAAGCGCTGCAGGCCGCACTGGCGGCGCTGACCGGCAACATCCGCCAGCGTGCCCCGATCTATTCGGCGCTGAAGCAGGGCGGTGAGCCGCTGTATGTGAAGGCCCGCCGCGGCGATGTCATCGAAGCGCCCGAACGCGAGGTGCAGGTACATGCCATCGAGGTGCTGGAGCAGCAGCCGGAACGGTTGCGGCTGCGCGTGACCTGCGGCTCCGGCACCTACATCCGCAGCCTGGCCCGCGACCTGGGCGAGGCGCTGGGCTGTGGTGCCCACATCAGCGCACTGCGTCGGCTCTGGGTCGAGCCGTTCCGTGAGCCGGTGATGGTCACCCTGGACCAGCTGCGGGCGATGGTCGAGGCGGGTGACGAGGCGGGCATGGACGCGCTGCTGCTGCCGCTGGCGGCCGGCCTGGCCGAGTACCCGCGGGTCGACCTGGATGCCGACCAGGCCCACCGCTTCTGCGTCGGCCAGCGCCAGCGCGATCTGTCCTGGCCGCGTGGCCTGGTGGCGGTGTTTGGTCCGGACGACGCTGTCCAGGGCCTGGGCCAGGTCGACGAAAGCGGCCTGCTGGCCCCGCAGCGTCGTTTCAACCTCTGACCGGGCCCGGGCGGTTCAGCCCCGGTCCTTGTCCCGGAAGCCCCCGACCGTTACAATTTCGCGGCCGTTTTCCGGCAGCCTGCTTGGCGCAGGTTTCATCCTCGTAGTCCACGGCGAGCCTGGCGGTGCGCGAAGCGCGTTCCTGCCGGCCACGCATCACAGAGAAAAAGAAATGTCGATCGACACCCAGAAGGTCATTGAAGACAACAAGCGCAGCTCGGCTGACACCGGCTCCCCGGAAGTCCAGGTTGCGCTGCTGACCGCCCGCATCGAACTGCTGACCGGCCACTTCAAGACCCACAAGAAGGACCACCACAGCCGCCGCGGCCTGCTGCAGATGGTCAACCGCCGTCGCAGCCTGCTCGACTACCTGAAGAAGAAGGACGTCGAGCGCTACAAGGCCCTGATCGAGAAGCTTGGCCTGCGTCGCTAAGCAACGAATCCCCCGCGGCGCAGCGATGCGCCGCGGTTTTGTTTTGTAGTACCGCAATCCCCGATTCAGGCCGGAACGATCCGGCCACCCGCTGGCGGCAAGGGTCGCCGACGGTCCAAATTCGCAGACAGCATCCCCAAGGACACCCTCCGTGGCAAAAATCACCAAAACCTTCCAGTACGGCAAGCACACCGTCACGCTTGAGACCGGCGAAGTTGCCCGTCAGGCCAGCGGCGCCGTCATCGTCAAGATGGACGACACCGTACTGCTGGTCACCGCCGTCGCCGCCAAGAGCGCGCGCGAAGGCCAGGACTTCTTCCCGCTGACCGTCGATTATCAGGAAAAGTTCTACGCCGGCGGCCGTATCCCGGGTGGTTTCTTCAAGCGTGAAGGCCGTGCGACCGAGAAGGAAACCCTGATCTCGCGTCTGATCGACCGTCCGATCCGTCCGCTGTTCCCGGAAGACTACAAGAACGAAGTGCAGATCATCGCCACGGTCATGTCGTTGAACCCGGACGTGGACGGCGACATCCCGGCCCTGATCGGTGCCTCGGCTGCCCTGGCCCTGGCCGGCACCCCGTTCATGGGTCCGATCGGCGCTGCCAAGGTCGGTTACAAGAACGGCGAGTACATCCTGAACCCGACCGTCAGCGAACTGGCTGACTCGCAGCTGGAACTGGTCGTCGCCGGTACCTCCAACGCCGTGCTGATGGTTGAATCCGAAGCCGCGCTGCTGTCCGAAGAAGTGATGCTGGGCGCCGTGACCTTCGGTCACCGCGAGATGCAGAAGGTCATCAACGCGATCAACGAGCTGACCGTCGAAGCCGGCACCAAGCCGTCGACCTGGGAAGCCCCGGCCAAGAACGACGCGCTGATCTCCGCCCTGAAGGAAGCCATCGGCCCGCGCCTGGGCGAAGCCTTCCAGGTGCGTGACAAGCTGCAGCGCCGCGACGCCATCTCGGCAATCAAGAAGGACGTGTTCGAAACCCTGGCTGGCCGCGTGGCCGCTGAAGGCTGGAACCCGGCCGAGCTGTCGAAGGAATTCGGCGAGCTGGAATACCGCACCATGCGTGACTCGGTGCTGGACACCAAGGTCCGTATCGACGGCCGTGCGCTGGACACCGTCCGCCCGATCGCCGTGAAGACCGGCGTGCTGCCGCGTACCCACGGTTCCTCGCTGTTCACCCGTGGCGAAACCCAGGCCATCGTGACCATCACCCTGGGCACCGCCCGTGACGGCCAGGTCATCGACGCCGTTGCCGGTGAGTACAAGGAAAACTTCCTGTTCCACTACAACTTCCCCCCGTTCTCGGTGGGTGAGTGCGGCCGCATGATGGGCCCGAAGCGCCGCGAAATCGGCCACGGTCGCCTGGCCAAGCGCGGCGTGCTGGCTGTCATGCCGTCGCTGGAAGCCTTCCCGTACACCATCCGCGTCGTCTCGGAAATCACCGAGTCGAACGGTTCCTCGTCGATGGCCTCGGTCTGCGGCTCGTCGCTGGCCCTGATGGACGCCGGCGTGCCGGTGAAGGCTCCGGTGGCCGGTATCGCCATGGGCCTGGTCAAGGAAGGCGAGCGCTTCGTCGTCCTGTCCGACATCCTGGGTGACGAAGATCACCTGGGCGACATGGACTTCAAGGTCGCCGGTACCGCTGAGGGCATTTCCGCCCTGCAGATGGACATCAAGATCGAAGGCATCACCGAAGAGATCATGAAGCAGGCCCTGCAGCAGGCCAAGGCTGGCCGTCTGCACATCCTGGGCGAAATGGCCCACGGCCTGACCGCTCCGCGTGAAGAGCTGTCGGACTACGCGCCGCGCCTGCTGACCATCAAGATCCACCCGGACAAGATCCGCGAAGTGATCGGCAAGGGTGGTTCGACCATCCAGGCCATCACCAAGGAAACCGGCACCCAGATCGACATCCAGGACGACGGCACCATCGTCATCGCTTCGGTCAACGCCATCGCTGCGCAGGCCGCCAAGGCCCGCATCGAGCAGATCACCTCGGACGTCGAACCGGGCCGCATCTATGAAGGCAAGGTCGCCAAGATCATGGACTTCGGTGCGTTCGTCACCATCCTGCCGGGCAAGGACGGTCTGGTCCACGTGTCGCAGATCTCCAGCGATCGCGTCGAGAAGGTCGGCGACGTGCTGAAGGAAGGCGATGTGGTCAAGGTCAAGGTGCTGGAAGTCGACAAGCAGGGCCGTATCCGCCTGTCGATGAAGGCCGTGGAAGAAGGCGACGCCGCCAGCGCCGAGTAATCGACCTCCGGTCGATTACGGTAGGTGTCAACCTTGGTTGACACGCTTCTGGAATCGCTGAATTGAAAAAGCGGGCTTCGGCCCGCTTTTTCTTTGCCTCGCTGTTATGAAGAACCGCGCATCCAGGTCGTTGCATGTCCTGCTGCAGTGCATGAGAGGCGCTACGCAGCCATCGTTCTGTCGCGGTTGCGCGGATCGCACCTGTCCACTGGACGACATGCCGCGACAACCATCCCGCAGCCCCATCCGTTTGCTAACGTGGCTGCGCCTTCGAACCGGGAGATCCCATGTTCCGCCAGACCGTGGCCGTCCTTGCCGTGCTGATTGCCGGCGCCCTGCCCATTGCCTTGCATGCCGCGCCCGCACAGCCGCCGATCTTCGGTGCCTACTACCCCGGCGGCTCGGCCGCGCGCTACCCGGTGTCGAGCATTCCGGCCGAGCGCCTCACCCACCTGTTCTACGCGTTCTCCACCATCGAGGACGGCCGCTGCACGGTCGGCGCCGAAGCGCCGAAGAATTTTGCTGCGCTGGCCGAGCTGAAGAAGGCGCACCCGCATCTGCGCACGCTGATCTCAATTGGTGGATGGGGCGCAGGTGGATTCTCCGATGCAGCGCTGACCGAGGCCAGCCGCAAGCGCCTGGTCGACTCGTGCATGGCGCTGTTCTTCGACCGCCATGCCGGCAGCTTCGATGGCGTGGACATCGACTGGGAGTTCCCGGTCAGTGGCGGACCGAAGGAGCTGGCGCACCGCCCGCAGGATCGCGCCAACCTGACCCGGCTCGCGCAGGCGTTCCGCGTGGCACTCGACGCGCACGGGCGCAAGGAGCGACAGCCGATGCTGCTGACCGCCGCGCTGGCCGCCGGTCGCCTGCAGACCGATGGCCCCTACGATCCAGCAGCGAGCTACGACCTGCCGGCGTTGGCCAAGGTGTTCGATTTCATCAACCTGATGAGCTACGACATGGGCACCGGTTTCTCGGCGGTGTCGACCTTCAACGCGCCGCTGCATGAAGTGCCGGCCGATCCGCTGGCCCCGGAGCTGCGGCGCTGGAACAACGTGGCCGGCGCGGTGCAGTACTACCGCGAGCACGGCGTGCCGGCCGAGAAGCTGGTGCTGGGCGTACCGTTCTACGGGCGCGGCTTCAAGGTCACCGGCGATGCAGCGGATGGTCTGTACCAGTCCTACAGTGCGCCGGCCGATGCCGGCGACTGGCGGGTGATCAAGGCGCGCTATCTCGATCAGCCGGGTTGGACGAAACACTGGCAGCCGCAGGCGCAGAGCCCGTGGCTGTACAACGCCGGGCAGAAGATCTTCATCAGCTATGAAGACCCGCGCTCGATCGGCCTGCGTGCGCAGTTCGCCCGCGAGCAGGGCCTGGCCGGGGTGTTCATGTGGGAGCTGACCGGCGACGACGAACAGGCCAGCCTGCTCAACGCCATGCTGGGCCCGTGGCAGAAGGCGCGCATCGGCGATTGAGCTGCATCAGGCGATGCCCGGCGCAATGCCGCAACGCCATTGGCCCAACCCCGCACAGCATGGCCACGCCCGCAGCGTTACGCTGCGGGCATGATCCATCTTGAACGCTTGGACCACCTGGTCCTCACCGTCGCCGACATCGACCGCAGCTGTGATTTCTACCAGCGCGTGCTCGGCATGCAGGTCGTGCGCTTCGGCGCGGGTCGTACCGCGCTGCAGTTCGGCCAGCAGAAGATCAATCTGCATGCGGCCAGTGCCCCGCTGCAGCCGCATGCGCTGCGGCCCACGCCGGGCAGTGCCGACCTGTGCCTGGTCACGCGCATGGCGACCGTCGATGTGCTGGCCCACCTGCAGGCGCAGTCCGTTGCAGTGGAGGAGGGGCCGGTTGCGCGCACCGGTGCGCTGGGGCCGATCGAATCGGTGTATTTCCGCGACCCGGATGGCAACCTGATCGAAGTGAGTCGTTACCCCGGCGAGGCATGATCCTGCTTGGGTAGCGTCGAGCTTGCTCGACGGTGCTTGGCGCGAAATCAACAGCTGTCGAGCAAGCTCGACGCTACAGGGGGCGTTGCGCGCAATGGCAGGTAGCGCCGGGGCATGCCCGGCGAAGGTTCAGTTGGCCCAGACGCTGTTGGGATCGCCGTTGCGGGCGCGGCGCTGGCTGGCCACTGCCAGGCGGGCAAAGCCGAAGGCCATGGCCAGCGCGATGGCGTCGACCCAGAACAGCGGCCAGTGGCCACGCGCGGCGGCGCGCCACAGCCAGTCACCATTGAGTGCGCCGTGCAGCACCGGTACCAGCGCGGTACTGATCGCCGCCGCCCACAGCAACTCGCGTGCGGCCTGCGCCGGGCGTCGCAGCGCGGCCCACAGCGCACAGGCCGCCCAACTGCCGAAGCAGGCCCAGCGGATGCCGCGATCGACCGCCGTCGGCGCCAGCCGCTCCAGCACCAGCGCGGTGACGAACGCGACCGAGATCGCCACGCACAGGCCGATGCACACGCCGACCGTCGCCCGCGCCATGTTCACCCCGGCGCGCGGCTGCTGCGGCTGGCGACGCTTGCGCCGCGACTCGATCCACAGCAGGTTGCCCGAATAGAACAGGAACGCACCGCCAAGGCCGAGCAGGAAGTACAGCCAGACCACCACGCCGTTGCCGAATTCGCCGAAGTGCAGCGCGTAGGCGGCGCTGAGCGTGGCGTGGTTGGCGTCGCGCTGGCCCGGCAGCTGCGAGGCCAGAACGTCGCCGGTGGCCACGTCCAGCGCCACCGCGCCAAGCGGGCCGAGCGTACCGGTGGATTCGCCGGTGATCTCGATGGTGGCATTGGCATCGCCGGCATTGGCCAGCTTCAGGTAGGCCGGCTCGAAGTTGGCCACGCCCTGTGCGCGGGCGACTTCAAGCGCGCGCGCATGCAGCACGCGCAGGCTGCCCGGCGGTGCCGGAATGCCGCTGGCATCGCGCACGGGCGCGGTGTCCATCGCCGTCGGCACCGCCTGCAGCGCCTTGCCGTCGTAGATCAACGGGTTGAGCAGGGCCATCTGCACGAACACCAGGCAGAGCAGGGCACCGGTCACCGCGAACATCAGGTGGAAAGGCAGGCTGAGCACGCCGATCACGTTGTGCGCGTCCTGCCACAGCTGCTTCAGGTTGCGGCCCGGACGCAGCGCGAACAGGTCGCCGAGCAGCTTCGGCAGATGGATCACCAGGCCGCTGAGCAGTGCCATGCCGTACAGCAGGCTGACAATGCCCATCACGTAGATCCCGGCTACGGGCAGGCCGAGGCTGTAATGGAGCTCGTTGACCAGTTCGGCCAGTCCGGTCTGCGGTGGTGTGGGGTTGCCGGCGATCTGGCCGGGCCAGGCATAGCGCCAGCTGCCGTCATCGGCCTGCCAGTACGCAAGCGGCTGCGGGTGTTCGGCGCCGGGGAAGGTCATGCCGACGTGGCGGCGTGCCTCCGGATGCGCAGCCAGCACGTCTTCCAGCAGGTACTGCGCATCGTCCAGCCCGGCGGGCAGTGCGGTGGCGGCTCCCGGGGTCTGCCACAGTGGCAGGTCGTGATGGAACAGGGTCAGCGCACCTGCGTAGAAGGCCACGAACAGGCCGAAGCCGGCCACCAGGCCGACCCAGGTATGCAGGGTGGTGAACGTGCGCAGGGTCTGCGAACTGAACTTCATGGGAGAGGTCTCATTGCACCGCGCCGGTCAGGCGCAGCAGCCCGAGCATGGCGAAGCCGGCGGCGGCGCTGCCACCCAGCACCAGCCAGGCGCGCAGCGCGCTGCGGAAACTGAACGCCCACAGGGCGGCCAGCATCCACAGCGGGATGAAAGCGATCAGGGTCGGCACCAGCGCCCGCTGCCAGGGGCCGGGCGGTACCCATGCCAGCAGGCCGGTCGCGGCCGCGGCCAGGAAGAAGCCGGCCACGGTGCCAGCGAAGGCGCGCGGCCACATCAGGGCGACTCCGTGCCGGGACGGTGCCAGGCGGCCAGCGCCGGCAACAGCATCGCGGCCAGCATCCAGGTGCACAACATCGCCATCAGGCCGGCGGCAAAGCCGAGCTCGGCCATCCACAGCCACAGCGCGGCGGCAGCGGCGACCAGGCCGATCTGGCGGCCCAGGCGGCCGGCGCGGCGCAGGCGCGGCCAGCGGCAATGCGGCGAAGCGGCATAGAAGGCCAGCGCCGAGAACATCGCTGCCAGCATGCCCAGGCTGCAGAAGCCGAGCGTGGAAAGGCCGACGGTGATCATTGCGGGCGGCCGGCGCGGCAGCGGGCCGGCGAACGCGGGGCACGGGCGGGGCCGGCGGAAGCCGGTCGGAGCGGGTGGCGCATCACGGGGTCCTGGGGGAAAGCGGGCAGGCTGGCACGGAGCGGCCTGCGCCGACATGGTAATCATTGCAATTTCACGCCGCCAGCGAGGCACATTCAGCCGACCGTACGGTAGCCCTTGGGCTTTCCTGTGCGCTGGTTTAAGATCATCGTAGAACCCTGACTGGAACAAGGTGGCCCGCGTCCAGCGCCGGCCGAGCGTGCGACATGAGCACTACCACCGCCCACTGTTGACCTGCCCCCGAAGGCCCTGTGTTCCAGGCGCCCTCGCGGCGCTTTTTTATTGCCCGGGCGCCGCCCCGGGAACGCTTTCCAGCCCGCCCAGCGGGCCCCGCACGAAGCCACTGCGATGATCAACATTACTCTTCCCGACGGCAGCCGCCGCGAATTTGAAAACCCCGTCAGCGTCATGGAGGTCGCCCAGTCGATTGGCGCCGGCCTGGCCAAGGCCACCATCGCCGGTGCCGTGGATGGCGTGCTGGTCGATGCCAGCGACGTCATCGACCACGATGCCAGCCTGCGCATCATCACCGCCAAGGACGAGGAGGGCGTGGAGATCATCCGCCACTCCTGCGCCCACCTGGTCGGCCACGCCGTCAAGCAGCTCTACCCGGACGTGAAGATGGTGATCGGCCCGGTGATCGCCGAAGGCTTCTATTACGACATCTACTCCGAGCGCCCGTTCACCCCGGACGACATGGCCGCGATCGAGAAGCGCATGGGCGAGCTGATCGCCCAGGACTACGACGTCATCAAGAAGATGACCCCGCGCGCCGAAGTGATCGAGATCTTCAAGGCCCGTGGCGAGGACTACAAGCTGCGCCTGATCGAGGACATGTCCGACGACATCCAGGCGATGGGCATGTACTACCACCAGGAATACGTGGACATGTGCCGTGGCCCGCACGTGCCGAACACGCGCTTCCTGAAGGCCTTCAAGCTGACCCGCATCTCCGGCGCCTACTGGCGCGGCGACGCGCAGAACGAGCAGCTGCAGCGCATCTACGGCACCGCCTGGGCCGACAAGAAGCAGCTCGAGGCGTACATCAAGCGCATCGAAGAAGCTGAAATGCGCGACCACCGCCGCATCGGCAAGCAGCAGGACCTGTTCCACCTGCAGGAAGAAGCACCGGGCCTGGTGTTCTGGCACCCGAAGGGCTGGGCGCTGTGGCAGGTGGTCGAGCAGTACATGCGCAAGGTCTACCGCAACAGCGGCTATGGCGAAGTGCGCTGCCCGCAGATCCTGGACGTGAGCCTGTGGAAGAAGTCCGGTCACTGGGACAACTACCAGGACAACATGTTCTTCACCGAATCGGAGAAGCGCACGTACGCGGTCAAGCCGATGAACTGCCCGGGCCACATCCAGGTGTTCAACCAGGGCCTGCACAGCTACCGCGACCTGCCGATCCGCTATGGTGAGTTCGGTTCCTGCCATCGCAACGAGCCGTCCGGCGCGCTGCACGGCATCCTGCGCGTGCGTGGCTTCACCCAGGACGACGGCCACGTGTTCTGCACGGAAAACCAGATCGAGTCGGAAGTGACGGCCTTCCACCAGCAGGCGCTGGCGGTCTACCAGCACTTCGGTTTCGACGAGATCCAGATCAAGATCGCACTGCGCCCGGAATCGCGCCTGGGTGACGACGCCACCTGGGACAAGGCCGAAGGCGCGCTGCGCTCGGCGCTGACCGCCTGTGGCGTGGAATGGCAGGAGCTGCCGGGCGAGGGCGCCTTCTACGGCCCGAAGATCGAGTACCACCTGAAGGATGCCATCGGCCGTACTTGGCAGCTGGGCACCATGCAGGTGGACTTCATGATGCCGGGCCGCCTGGGCGCCGAGTACGTGGACGAGAACAGCCAGAAGAAGCACCCGGTCATGCTGCACCGCGCCATCGTCGGCTCGATGGAGCGCTTCCTGGGCATCCTGATCGAGCACCATGCCGGCCAGTTCCCGGCCTGGCTGGCGCCGACCCAGGTGGTGGTGGCCAACATCACCGACGCCCAGGCCGACTACGTCTCGGGCGTGACCAAAACCCTTGCGGAGCAAGGCTTCCGCGTCAGCTCGGATTTGCGTAACGAGAAGATCGGCTATAAAATCCGCGAGCATACGTTGCAGCGCGTGCCCTACCTGCTGGTCATCGGTGACCGCGAGAAGGAAAATGGGGCTGTGGCGGTGCGTACGCGTTCTGGCGAAGACCTGGGCAGCATGAGCCTGCAGGCCTTCATCGAGCGGCTCCACGCCGAGGGCGCGTAAGCAAAGGTCCGGTCCGGGCGCACAGGCACCCGGACCGGTTCGATACCCTTGGGAGAACGTAATATCAGCACCCCTGACAACAAACAGAACCGCAAGAATCAGGAAATCCGTGTGCCGCGCGTCCGCGTGATCGGCAGTGACGGAGAAATGATCGGCGTGTTGTCGCGCGACGAAGCGCTGTCCATGGCCGAAGATGAAGGCCTGGACCTGGTCGAGATCCAGCCGCAGGCCGATCCGCCGGTCTGCAAGATCATGGACTTCGGCAAGTTCAAGTTCGAAGCGCAGAAGAAGGCCAGCGAGGCCAAGAAGAAGACCAAGCAGGTCGAGATCAAGGAAGTGAAGTTCCGTCCGGTCACGGACGAGGGCGACTACCAGATCAAGCTGCGCAAGATGCGCGGGTTCCTCGAAGATGGTGACAAGATCAAGGTCAACATCCGTTTCCGTGGCCGTGAAATGAGCCACCAGGAACTGGGCCGCGAAATGGCCAACCGGATCGAGACCGATCTGGGCGAGGACATCGTCATTGAATCCCGTCCGCGCCTGGAAGGGCGTCAGATGGTCATGATGATCGCGCCGAAGAAGAAGACCTGAGGCCTGACGGGCCGCCTTCCGGGGCGCCTGGCTGAAGGGTTCAGGGTAAGGGGACGCCGCTGGCGTCCCTTTGCTTTTGCAGGACGCCGGTGAATCGCCGGTAAAGGGTTGCAGGGGCTGGTGGCAGGGCGGTTTTGCCTGTATCATGCCCGGCTCGACCCACCCAGGACGGGTCGTACGCCGATCATGGCAGGACGGAAAGAGCGGCCCAGGCCGCCGCCAGATCAGTCAGAAACCAGGGTCATATCCCATCAAGGACATTGCAATGCCCAAGATCAAGACCAACCGGGCAGCGGCCAAGCGTTTCCGCAAGACCGCCTCGGGCAAGTACAAGTGCGGCCACGCCAACCGTAGCCACATCCTCACGAAGAAAGCGACCAAGCGTAAGCGTAATCTGCGTCAGACGGGCCATGTCCGTGCAGAAGACGCAGGCCGTCTGGACCGCATGCTCCCTTACCTCTGAGGAACTGAAAAATGGCACGAGTTAAGCGTGGCGTACAGGCGCGTCGCCGCCACAAGAAAATCCTGGATCTCGCCAAGGGCTATTACAACGCCCGCCGCAAGGTCTTCCGCGTCGCCAAGCAGGCGGTCATCAAGGCACAGCAGTACGCCTACATCGGCCGTAAGCAGAAGAAGCGCAACTTCCGTTCGCTGTGGATCACCCGTATCAATGCGGCTGCCCGCATCAACGGCCTGAGCTACAGCCGCTTCATGAACGGTCTGCTGAAGGCCGGCATCACCCTGGATCGCAAGGTCCTGGCTGACATCGCCGTGCACGACGCAGCCGGTTTTGCTGCGCTGGCCGAAAAGGCCAAGGGCGCGCTGGCGGCATAAGTCCTTCCCGATGCCGTAACCGTTCACTCGGACGGTGTCAGGTCAAGGCAATGCATGGGGAAGGGCGCAAGTCCTTCCCCATTCTTTTTTGGGTCCCGGCGAGGCCACGACGGCAGCGCGGGGACGGCGGTGGCGACAGGGGTCGGCCCTTCGCGCATCGCGATGGCAGATCGACTGGAGTTCCAGCCCCCCATGAGCGACATCCAATCCCTCACCACCCAGGCGCTGGCCGATGTGGCCGCCGCACAGAGCCCCGACGTGCTGGAGCAGCTGCGCGTGGCCCTGCTTGGCAAGAGCGGCAGCATCACCTCGCAGCTCAAGCAGCTCGGTGCCCTGCCGGCCGACGAGCGCAAGGCCGCCGGTGAAGCGATCAACCAGGCCCGCGACGTGCTGACCCGCGCGCTGGGCGAGCGCAAGGCGCTGCTGGAAGACGCGGCACTGGATGCGCGCCTGGCCGCCGAAGCCATCGACATCACCCTGCCGGGCCGGAATGGCGACCGTGCCGGCCTGCACCCGATCACCCGCACCCTGGAGCGCATCACCGGCATCTTCGGCCGGCTGGGCTACGAGCTGTCGGAAGGGCCGGAGATCGAGGACGACTGGCACAACTTCGAGGCGCTGAACTTCCCGCCGCACCACCCGGCGCGCGCCATGCATGACACCTTCTACTTCGGCGACGGCCGCCTGCTGCGTACGCATACCTCCGGTGTGCAGGTGCGCTACATGGGCGACCACGCGCCGCCGCTGCGCATGATCGCCGCCGGCAAGGTGTACCGCAGCGACAGCGACCAGACCCACTCGCCGATGTTCCACCAGGTGGAAGGCCTGCTGGTCGACGAGCATTCGACCTTCGCCGACCTGAAGGGCACGCTGGCCGAGTTCGTGCGCGCGTTCTTCGAGCGCGACTTCGAGATGCGCTTCCGCCCCAGCTACTTCCCGTTCGTTGAACCGGGCGCGGAAGTGGACATCGCCTGGCAGCAGCCCGATGGCAGCACCCGCTGGCTGGAAGTGCTCGGCTGCGGCATGGTCCATCCGAACGTGCTGCGCAATGTCGGCATCGATCCGGAGCGCTACACCGGCTTCGCCTTCGGCATGGGCGTGGAGCGTTTCGCGATGCTGCGCTACGGCGTCAACGACCTGCGCGCGTTCTTCGAGAACGATGTGCGGTTCCTGAAGCAGTTCGCGTAAGCCGCAACCGTGTAGAGCCGAGCCATGCTCGGCTGCTTTCTGGATGGACGCCTGCTTGCGCATGCGCTGGGCGACCCCAAAAACCGCAACGGGAGGCACGCCTCCCACCAGGGTGACACCATGAAATTCTCCGAAAACTGGCTGCGCAGCCACGTCCCGACCTCCGCCTCGCGCGATGAGCTGAGCGCGGTGCTGACCGCCATCGGCCTGGAAGTGGAAGAAGTAACCGCGCTTGGCGAAGGCCTCGATCACGTGGTCGTGGCACGCATCGTTGAAGCCGTGCGCCATCCGGAAGCCGACCGCCTGCAGGTGTGCAGGGTCGATGCCGGGCAGGGCGAACTGCTGCAGATCGTGTGCGGCGCACCGAACGCACGCCCGGGCCTGGTCGCGCCGCTGGCGATGGTTGGCGCGCAGATCGGCGAGCTGAAGATCAAGCCGGCCAAGCTGCGTGGCGTCGAGTCCAACGGCATGCTCTGCTCGGCCAAGGAGCTGGGCTTGGACAGCGATGCGTCCGGTCTGCTGGAACTGCCGGACGATGCCCCGATCGGCCAGACCCTGGTCGAGTACCTGGGCCTGCCGGACGCCAGCATCGAGATCAAGCTGACCCCGAACCGCGCCGACTGCTTCAGCCTGCGCGGCATCGCCTACGACGTCGCCGCCGCCACCCGCAGTGAAGTGCTGGACTTCGCGGCCGACGCCATTGCGGCTGTCGGCAGCCGTGAGCTGGCCATCCAGCTCGACGCCGGCGCCGAAGCGCCGCGTTACCTGGGCCGTGTCATCGAAGGCGTCAATGCTGCCGCCAGGACCCCGCTGTGGATGGCCGAGCGCCTGCGCCGCAGTGGTGTGCGTCCGGTCTCGCTGCTGGTCGACATCACCCAGTACGTGATGCTGGAGCTGGGCCAGCCGATGCACGCGTACGACCTGGGCACCCTGCAGGGCAGCATCGCCGTGCGCCGTTCGCGCGCGGGCGAGACGCTGAAGCTGCTGGACGGCCGCGATGCTGCGCTGGACGACAGCTTCCTGGTGGTCACCGATGCTGACCGTGCGGTCGGCCTGGCCGGCCTGATGGGCGGCTTCGACACCCGCGTCACCGACGCGACCACCGCCGTGTTCCTGGAAGCCGCGCACTTCGCGCCGGCCGCGATCATGGGCCGTGGCCGCAAGCTGGGCCTGCACACCGATGCCGGCCATCGCTTCGAGCGCGGCGTCGATCCGGCGCTGCCGCGCACCGCGATCGAGTACGCCACCCGCCTGGTGCTGGACCTGGCCGGCGGTACCCCGGCACCGGTCACCGAGGCCGTGCGTGAAGCCGATCTGCCGCAGCCGGCGACCATCGTGCTGCGCCGCGCCCGCATCACCCGCGTGCTCGGCATCAGCATCGACGATGCCGAAGTCGAGCGCATCCTGCGCGCGCTTGGCATGGACGTGGTTGCCACCGCCGAGGGCTGGCAGGTCACGGCGCCGAGCCGCCGCTTCGACATCGCCATCGAAGAAGACCTGATCGAAGAGCTGGCCCGCATCCACGGTTACGAGCAGATCCCGACCACGCTGCCGGGCGGTGCCTCGCGCGTGGCGATGCCGAGCGAGACGCAGCTGGACGCGCTGAGCGTGCGCCGCCAGCTGATCGCCCGTGACCAGCAGGAAACCGTCAACTTCGCCTTCGTCGACGACGCGCTGCTGACCCAGTGGCAGCTGCGCGACGGTCTGGTGCCGCTGGCCAACCCGCTGTCGGCGGAACTGGCGGTGATGCGTCCGTCGCTGTTGCCGGGCCTGGTCGCCACGCTTGGCCGCAATGCCGCGCGCCAGCTGGGCCGCGTGCGCCTGTTCGAGATCGGCCGTGTGTTTGCCCAGCAGGGCGGAGACGGCCAACCGGCGCCGCTGGAAACCCCGCGCGTGGCCGCTGCGGTCTGCGGTGAGGCGCAGGCGGTGCAGTGGGGCCTGCCGACCCGCAAGGTCGATTTCCATGACCTGAAGGGCGACCTGGAATCGCTGGCGGCTGCCAGTGGCGCGCAGCTGGAGTTCCGTCCGTCGGCCCGCGCCTACGGCCACCCGGCGCGTTCGGCCGAGGTGTTCCGCGATGGCGTGGCCATCGGCTGGATCGGCCAGATCCATCCGCGCCTGGCGCGGGCGATCGAGATCGAGGCCGACGTGTACGCCTTCGAGCTGGACCTGGAGCCGCTGACCGCCCGTCGCCTGCCGCGTGCCGGCGAGCTGTCGCGCTTCCCGGCGGTGCGCCGCGACCTGGCGTTCCTGGTGCCTGAGCAGGTGGCCTGGGCCGACCTGGCGGCGACCGTCCGCCAGGCCGCCGGCCCGCTGCTGCGCGACCTGAACCTGTTCGACCGCTATGTTGGCCAGGGCGTCGAGCCGGGCTTCAAGAGTCTCGCTATGGGCTTGATTTTGCAGGACAAGTCGCGCACTCTGACGGACCGCGACGTGGATGCGGTGGTGGCCGAGGCGGTCACTGCCATCGAGCGTGAACACCACGCCCGGATCCGCGGCTGAGCGGGCAGCACTCGGGGGTAGCAGGCAATGGCATTGACCAAGGCGGAGATGGCGGAAAAGCTGTTCGACGAAGTCGGTCTGAACAAGCGTGAAGCCAAGGAATTCGTCGACGCGTTTTTCGATGTGCTGCGTGAAGCATTGGAACAGGGACGTCAGGTGAAGCTGTCGGGCTTCGGTAATTTCGATCTGCGGCGCAAGAACCAGCGCCCGGGTCGCAACCCCAAGACCGGCGAGGAAATTCCGATTTCCGCCCGTACGGTGGTCACCTTCCGTCCGGGCCAGAAGCTCAAGGAGAGGGTGGAGGCTTATGCTGGATCCGGGCAGTAACCGCGAACTACCGCCGATCCCGGCCAAGCGCTACTTCACCATTGGTGAGGTCAGCGAGCTGTGCGACGTCAAGCCGCACGTCCTGCGCTACTGGGAAACCGAGTTTCCCAGCCTTGAGCCGGCCAAGCGCCGAGGCAACCGCCGCTACTACCAGCGCCATGACGTGCTGATGGTGCGGCAGATCCGCAGCCTGCTGTACGAACAGGGCTACACCATCGGTGGTGCCCGCCTGCGCCTAGATGGCCCCGATGCCCGCGAGGAATCGGCGCTGAGCAACCAGATCATCAAGCAGGTGCGCATGGAGCTGGAAGAAGTGCTGCAGTTGTTGCGCCGCTGATCCCATTTCCATCGTAATCCGCTATACTTCACGGCCCGCCGCACTGGCGGGCACATCGCAGCATCAGTCGGGGCGTAGCGCAGCCTGGTAGCGCATCTGCCTGGGGGGCAGAGGGTCGTCGGTTCGAATCCGGCCGTCCCGACCACTGTGATGAATCAAGGAGCCTGCGCAGCAATGCGCGGGCTTTTTTGTGCGTTCTGTAGATCTGATCAGTTTTCCGCGAAGCGGTAGATGAGTTCCGGATCGCCTTCATCCAGGCCATGCACGATGCCGCTGCCCACGAAGCCGGCGGCAGCGAGCAGGCGTTGCATGCCCGTGTTGGAGGCATTGGTCGAAGTGAACAGCTTGCCGCCACCGCGCCACCTGATCGCGTGCCGCAGCAGGATGGCGCCGATGCCCTGGCTGCGCTGTTCGCGCGCCACCATCAACATTTCAATGAAGGCTTCGCCAAAGAAGTGGTGATGGATGACCAGGTAGCCGACGATCTTGCCGTCCTGCTCGGCGACCTGCACGACGCCGTGCGCCAGCCAGTCGGCAATCTGCATGATCCGCCGTGGATCAGTGGCTGCCACGCTGTCGAGCGCGATCAAGGCATCTGCGTCCTGCGGAATGCCGTCGCGCAGGTGCGGAGAAGAGGACGCCCGGTTCATCGCGGGCGCAGCTTCAGCAACAGGCCGCCACCCGACACAAAGCAGGCGAGCAGGACGGCAATCGACAGCGGCAGGTGGAATTCACTGCGACCGAACAGGGCAAAGGCCAGATGGATCAGTGCCGTGCCAATGCCGAGTCCCCCGCAAGCCAGTGCATAGCTGCGCGCCGTGGATGTGCCCAGCACGATCTGGCGATAACCCCAAAGCACGGCGCCGACTGCGAACAGGTTGAACAGCAGGAAGCCCTGGATGCCACCGGGGACATGGAACATGGCCCATTCCTGCCAGAACGCAGCGTCGATCTGATGCAGGATCAACGCCAGCAGCGTCGCCAGATACCATCGTTCCATGTCGTGCTCCCTGCCGTGCAGGCCATAGTCTATCGACTCCGCCTGGCGCGCACGCCTGCTCGATGCAGCCAGCGCGCGGCCGGCAGTCAATACACACGAAACTCGGCACGGCAGCCGTCGCTGACCCACACCCCACGGCGGTCCCAGCCCCAGTTGCGGTCCTCGATGCAGGCTGTCACCGATTTCTGCCTGACCAGCCGTACCTCATGGCGCACGCGAATCCGGCACTCCTTGTCCTTGTTCTCGTAGGACTCGCAGACCAGGCGTTCGCCCTCGTTGTCGCGATCACGGCTGCGGCCACGTCCCGGCCAGCGGCCGTGTTCGTCGGCGACGAACTCGGCGCGGCAGCCGTCGGTCACCCACAGCATGCGCCGGCTCTGGCCCCAGTTCTGGTCTTCCACGCAACGGGTCACCGACAGCTGCCTGGCCAGGCGCATCGGTCCCTCGATGGGGCATTGCTCGGTCTTGTTGAACTGGGATTCGCAGCGCAGCGCTGGAATGTGATCAGTGTCGTAGTCCTGGGCGGCCACGGCGGTGGCGGTCAGCAGCAGGGCAAGGGCGGCGCCGGTGATCGGCAGCAGCGGGCGAAGGGTCATGGGGGAGCCTCGGGCGGGGATTCGGGCGGCAAGAATGACCCAGCACGGGGCCGTCGGAACGCATCGTTCCGGAAGCGGCTCAGGAGGGATTTAGTAGTGCGCACCAGCCCATGCAGAGGCTTACATCCCGTATCATCGCTGCACATCCGATCGCATCGGTTTACACCTTCTTACATGTCTTCCACGCCTGTCGGCGCAGCCTGTGGCTGCCGTCACTGGTGTGCGGGCGGCCTGCGGGGGAGGATGCGCGGACCACGACGACCACAGGGGGTTGCGTTGATCAGCAGTACCGTCATTCATCGCTCGGCCGACGCAGGTGGCGCCGAGGTGCGGGTCCTGGACACTACGTTCAAGGGCAAGCATGTGTTCGTTGCCTGGGGGCTGCGCGGGCCGGAACTGACCCGCAGCGCGGACCCGGCTGCCACTGTGGCTGCGCGCAAGGCATTGCATGCTGTTGCCGGGCATAGTGAAGGGCCGCGCAGCCCGGAAGTGTTCATCGCCAACCAGTCGGCGGTGGCGATCACGATCTATCGGCTGCTTACCGAAGCACGCTCCGGTGACGCCATCTTCTTCCTGTGCGATTCACCGGCGGTGGTCGAGTGGCTGATCACCGCGCTGGAGGTGCAGGGCGCGGACTGATTCCGCGCTCCTGCGCGCATTGATTCAAGCCAGGGCCGTGTCCACGGCGGCCCGCGCATGCAGGGCGGTGGTATCGAACAGCGGCACTGCACTGTCCTCCGGGCGTACCAGCAGCATGATCTCGGTGCAGCCAAGAATGATTGCTTCGGCACCGCGCGCCACCAGTCGCGCGATCACGCCGGCATAGACCTGCCGTGAGTGCTCGCTGACCACACCAGCGATCAACTCCTGGTAGATGATGTCGTGCACGCTGCGACGATCATCGGCTTCGGGTACCAGCACCTCCAGCCCGAAGCGATCCTGCAGCCGGCCGCGGTAGAAGTCCTGTTCCATGGTGAAGGCGGTGCCGAGCAGGCCCACCTTGCGTGCGCCTGCCTGCACGATGGCCTGGGCGGTGGGGTCGGCGATATGCAGCAGCGGTAGCGTGCAGGCCGCCTCGATGCGATCGGTCAGCTTGTGCATGGTATTGGTGCAGATCAGCAGCAGGTCGGCGCCGCCCGCCTGCAGGCGCCGCGCGCCATCGACCATGTGGTCACCCAGGGTGTCCCAGTCGCCCTCGTGCTGCAGCTGCTTGATGCCGGCGAAATCCACCGACCACAGCAGCAGCTGTGCCGAGTGCGCACCGCCGAGCCGCCGCCGTACCTCCTCGTTGATGAGCCGGTAGTACTGGGCCGAGCTTTCCCAGCTCATGCCACCGATCAGGCCAAGGGTCTTCATGCGCCGCTCCGTGCCAGGAGCCCTCATTGCAGCACAGATGGTGCCCGGTTGCCGATGGCGGCGATCTGTAACCACCACATCCGTGCTGCGCTGTGTGTGCCGCGCCAGGCCCGGCGCACTCTATGCTGGTTGGATCTTCTGAAGTGGATGTGCGCTATGGCCCTGCATACCTGGTGGTGGTTCCTCGCCACGGTGTTCGTTCTGTGTGGTACGCCGGGGCCGAACATGCTGCATATCCTCGGTCGCAGCGTCGGACTGGGGTTCCGTGGCAGTGTGCCGGCGATGGCCGGCTGCCTGCTGGCGATGCTGCTGGTGCTGGCGGCCTCCGCAGCAGGCCTGAGTGCGCTGCTGCATTCCTCGCCGATGCTGTTCGAGGTGCTGCGCTATCTGGGCGTGGCCTATCTGGCCTGGCTGGGCCTGAAGGCATGGCGTGACAGTTGCCGGCCGGCACCGCCGGTGACGGTCGATGCTACGCCGCCGGTTGCGGCCTCGCTGGGCGCGTGGAAGGTGTTCCGTGGTGGCCTTCTGGTGGGCCTGAGCAATCCCAAGCTGCTGCTGTTCGCGGCGGCGTTCCTGCCGCAGTTCGTCGACCCATCACGCGGCCAGGCGCTGCAGTACAGCGTGCTGGTGGCCACCTTCGCCGCGTGCGAACTGTTCTGGTACGTGATGTATGCGGCCGGTGGCCATGGCCTTCGCCGCTGGTTGGCCAAGCCGTTTGCGCGACGCTGGTTCGAGCGCCTGGTGGGCAGCGTGTTCCTGGCGTTTGCCGTCGCGCTGCTGCGCTTCCGTCCGCGCTGATTCACGCCGCGCACGCGGCCTGTTCACGATTGCCGCATCGGCCACGGCCTAGCCTGATCATCCAGTACGCAGTCCCCGCAGGGAAAGGTTTGACATGATCAAGTGGGCCATCATCTTCGCCGTCATCGGTGTGATCGCAGGCGTGCTCGGCTTCGGTGGCATTGCCGGTGCCGCGGTCGGTATCGCCAAGTTCCTGTTCTGGGCCGGCATCATCATCGCCGTGGTGCTGTTCCTGCTCGGCATGACCGTAGCGAAGAAGGTCAGCTAGCGTTGATCGCGCAGCAGCGTGCTCAGTGCGCGCTGCTGCGCGAGAACAGGTTGATCACCAGTACGCCGGCGCAGATCAGGCCGATGCCGATCAACGCCGGTGCATCCAGGCGCTGCTTGAACACCACCAGCCCGATCAGTGAGATCAGCACGATGCCGACGCCGGACCAGATTGCGTAGGCGATGCCGGTCGGGATCGACTTCATGGTCATCGACAGCAGGTAGAAGCACAGCCCGTAGCCGACCAGTGCGCCCAGTGTCGGCGCCAGCCGGCTCATGCCGTCGGATGCCTTCAGCAGTGATGTGGCAATCACTTCCAGCACGATGGCAGCGGCAAGGTAGAGGTAGGGATTCATCGAGCGCTCCAGCTCACTGCGGGTCGCACAGTTTCAGGGCCTGTTCGGCCATGGCCAATGCATTGGCACGTTCTTCCTCGTCCAGCGGACGCCCATAGGCCGTGGCCCAGTAGCCATCGGCAGCGCAGCGCGCCGCGTACAGCCGTGGGTCGCCGGCTTCGCCAGGGAACTCGGCCAGCATCGCGCGCTTCCAGTTGCGCCAGTGCGCAAGCAGGCCCGGTTCCATCAGGTTGCCCAAGGTCAGGCCGATGTCGTTGTCCTGCTCCTGCTGCAGCAGATGCTCGAAGTTGGCCTGCACATAGGCGCGGCTGAAACGGCCATGGCCTTCGGGGTTTTCCTGCAGCAGGGCGCGCACGCGCGCTTCGAATTCTCCAATCAGCGCTCCGATGGCTTCATCCACCAGCACCTGCTTGCTGCTGAAATGATGGAACAACGCACCCTTGCTGACACCGGCGGCCTGCGCGACGTCCTGCACGGTCAGCGCGGCCAGGCCGTTACGGCCGATCACTTCAATGGTGGCCTGCAGCAGTGACTGGCGCACGCTGTCGGGCGCCTTGCGGCGCGAACGGGAGGGGGATGCGGACATGGCGGGAAGAAACCGACTGGACGGTACGATTGTAACGCAGGCCCGCCGCGTTACCGCGCGCTGCCGGCCATGGCCGGCAGCGGAACCCTCATGCGTCGACGCGGGCGAAACGCGGTTGCGGTCCGTGCTCGCCGGGCACCTGCTCGACGAACATGGCGTACGGGCGTACCCACAGGCCACCTTCGCCATACAGCGCGCGGTACAGCACCATCGGCTGCAGGGTCTCGCTGCTGCGGACGATGTCGAGCACTTCGTACTCGCCACCCTTGAAGTGGCGGTAGCGGCCTGTGGCCAGGGTGGGGAGCGGACTCAGCTCAGCCATGGGCGGCGCGACTCACTTGCGCGCCGGGCTGGCCGGCTTCGCGCAGTAGGCATCGATGGCTTCGGCGGTGTTGGCCAGGCCCTGTGCCTGCGCCAGTTCCCACGGACGTTCGCAACGCTGGCTGTGCTCGCACCACTGGTAGCCGGCCGAACCGATGCAACCGTGGGCATCGCGGTCGCCACCGACCTTCGGCGTGGCGGGTGAAGTGGCCGCCGTATCGGCACGCGCAGCGGCCTGATGCTGGTTGGCACAGGCGGACAGCACCAGCAGGGCTGGAATCAGAAGAAGCGCTTTCATCGGCCGGGCTCCGTGCCTAAAGCGACAGTGTCTGTCGCAAATAGCCCTGCAGCAAGCGCTCAGTGCATGGCGGCGCGGATCAGTTCCTCGATCAGCACGAGGTAGCTGGCCACGAAATAGAACTTCAGCAGCGTCCAACGCTGCTGCGAGAAGAAGGTGCGCATGTGGAAGGGGCCCCTGTTGATGACGGTAGTGTGAAGCCCAGCTGACTCCGTGACAAGAATCACGGAATGAACAGGCTAAATGGACTCAGGGATGTGAGGGCAGGCAAGGGCTGACCGGAGGGCGCGGCATTTTCGTACAAATCTGATGGGCCACCCCTGAGGTGATCGCTAGCCTGAAGGTGTACCGGCACGTGGACCGTCCGCCTGCCGTCGCATCCTTCCATCCGCAGGAGCCCCTCATGGTCATTACCGTTCAACGCAACGCCCGGCACTGGTCCGTGCTGGATCCGCAGGTGCATGACGCAACCCGATATGCGCGGGGCGCCGAGGCTTTCGATGTCGCCGCGGCGCGGGCCCTCGAGCACCACCGTCGCACCGGCCAGCGCAGCACGGTGCGGGTCGAGGCGCTCGGCAGCGCGGTGGATGCCCTGCACGTAGGAGACTGACGCCGGTCGTTGCGTGCAGTCAGCTACGGTTGCGTTGTTTGAATGGGGAAAAACCGGCGTCACGCGCCCCCCTGTGCGCCGTGCCGGGAATCCCGGATGCTTGCGCCATCGTATTCATCTGGAGATCTCGATGGGCAAGGCACTCACCTAGCGTACCCTGGCCTGCACCCTGCTGCCGATGCTGGCGGCGGCGGGTGGCGCCCAGGCGCAGAGCTATGGCTACGGCTATGAAGATGACCGCTACGGTGGCCGCGAAGGCAGCGGCATCGTGCGCTGCGAGTCGATCAAGAACCGTAGCAACGAGTGCCGTCTGGAGGGCCGCGCGCGGATGATCCGCCAGTTGTCCGGCTCGCCGTGCGTGGAAGGTGAGACCTGGGGCCAGTCGCGCTATGGCGTCTGGGTGACCCAGGGCTGCCGCGCCGAGTTCGTCGGCGAGTACCGTCGTGGCGGTGGCTGGGGCAATGGGGGTGGCTGGGGCAACGGCAACGGTTGGGGCGGCGGTGAGGTGATCACCTGTCATTCCAATGGGCATCGCCAGGAGTACTGCGACGCCCGCATCCGCCGCGGCGTGCGCCTGGTTCGCCAGGATTCGCGCAGTGCCTGCATCGAGGGCCAGACCTGGGGCTGGGATCGTCGTGGCATCTGGGTCAGCGACGGCTGCCGGGCACAGTTCCAGGTGAACTGAGCGTGCCCCTCTAAAATCAGAAAAATCTGATACAGCTCACATTTTGAATTGCCGTATCTTCTGCGATCAGGGCATCTCTGTGTGTCCCTGATCTGTTGCGACGATGCCTGCCGTGATCGGCAGGAATGTCCCGCTACCGTCGATACGCTGCCTCAAGGAGTGAGCCGCATGTTGATCCGCCTGCAATGCGAACAGCGCCAATGGCGCGTGCTGCATCCGGACCGGCCGGAGCCGATCGATTTCCGCGACGGTGCCCGCGCGTTCGACTTCGCTGAAACCCTGGCGCGCCTGCACTTTGTCGATACCGGGCAGCGCGCTGCCGTGCGCGTGGAAGCCAGCGGCGCCTTCGTGGAAGCGGTCAGCTACGGCTGAGGGCGGGGGTTTCCGGCCAGATCCTGTTTCCGGGCCCCGCTATCCACGCAAGGTAGATCCACGCCATGCGCGGATCCACTGGGTGGCAATCGGCCTCAGCCCGCCGCGCTCAGCGGCGGGGTACCTGTGACAAGCTGCGGCCAACGCTTGAGCACGGCCGCACGGATGCCCGCGGCGTCGATGCCTGCTTCGGCCAGCAGGTCCTCGCGGCTGGCATGGTGCTGGTAGCTGTCGGGCAGGCCCAGGTGCAGGATCGGGCGCAGCACGCCTTCGGCATTGAGCAGCTCGCCGACGCCTGAACCGGCGCCACCGGCCACCACGTTGTCTTCGATCGTCACCAGGCCCTCGTGCTGGGCGGCGACCGCCAGCACCAGCTCGCGGTCCAGCGGCTTGATGAAACGCATGTTGACCACGCTCAGGCCGAGTTCGCGGCCGACCTGCTCGGCGGCGGCCACGGTGCTGCCGAAGGCGAGCAGGGCAATGCGGCTGCCCTGCAGGCGCAGTTCGCCCTTGCCGATCGGCAGGGTGGACAGGTCGGTGCCGGCTGCAACGCCGGTGCCGGTGCCGCGCGGGTAGCGCACGGCGGCCGGGCCCGGGTGCTGCAGGCCGGTACTGAGCATCTGCCGGCACTCGGCTTCGTTGGACGGTGCCATCACCACCAGGTTGGGCACGCAGCGCAGGAAGCTCAGGTCGAGGTTGCCGGCATGGGTCGCACCGTCCGGGCCGACCACGCCGGCGCGATCGATCGCGAACAGCACGTCCAGGTCCTGGATCGCCACGTCATGTACCAGCTGGTCGTACGCGCGCTGCAGGAAGGTCGAGTAGATCGCCACCACCGGCTTGCCACCCTGGGTGGCCATGCCGGCGGCGAGGGTGACCGCATGCTGTTCGGCAATCGCCACGTCGAAATAGCGCTGCGGGTATTCCTTGCTGAAACGCACCAGGCCGGAGCCTTCGCGCATCGCCGGGGTGATGCCGTACAGGCGGGGCTCGGCGGCGGCGGCATCGCACAGCCAGTCGCTGAACACATCGGTATAGGTCGGCTTCTTGGCACCGGCCTTGGCCACCAGGCCCTTGTCCGGATCGAACGGGCCCACGGCGTGGTAACCGATCTGGTCGCCTTCGGCCGGCTCGTAGCCCTTGCCCTTGGTGGTCATCACGTGCAGCAGCTTCGGGCCCTTGGAGGCGCGCAGCGTCTTCAGCGTGGACAGCAGGGCGGGCATGTCGTGGCCGTCGATCGGGCCGGTGTAGTGGAAGCCCATCTCCTCGAACATCGTGGACGGCACGAACATGCCCTTCCAGTGTTCTTCCCAGCGCTTCACGAAACGCGCCGGGTTGTTCTTCTTGTCACCGAGGATCTTCTTGCCGCCTTCGCGCAGCGCATTGAGCGTGCGGCTGCCGGTGGCACGGCCTAGCATCTTGGTCAGGCCGCCGACCGCCTCGGAGATCGACATGTTGTTGTCGTTGAGGATCACCAGCAGGTTCGGTTCCGGGTCCATGCCGCCGGCGTGCATCAGCGCTTCGAAGGCCATGCCGGCGGTCATCGCACCGTCACCGATCACCGCCACGATCTTGCGGTCGTCGCCTTCGGATTGGCGGGCAATGGCCATGCCGAGTGCCGCCGAGATCGAGGTGGAGGAGTGGCCGACGCCAAAGGTGTCGTATTCGCTCTCCTCGCGCTTCGGGAATGGCGCGACGCCGTCCTTCTGCTTGACGGTGTGGATCTGGTCGCGGCGCCCGGTCAGGATCTTGTGCGGGTAGGTCTGGTGACCGACGTCCCAGACCAGCTGGTCGACCGGAGTCTGGTACAGGTAGTGCAGGGCCACGGTGAGTTCGATCACGCCCAGGCCGGCGGCGAAGTGGCCACCGCTCTTGCCCACCGATTCGATGAGGTAGGCGCGCAGTTCGTCGGCAACCGCCCTCAGTTCGGATTCGTCGAACGTGCGCAGGTCATCCGGCGTCTGGATGCGCGCGAGGCGGGGATAGCGGGCAGAGTCGATCATCATGTTCGCACTTTTTCTGAATGCCCATTTTCGCCCTCAAACGGGGGTGGGGCAAGCAAACGCCGCCGTCCGTGACAGGACGGTGAGGGTTGCAATTTCAGGCGTTCAGGTGCTCAGTTTCGATCGCTTGGGCAATTGCGCCTTCAGGAAGGCCATCTGGTCGGCCAGGATGTTGCGGTTGGACAGGATCAGGTGCTCGATCCAGCTGGGCCGGTAGGGCACGGCCAGCAGCGGCATTCCGGCCTGCTGCGGGGTGCGGTCGCTCTTGCGCGAGTTGCAGTGGAAACAGGCGGTGACCACGTTTTCCCAGCAGTCCAGGCCGCCCTTGGACAGTGGCACGACGTGGTCGCGGGTGAGCGTGGGGCGGTTGAACTGCTGGCCGCAGTACATGCACAGGTGGGCGTCGCGGGCGAACAGGGCCGGGTTGGTCAGGTTCGGCGTGGGGTCGATCGCGCGGGAGCGGGCATGGCCGCGCGCGGCGATGATCGGGTGCAGGTCCATGCCGCTCTGCAGGCCGCTGAAGCGATTGGTGCCGCCGTGGATGTGCAGGCAGGGATCGCCCAGCGTCCAGGCCACCGCTTCGCGGGCGTAGAGGCACGCCGCATCCTGCCAGGTGATCCAGTCCAGTACGCGTCCGTGGGCATCAAGCGAGAGCAGCCGGACCGAACCGGGGCGATGCAGCGTCGTGGCGTTGGGCGATGCTTCGGCGCCCGGAGCAGAAAACGGAGCTCCGGCTTCGATCAGACCCAAGCGTGTAGTGTCTGTCTCCATCGGGAGAACAGCTTATACCTGAATGTTGACGATTTGTGTATCGCCTGTCGGCGATACGCAAATCGCAACGATTCAGGTCCGCGCATTCCTCCTAATCCCCGCGCGTGTCGGCGCGCCCCCTTTAGCAACCCAGCCCGCCGTTGGCGCGCTGGGTTGCCCGCGCATTCTTCCTAATCCCCGCGCCTGTCGGCGCGCCCCCTTTAACAAAAGGGGGCTCTTCTCCAGAGGGATTTAGGGGGTTCTCATCCACGCGTGGCATGGATCTGCAGCAGCGGAAATCTGTCGAAGGCGGGGTGGGTCCGGTTGCGGGGGCGTGAGCGCCATGGATGGCGCGATCAAGGCTACATGGGTGAGGGCGCTTTGATTGCGAAGCACTGCTTCGCAAGCGCCCGAACGCACAGCCGCCAGCGGCTGGGCCGGGCCCCGGAGGGGGACTTGCGCCGTCCCCCGCAATTGGACCCACCTCGCCATCCCGCAGGAAGCCAGCTGTTGCGGTTGCCGGCCAGCGGCCGGCGCTACCGCGGGTGCCGGGCGGCAGCCCGGCTCAGGCGCCGAAGCGCTCGTCGTCCATCGCCATCAGCGGGGCGGCGCCGGCCTGGATCGCGGCGGCGTGGCTGAGGGTGCGCGGCAGCACACGGGCGAAGTAGAAGCGAGCGGTTTCGCGCTTGCCCTGGGCGAAGGCGGCGCCGTGCGCGCTGGCGTCGGCGGCGGCCACGCTGCGGGCCCACCAGTAGGCCAGTACCACGTAGCCCGAATAGAACAGGTAGTCGTAGCTGGCCGCACCCAGTTCGTCTGGATTGCCGGCCGCGCGCTGCAGCACGTCCAGGGTCAGCTTGCCCCATTCGGCGGCCTTGGCGCGCAGCGGGCCGATGAACTCGGCCAGCGCTTCGTCGCCTTCATGCTCCTTGGCGAAGGCTTCGATCTCGGCCAGCATCAGCTTCAGGCCGGCGCCCTGGCTGGAGGCGGTCTTGCGGCCGATCAGGTCCAGCGCCTGGATGCCGGTGGTGCCTTCATACAGCGTGGTGATGCGCGCATCGCGGGCCAGCTGCTCCATGCCGTGTTCGCGGATATAGCCGTGGCCACCGAAGCACTGCAGGGCGTTGTAGGTGTTCTCGATGCCCCATTCGGTCTGGCAGGCCTTGGAGATCGGGGTCAGGAAGCTCACCAGGGTATCGGCGCGCTCGCGCTCGGCGGCGTCCTCGGCGTGATGGGCAACGTCGATCAGGGTGGCGGCGTGCAGGGCCAGCAGGCGGCTGCCCTCGACCAGCGACTTCACCGTCAGCAGCATGCGGCGCACATCCGGGTGCACCAGGATCGGGTCGGCTGGCTTGTCCGGGAACTTGGCACCACTCAGGGCGCGCGACTGCAGGCGCTCACGGCTGTACTTCAGTGCGTTCTGGTAGGCGCGCTCGGACAAGCCGATGCCCTGAAGGCCGACGCCCAGGCGCGCGGTGTTCATCATGGTGAACATGGCCTGCAGGCCCTTGTGCGGCTGGCCGACCAGGTAACCCTGCGCACCGTCGAAGTTCATCACGCAGGTGACCGAACCCTTGATACCCATCTTGTGCTCGATCGAGCCGCAGCGCAGTGCGTTGCGCTCGCCGACATTGCCATCGCGGTCGACCTTGAACTTGGGCGTGACGAACAGCGAGATGCCCTTGGCGCCCGGAGGGGCGTCGGGCAGCTTGGCCAGCACCAGGTGCACGATGTTTTCGGTCAGGTCGTGCTCGCCGGCGGTGATGAAGATCTTGGTGCCGGTGATCGAGTAGCTGCCATCGGCGTTCGGCTCGGCCTTGGTCTTCAGCAGGCCCAGGTCGGTACCGCAGTGCGGCTCGGTCAGGCACATGGTGCCGGTCCAGCGGCCCTCGATCAGCGGCTTGAGGAAGGCCTCGTGCTGCCAGGCCTCGCCGTGCTGCTTCAGCGCTTCGATGGCGCCGTGCGAGAGCAGCGGGAAGTTGCCCCAGGCCAGGTTGGCGGCGTTGATCATTTCGTTGAGCGGCACGCCAAGGGTGTGCGGCAGGCCCTGGCCACCCAGTTCCGGCGAGGCGGTCAGGCCGGTCCAGCCGCCATCGACGAACTGGTCGTAGGCCTGCTTGAAGCCGGGCGGGGTGGTCACTTCACCGGTGGCCTGGTCGAGCACGCAGCCGATCTCATCGCCAACGCTGTTGAGCGGGGCCAGCACGGTGGCGCTGAAGCGGCCAGCTTCTTCCAGCACGGCATCGACCACGTCGGCGGTGGCGTCGGTGAAGCCCAGGCGGGCGAACAGGGGTTCGACCTTGAGCACGTCGTGCAGGGCGAAACGGAGGTCGGAAAGCGGGGCGGTGTAGCTGCTCATCGGTACGTCTCGATTTGATCAGGGCAGGGGAGAGCGGCGCCAGGCGCCGCGACGGAAGGTGGAAATCAGCGCAGCACGCCCGGCAGGCCCGGGGCCTGGTTGAGGGTGCTGCGGCTGCTGATGTCGAAGCTGCGCTGCTTCTTTTCCTGCGGCGTGGCCGCGACCGTTCCCTTCAGGCCATAGGCCAGGGTGCGGTTGCCGGCCAGTGCATCGGCCACCACCAGGCGTGCGGCCGAACTGGGCACCAGGTCGACATTGATGACATCCGCGGAGGTGCCGCCGATGGAGATACCGGGCTTGGCCTGCAGGGTGCCGGCCTCGGCATCGCCCACGGTCAGCGCCAGCGACACATCATCGAAAGTCATCGGCATCGAGCTGTAGTTCTGCAGGCGCAGGGCCACGGTCCAGTTGCCGTCGGCGCGCACGGTCAGCTGCTGCAGGCTGGCCGCCGGTTCCGAAACACGCTTGACGATGCCGTTGCCACAGGCGGCAAGGGCGAAGGTGCTCAGGACGATCAAGGCGATACGGAAACGGTGGAGCATGGGCGCAGGTCCTCTGGAGGCGGTGCGTTGGAATAAGCATACTACGGCGTATGGTCGTTTGGATCGCCTGTGGCGAGCCGTCGCAGAGGGTAGCGCGTGAAGATGGCGGCGGGGCGTGCGCAGCGCTGGATCTTCGGGCGCACGGTGCGCGTACGGATTGAACTGCGGCTCAATCGGCGGGCGTATCGCGAAGCGGGGCCATCAGGCGCAGCGGGCGCAGGTCGTAGCCCATGGCTTCGGCTTTTTCCTTCAACTGCTCGAACCGGGCGCGATCCATTTCCGGCAGGCGCGAGAGGATCCACAGGTATTTCCGGTCCGGTTCACCAACCAGGGCCCACTGGTAGTCCGGGTCCAGCGCCAGCACCCAGTAGTCGGCCCAGACCAGTGGCACCCAGCTCAGCCAGTCCGGAACGAAGCGCACCTGCAGTTGGCCGGGATGGCCAGCCACCGGGCGTGCAACGCCTTCGGCGATCACGCGTTCTCCGTCGGCTTTGCGGCAGGCATTGGTGACACTGATGCGGCCATCGCGGCGCAGCCCGTAGTTGGCGGTGATCTCGCTGACGCACTGCTTCTGGAATGACACCGGCAGGTGAGCGATCTCGTGCCATTGGCCTGCATAGCGGTCGATGTCCAGCGTGTCGACTGCACGCACCGGTTCGGCGGCGATCACCGGGGCGGCGGCCAGCAGCAGGCAGGCGAGCAGGGTGGGGCGCAATTGCATCGGCAGGCTCCGGCAGGAATCTGCAGCGTAGGTGCCGCGGCGGGTACCGGTGTAAATGTTTCGTCAACCAGACGGCGGTGGCCCGGCATGGATCGAGGCCATGGAAGGGGCCAGCGCCAGGTAGATCCACGCCATGCGTGGATGGCAGGCCGCACGCAAAAAAAAGACCTGCATTTCTGCAGGTCTCTGAAGATGGTGGCCGAAGACGGAATCGAACCGCCGACACGGGGATTTTCAATCCCCTGCTCTACCAACTGAGCTACTCGGCCGAATTGTGTGGCAACCGTGATCAAACCCGGTTTCCGGAAAAAAAGACCCGCATTTCTGCAGGCCTTCGAAAGTGGTGGCCGAAGACGGAATCGAACCGCCGACACGGGGATTTTCAATCCCCTGCTCTACCAACTGAGCTACTCGGCCACATGTTTCGTTGCAGCGAGGTCGCTGCCAAGGACGCGTATATTACGGAGGTCGGCTGCCTTCGGCAAGCGTTTTGCCAAGATTTCTTCACATTGCCGTCTGCGGGCTCGCAAGTGCTTGATCCTCCGTTGTGGGACGGGGGCGTGGTCAGTCGATCATCGTCTGCGGTGGAAATCAGCAGATCGCCGCGATCGCCAAAGCTGCAAGGGCAAGGGCTGCGCCGGACCCGCGCCGCGCCGGTCGATGGAACGCTGTTTTCGTGGCCCACATCGGGGATGGCTGCGGCGTAGTGTCGGCACTTCTTTCCTGATGCTGGCAACAGCAGAGACCTGGCCATGTCCGATTCCTCGACCACCTCCCGCATCGTGCTTGCGTCGCGTCCGCAGGGGGCGCCCAGTGCAGCCAATTTCCGCCTGGAACAGGCCGCGTTGCCGTCATTGGCCGCTGGCGAGGTGCTGCTGCGCAACCGTTATCTGTCGCTGGACCCGTACATGCGCGGACGCATGGACGAGGGCCCGTCGTACGCCGCGCCGGTGGCGGTGGGCGCGGTGATGGAAGGGCAGACCGTGGCCGAGGTGCTGCAGTCGAACGCCGAGGGCGTAACCACAGGTGAGCTGGTGCTGGCGCCGGGTGGCTGGCAGACCCACGCGGTGCTGCCGGCCAAGGCACTGGGGCGCCGCCTGGACCCGGCCGGACTGCCGCTGAGTACCGCGCTGGGCGTGTATGGCATGCCCGGCTTCACCGCCTATTCCAGCCTGCATGAAATCGCCCGTTTGAAGCCGGGCGAGACGCTGGTGGTGGCTGCCGCGACCGGGCCGGTGGGCGCGACCGTCGCCCAGCTGGCCAAGCTGCAGGGCGCGCGCGTGGTCGCCATCGCCGGTGGCGAAGCCAAGCGTGCCTACCTGCAGACGCTGGGCGTGGACGTGGCGCTGGATCATCGCGCGGCTGATTTTGCCGATCAACTGCGCGCGGCAGTGCCCGCCGGCATCGACGTGTACTTCGAGAATGTCGGTGGCCATGTGCTGGATGCAGTGCTGCCGCTGCTCAACGACTTCGCCCGCATTCCAGTGTGCGGCACCATCGCCACCTACAACGAGCGGGGCATCGAGCAGCCCGGCCCGGACCGGTTGCCCGCACTGTTCAGCCAGATCCTGCGCCAGCGCCTGACCGTGCGTGGTTTCATCGTGCACGACTTCAACCACCTGTGGCCGGACTTCGAACGCGAGATGCGGCAGTGGCTGCGCGAAGGTCGCATCCAGTACCGCGAGGATGTGGTGGAAGGGCTGAAGAATGCGCCGGAGGCGTTCTTCGGGCTGCTGCAGGGGCGCAACTTCGGCAAGTTGGTGGTGAAGCTGGATTGAGGGCTTGGCAGCGTGCCGACCAAGGTCGGCAGCTACCGGAAGCTGAGCGTGCCGACCAAGGTTGGCACCGATTTCAGGCAGTCGAGGCCTTTTCCCGGCGCAGCAGTTCGCGCTTGCGCGCTACGCCCCACGCATAGCCGGACAGGTCCCCATCGCGGCGCACCACGCGGTGGCAGGGCACCGCCACCGCCAGCGGGTTGCTCGCGCATGCGCGGGCCACCGCACGGCTCGAGCGCGGGGAGCCGATGCGCGCGGCGACATCCGCATACGACGCGGTCTGCCCGCGCGGAATCTGCTGCAGTGCCTGCCACACCCGTTGCTGGAACGCGGTGCCGCGGATATCCAGCGGTAGCGTGGCGCCGCGCGAAGGATCCTCGACCAGGCCCACCACCTGTGCCACCAGTTGCTCATAGCCCTGGTCGGCACCGACCAGTTCGGCCTGGCGGAAGCGTTGCTGCAATGACTGCAGCAGCGTCTCCGGATCGTCGCCGAGCAGGATCGCAACCACGCCGGTGGCACTGCTGGCCACGAGCACGCTGCCCAGTGAGCTTTCGGCAAGCGCGAAGTGGATGACTTCGCCGCGACCACCTGCGCGCCATTGCTTGGGCGTCATGCCCAGCAACTTCGGTGCGTTCTCGTAGAAGCGCCCACTGGAACCGAAGCCGGCATCGTGGAAGGCATCGGTGATGCGCTCCTGTTGTTCCAGTCCGGTGCGCAGGCGGTCGGCGCGCAGCGCGGCGGCGTACTGCTTGGGGGTCAGCCCGGTGGCCTGCTTGAACAGACGATGCAGGCGCGTCGGGCTGCAGCCGGCGATGTCGGCCAGCTCCTGCAGCGAAGGCTCGTCGAGGCTCGCCTGAAGGTGGCGGCAGACCCGTTCGACGCGGGCATCGAAGGCGGTGGTGGCGGTACTGTCCATGGCCGGATTCTGGCACGTGCCGGTGCTGTGGAAACTCCGTTTCCTGCACCGACGGGCCAGGCCCGGAAACGGAGTGTCGGCAGGGGAGATGCGCGGCATCGTGGCGGCCACTTCACAACCGGTACTGCCACCATGCGCCTGAACAACAAGATCGCCCTCATCACCGGAGCCAGCGCCGGCATCGGCCGCGCCAGCGCGCTGCGCTTCGCCGCCGAAGGGGCGAAGCTGGTGCTCAACGCTCGGCGGCCGGAGCCGCTGCAGGCGCTGGCCGAGCAGATTCGCGCCGCCGGTGGCGAAGCCGTGGCGCATGCCGCTGACGTGGCTGACCCGGGCACGGCACAAGCGCTGGTCGATCTGGCCCAGCAGTCCTTCGGCGGCCTGGACATTGCCCTCAACAATGCCGGCATGCTCGGCCCGGGCGTGCCGGCGGCGGAGTTCCCGGTGGACGCCTGGCGCGAGGTGATGGCGACCAATCTGGATGCGGCCTTCCATGCGGCACGCGCGCAGTTGCCGGCACTGTTGGCGCGCGGCGGCGGCTCGCTGGTGTTCGTTGGCACTTTTGTCGGCCACACGGTGGGCTTCCCCGGCATGGCGGCCTATGCGTCGAGCAAGGCCGGGTTGATCGGCCTGAGCCAGGTGATCGCCGCCGAATACGGTGCGCGCGGCGTGCGCAGCAACGTGCTGCTGCCCGGTGGCACCGATACCGAGATGGGCCGGCAGGCGGCACCGACCGGCGATGCGCGCGACTTCGTGCGCTCGCTGCACGCACTGAAGCGCATGGCCGAGCCGGAGGAGATCGCCAACGCGGCGCTGTTCCTGGCCAGCGATGAAAGCAGTTTCGTTACCGGAACCGCGATGCGTGTGGAGGGCGGGGTATCGATCACCCGCACCTGAGCACGGTCACCGACGTGGCCGGTAGCGGATACCGCTGCTGGCCATGAAGCCCTTCGGATCGAAGCGGGCCCATGCCTCGCCCCAGTCGAAGCGGGCGTGGCCGCCGGCCAGCTTGCGCCCCAGCGCCGCACCCAGCGTGCGGCGCATGAAGGTGACTTCGGCATCGATCGCGGCCTGGGTCGGCCAGCCGTCTTCCAACGTTGCACCGGGTAGATCGACGCCCATCGTCACCATGTCGAGCTGTTGCCCGTGGAAGCACAGGCTGATGCCAGCGGGCGCGCCGCCTAGGCTGAGCCGGTGCAGGCTGAGCCAGACGTAGCCGGTGCCGACATCGCGCTCGCCATGCATCAGCGTGACGAAGGCGACACGCGCCTCATCCCGTGCCAGGGTGGGGCCGATCAGAGTCGGCAGATTGCCGAGCTGGATGCTGCCGTCGGTCGCATCAATGATCATCGGCACGGCGTGTGCTGCGCGCTGGGCAGAAGAGGGCATGGCGTACCGGTGGGCGTTGTTCCTCGGACTCTGGCTGCGCGGGGGCAGTGGCGGCAAGCCAGTGCCTGCACATGACGTTGGCGCAGGACTGACCTGTGGATTACCCGCCAGCCTCTAGCGTGGTGCACAGCGTTGGCCTGCCGCCGACGAGGGAGTTTTCGATGAACGAGCGAGACAAGGATCAGGACCCGAAGCAGGGCGTCCAGGAAAGCCGCCAGGACAGGAAGCAGGACGATGTGGCCAAGCAGCGGCCCGGGCAGCGCGACCAACAGGTGCGCGATGCGCACTCACGCGGCCCGCAGCGCAAGGACGGCGACCAGGAGCCGGCCTGAGTTGCCGGCGCTGAAAAGAAAAACCCGCAGATCACGGAGATCTACGGGTTCTTCTGCATAGTGGTGGAGCCAAGGAGGATCGAACTCCTGACCTCGTCATTGCGAACGACGCGCTCTCCCAGCTGAGCTATGGCCCCACGGCAGGGCTTCAGTCTAGCCAAGCGCCTGCCGCTTGCCAAGCCGATCAAAGGAATTTCGTGTCGAGACGCGAGGCACATCAGCGGGTGACTGTGCCGAAACCGCTTGTTTCGCCGGGTTTGGGCGCCGCGCAACGAAATCGTAACAATTTGGGGGATAATGGCGGCTTGCGCAGTTCTCCTCCTTTTTGCCGCCCGGCCCGCGCAGGCCGCACGGACGCCTCCTCAGAGCATTTCATGCCCTCCCATTCCGATTCCCGCCGCCTGTCGGGTCTGTCGTCTTCCTTTGTTTCCTTCCGCCGCCACCCGCTGGCTCTGGCCTGTGCCGGCCTGGCCCTGGTCGGCAGCTTCGGTGCCGCCGCGCAGGACAGCGCGCCGACCCCGACCGGGCTGGACACCATCACCGTGACCGCCGAACACCGCGAGCAGAACCTGCAGGAAGTGCCGGTCTCGGTGGGCGTGGTGCAGGGCGAGCGCATGCGCGACTTCACCGCAGGCGGCGACGACACCCTGCTGGCGCTGTCCGGCCGCGTGCCGAGCCTGTATGCGGAAACCACCACCGGCCGCATCTTCCCGCGCTTCTACATCCGCGGCCTGGGCAACATCGACTTCTACCTGGGTGCCTCGCAGCCGGTGTCGATCATCCAGGACGACGTGGTGCTGGAGCACGTGGTGCTGAAGTCCAACCCGGTCTATGACGTCGATCAGGTGGAAGTGCTGCGCGGCCCGCAGGGTTCGCTGTTCGGCCGCAACACCACCGCCGGCATCGTCAAGTTCGACACCCTGAAGCCGACCCAGGATTACACCGGCCGCGTCAGTGCCAGTTATGCGACCTATAACAGCGTGTCGATCGACGGCGGCTTCGGCGGCCCGATCAACGACATCGTCTCGTTCCGCGTGTCGGCCCTGTACCAGCACCGCGACGACTACGTCGACAACACCTACAAGGGCCCGAGCGCCGACGGCACGGTCAGCCCGAAGAAGAACGCCATGGGCGGCTTCGATGACCGCAACGTACGCGCGCAGCTGCTGCTGACCCCGAGCGACCAGTTCTCGATCCTGGCCTCGGCCCACGCCCGTGATTACGAGGGGACCTCGACCCTGTTCCTGCGCGGTGCGCTGACCAAGGGCTCGAACAAGACCGACGTGCCGCGCGACAAGGTCGCCTACGACGAAGCCGACAACAACCCGCAGGCGTACAAGACCTACGGCGGCTCGGTGAAGGCGCGTTATGACTTCGGCGCGATCGACTTCACTTCGATCACCGCCTACGAGACCACCTCCGGCTACAGCCGTGGCGACACCGACGGCGGCGCCGCGGTGAACTTCCCGGTGAACGGCGTGCCGAACGGTTACGGCCAGTCGATGGGTCGCATCCGTGACCTGGACCAGTGGACCCAGGAATTCCGCCTGGCCAGCCATGATGACAGCGCCCTGCAGTGGCAGGCCGGTGCGTTCTACTTCAACGGCAGCGACACCACCGACTTCTACCAGCGCGCGTGGTTCCTGCAGGGCGCGGCCCGCAACCCGAACAACTGGGTGCGCCTGCGCAACAAGAACACCTCGTGGGCCGGTTTCGGCCAGATCAGCTACGCCTTCACCGACAAGTTCACCGTCACCGCCGGCCTGCGCCAGACCAAGGACGAGAAGCACACCCGCCTGCTGAAGACCGCTGACACTGCCGCCGGCGTGGTCACCTACAAGGGCCGCACCGACGTCAGGATGTCCGACACCACCCCGAGCTGGGATCTGAGCGCGATGTATCAGATCACGCCGGACGTGAGCGTCTACGCCAAGGTCGCGCGTGGCTTCCGCGGCCCGACCATCCAGGGGCGTTCGGCGGTGTTCAACGCCGATTTCACCACCGCCGATTCCGAGACCATCCTGTCCTGGGAAGCGGGCGTGAAGAGCAGCCTGTGGGACAACCGCCTGCGCCTGAACGCCACCGCGTTCACCTACACCGTCAACGACATCCAGCTCAACGGCAACGATTCGGACGGCAATGGCGTGCTGTTCAATGCCGACAAGGCCAAGGCCTACGGTTTCGAAGCGGACATGGAGCTGCGCCCGATCCCGAACCTGACCCTGAGCGCCGGCCTGAGCCTGTTGCACAGCGAGATCAAGGACAAGCGTGTGTACGCGCAGGTCTGCGGCCTCAACGGCCAGGTGGTGTGCACGGTGAATGACCCGACCATCAAGGTCGGTGCCAACACCTTCGCCCAGATCGACGGCAACCCGCTGCCGAACGCGCCGAAGTACAACGTCAACCTGGCCGCCCGCTACGACTTCCCGGTCAGCGACGCGGGCACCATGTTCGTGTCCACCGACTGGAACAAGCAGGGTTACACCAGCTTCGTGCTGTACGACAGCAAGGAGTTCAACTCCAAGGGCGACTTCGAGGGTGGCCTGAAGATCGGCTACTCGGGCAACTACGGTGCCTACGAAGTGGCGCTGTTCGCGCGCAACATCACCAACGAGAAGAACCTCAAGGGTGTGATCGAGAACTACATGGCCGCGGTCTACAACGAACCGCGTACCGTCGGTGTCTCGCTGAACATGAACTGGTAATGCGCTGTCGCGATGGCGGGGCATCCCGCCATCGCACTGTTGGAATGCAAAGGGCGGCCCGGTGATCCGGGCCGCCCTTTTCGTTGCTTCAGACTGCAGTGAGGTTGCTGTCCTGGCTGCGCTGGCCGAAGGTCAGGGCCCAAGTGGCGCTGTCCACCTGGTGCCGGTCCTGTTCCTGCTGCTTACGTGCGCGGCTGGCACCGAACCAGCGGCCTTCGCCGTTGATCAGCGGTGCCATGCGTACCACGTCCACATACTCCGGATCGATCTCGCTGGCACGCTGCAGCCAGCTCAGGGCGAGGAATGCATTGGCCGGGACGCCGTTACCGAAGTGGTAGATGTCGGCCAGATAGCCGGCAGCCCACAGCTTGTCGTCGTCGTCGCCGCGCCACCACAGCGGAATCAAGGCGCGTTCGACCGCTTCGCGCTTGTGCGCGTCGTTCCGGCCATCGAATGCCAGGCAGGCCAGGTTGCGGCAGGTTGGGCCCCACACGCGCTCGCCGGCCTCGGCCTCATCCAGGCAGCGCAGGTACAGCTCGCGCGCACGCGCTTCATTCTCCGCGCCGCCTGCGGCGACGAGACGGACGGCCAGGTTGTAGGTGGCGATCAGGTCGCCGCCTTCCACCGCACGCTCCTGCCAGTAGGCGGCCTTTTCCGCATCGGCGAACTGTGGTTGGTCGCGGCCACCGAGGCGGCCCTTGTACAGGTCGCACAGCGCCGACATCGCGCCGGCGTCGCCATCGTCCGCCATGCGCTGCAGCAGCGACAGGCCGGCGGCCTGTGAGACATCGCAGAACAGATTGGCGGCGAACGTCACCGCCGAGGTGTCGTCCTGCTGCGCAAGCTTCGACGCGCGCTGCAGCAGGACACTGGCGCGTGTCGGGTCGCTGGCCTGGCCGAGCAGGCCATGCTCGATGGCGGTGGCGGCCCAGAGCAGGCCGATCGCCGAATCGCCTTCGCGCGCGGCATAGTCCACCACCTGTGCGAACAGTGCTTCGGCACCGTCGACATGGGCGAACCAGGTGCAGGCCTCCAGGTTGCTGAGCCCCTCATGCAGGACCACATCGCGGTCCAATGTCCATGCCTGCTGCAGATCTTCAAGCACCGCCTGCATGTGGTCCGGATCCCACTGCACGACGCCTTCGCTGTTTTCAACGCGGCCAAGACGGTAGCGCAGCCCGGCGCGCTGGGCCAGCACCTGCGCGCGCAGGTGGCGGTCCAGGTGCCAGTCGAGGATCTGCGTGTAGGCGCGCTCGTGCGCGGCCACGGCCTCGGCATCCTCACGGTGGGGCAGATCGCCCATCCAGTCCTGCTCCTTGTGCCACCGCAGCGCGTTGCTCTGCGCCAGTTCCAGGCCACGGCACCAGCTACCCTCGATGAAGTTCTCCATCGCCTCATGGCTGCCGCCCCAGCGCGGGTACAGGAAGTACAGGGTGTCTTCCAGCGTGGCCAGATCGTCCGGGCGCTGCTCCAGTACCAGGCGCATCCAGTACGCCAGCGGTGCGTCGAAATCGTCCTGGCTGCGCTCGCGCAGCAACGGGGGCAGCGTATCCGGCAGCGTCTGCAACGGCGTGCCGAAGCGCGACAGCAGCTGCAATGCCTTTGGCCAGGCTTGAGGGTAGTGCTCGGCCAGCGTGGCGTCATCGGATGCGGCGGGTTCCCCGGCCTGCAGCGCACGCAGCCAGTTCGGTTCGCGCAGGTAGCTGGTGATGCGCTTGATGCCATCCAGCGCCAACGCAGGTCGTGGCGACAGCGGTATCGCCTGCAGGTAGGCGTGCACGGCATGGTCGCGGGCCAGCTGCGCCGCCAGCCACTGGCTGTCTTCGACCAGTGCGGCCACGTCGGCGCTGCGCAGTTCGCCGGCAGCGTCCTGCCAGCAGGCGCCCAGGCAAAGCCAGGCGTAGTAGCTGCCGGGGGCGGCCGAGGCCCACTGCTGGGCCTGTTGCAGGCGGGCTTCCAGCGTCAGCGTGGCGTCGTGCAGGTTGCGCAGCCGCCAGCGGATGCCGGGCAGCGCATTCTCTCCCTGCAGCCAGGCCAGATCATGTGGAGCAAGCAACGCATCCAGTTCGGCATAGCGCCGTTCCTGCAGCGCAGTGCGCGCCTGCACGCGCCAGGCAAGGTCTTCGGGGGAAAGCCCGTCTTTTGCAAATCCGTTTGTCATTGCTGCAATCCAGCGAGTACGAGGCTGGACATTAGAAGCGCGGTCGTTAACGGCGGCAAGCAGGACATGCGGCTGCCATGTCGGTGGCATTCAGCAGGAGGCTTGAAGGTGAATCCCGTCACCCGGAACAGGCGTTCGCGTTGCGGATCGTCCATGTGCAGCGGAAAGGCAAGCAGCAGCTCGGGCCGGTAGGCGAGTGTGCCCTGGCCCTGTCTCTACGCCTCGATTCCGGGAAATAGCCGTGCATCAGGGCGTGCGGATGCAGCCAGGGTTCGAGCTTGTCCTGCGCCGGCAGCGGGGGGCTGTTCGATCAGGCGTGCCGAAAGCGCGAGGTAGTGAACCGAACGGGCCAGGTCCAGCCCGCCCGTCAGTGCCGCGTAGGCGTTGAGCTGGCTGCTGCGATCCATGCAGGAGTGCCGCCGGCCAGCAGCGTGACGATCGTCCATCGCAATATGCCGGAAGAGGGCCATGCAGGCATGCAGCAATGTCCTTGTCGAGCATTGGCAGGGCCGCCCCGTAAGGCGGCCGATGCGGGTTGCTAGTTCGCCGACAGCAGCGCCTGCAGGCGCGACTCCAGTTCCTGCTGGCGCCAGCCGGCCAGTGCGGCGGGCCATTGGCGACGTTCCAGATAGCTTTCCAGGTGCTTGCGCGAGGCAAGGATGCCATCTGGCAGTCCCAGCTCGCGGCTGCGTTCGGCCACGGCATCCTGCAGCTTCTTCAGCGCCTGCTTGTTGCTGTCGTTGGCCGGCAGCGCCAGCGGCGCGTCGGCTTCGTCGGCCAGCGGCGTGGACAGCGCCTGCCACACGGCGCCGGCCAGTTTGCGCGGTGCCTTTGGGAACTGCTCGAACAGCTTGCCCAGCGCTGCCTCGTCGGCCGGAGGCGTGCGCGCCAGAGTGGCGGCCAGTTCGTTGTCCAGGATCCAGCTTCGCGGGCGGTCGCTGCTGCGTGCCTGCACATCACGCCAGCGCAGCAGGCGCAACAGGCGGTGCTGCGCGGAGGCATCAAGGAACTGTGCCGAGCGCATCGCCAGGTGCGGCCAGCGGTCTTCATCGTTGGCGACGCTGGCCAGCAGGCGCTCGCCATCGTCGTGCAACCACTGCTGGCGGCCCAGCGCCTGCAGCCTGGCATCAATGGCGTCGTGCAGTGCGAACAGGTGCTCGACATCGTCGGCGGCGTACTGCAGCTGCGACTCGGACAGCGGGCGGCGCATCCAGTCCGAGCGGGTCTCGCCCTTGGCCAGCGCCACTCCGGTGATCTCCGCCACCAGCTTCTGGTAGCCCATGCCGCCGCCGATGCCGGCCAGCGACGCCCCGATCTGGGTGTCGAACAGCGGTCGCGGCAGCACGCCGCAGGCCCACTTGAAGGCAACCAGGTCTTCGCTGGCGCTGTGCATTACCTTGGTGATGGATTCATCGGCCAGCCAATGCGCAAGCGCCTCGGTCATGCCGGGAATCAGCGGGTCGATGAGCAGGATGTCCTGCCCGACCGCCATCTGCACCAGGGCCAGCTGCGGCCAGAAGGTGCGTTCACGGATGAATTCGGTGTCCAGGCCGATGCGCGTCGGGCGCTGCTGGAAGTACGCATCCAGCTCGGCGGGGGTGGTGATCCAGGTTGCCACGGGTCAGGGCCTACTACTCGGGTTTGCTCAGGCAGGGGAGAATAGCCTAACGTCGGTCCGCGTCTGTGCCGAAGGAGGCTCTGCTTGCGTTTTCCGTTGTCGCCCGTGCTGTGCACCGCCCTGGCCGTGGCCCTGGCCG
Organism: Stenotrophomonas sp. YJH_SMC_6; assembly: GCF_059371335.1. Lineage (NCBI taxonomy): Bacteria > Pseudomonadati > Pseudomonadota > Gammaproteobacteria > Lysobacterales > Lysobacteraceae > Stenotrophomonas > Stenotrophomonas sp. YJH_SMC_6. Next base: position 3,346 of record NZ_JCAFUM010000013.1, on the reverse strand, counting down.
GCTGCACGCCGTCGCCGTCCGCGCCGGCGGAACGGGCCGCCAGCGAAGAGGCGCGCGCGGCCGAGGGCGCCGACACCGGCGCCAATGCCAGTTCGCAGGCCGGGCAGGGCAGCGTGACCATCGCCGGTGAAGATGCCGCCGAGGACGTACAGCAGTGGACGCCGCCACGGGTGGACCGCCAGGGCCGCAGCCTGGCCCAGTTGCGGCGCGCCGCCGAGCAGGCGTTCGCTGAAGGTCGGCTCTATGAAGATGCGGATGCCGCCATTCCGCTGTGGCTGGCGGTGCAGGAAGAAGACCCGGATGACCGGCAGGCCCGGCTGGGCCTGCAGCGTGCCCGCCAGCGACTGCAGCAGCTGGCCGATGCCCTGCTGGTGCGGCCGCTGAAGCAGCGCGAGGCGCTGGCCGAGGCCAGCCGCCAGGCACTGGTGTTGCTGACCCTGTCGCCGAAGGACGAGCAGGTGCGTGCGCTGCAGGCGCGGGTGGAGCTGGCGCAACGGGTGGTGGCCTACAACCGTGCTGGCGAGGAGGACCTGCGCTCGGACCGTATCGGTGAGGATGGCGACGGTGCCATCGGCAACTTCCGTGAGGCGCTGGCGCTGGATGAAGACAACATCCGCGCACGGCAGGGCCTGGCCGCAGCCGAGAGCGGGTTGATCCGCCGTGCCGAACAGGCTGCTCGGGCGCGCGATTTCGCCAGTGCGGGTACCTGGCTGGCCGAAGCCAGCAAAGTGCGCGATTCGTCGCCGACGATCGCCGACGCCTTCGAACGCATCGAGCAGATCCGCGCCGCCACGCTGCTGCAGCTGCGTGATGACGGACTGCGTGACCTTGCCACGCCACAAGGCCTGAAGCCGGCGCGCGAGAAGCTGGCCGAGGCGCTTCGCATCGCTCTGCCGGGTGATGCAGTGGTGGGACAGCTTCGCGAGCGCATCGACCTGGCCACCCATTACGGGAGCTTCCGGCCGGGACAGGTGTTCAGTGATGCGATGCGCGATGGGGGGCGCGGGCCGCAGATGGTGGTGGTGCCGCACGGTGGCTTCCAGATGGGTGCAGGCGATGCCGAGCCGGGCTCGAGTGATGCCGAGCGTCCGTCGCACTACGTGCGCTTCGATCGCGGCTTTGCCATGGCGATCACCGAGATCACTGTCAGCGATTTCGAGCGCTACGTGAAAGCCTCCAATGCGCGCCCGCGCGCGACCCGGCGTGGCCATTCGGTGGTCTACGACGAACGCAGCGGCAATTTCATCCGCCGCAGCGGCGTGGACTGGCGTTCCGACTACGACGGCGGTCGCGCGCTGGGCAACTCGCCGGTGATGCACGTCAGTGTGCGTGATGCCGAGAATTATGCGGCATGGCTGTCCGAGCAGACTGGCCGCAGCTACCGGCTGCCCAGCGAAGCCGAGTTCGAGTACGCGCTGCGCGCTGGCAGCAGTGGCCGCTATCCGTGGGGCGATGCCGGCGTGCCGCCGCCAGGCAGCGGCAACTTCACCGGCAGCAAGGACGTTTCGCCTTCGGGACGGCACTGGCACAACGCGTTTATCGGGTACGGCGATGGCTGGTGGGGGCCGGCGCCGGTGGCCAGCTTCCAGGCCAATGCCTTCGGTCTGCACGATATGGGCGGCAACCTCAGCGAATGGGTGGCCGACTGCTGGCATGCCAGCTACCGCCGCGCACCGTCCGATGGCGTCGCCTGGTTCAACCCGGGCTGCCGGTCGCGGGTGATCCGCGGTGGCAACTGGGCCAATGCCCCCGAGCAGACCCGCGCGGCCTGGCGGCAATCCCAGGATTCGGATACCACCAACGCCCGCATCGGCTTCCGCCTGGTGCGCGGCATCTGAGCGGTACCCGGCTTCACCCGCTGCGGGCAGCGGCGCACTAAGATTGCGCCGTGCCCGCCAGCCGGCGGGGCCAGCAGGAAGTCCCCCGATGCGCAACGATCCCTTCTCCCGCTCGTCGCAAGGCCCACAGCGGCGTGGCCTGTTCGGCAACATCCGCTGGTGGGTGCTGCTGCTGGCCGCCGCCTATGCGCTGTTCTACTGGTTCTCCAACCGCACGGTCGATCCGTACACCGGCGAGAAGGTGATGATCGACAGCAGCCTGGACGCGCGCCAGGAAACCGCGCTGGGGCTGCAGGCCTACCAGCAGATCCTGTCGCAGGAACGGCCGATGGACCCCAATGCACCGATCGCGCGCGATGTGCGCGATATCGCCCAGCGCCTGATTGCCAAGGTGGACGTGGTGGAGACCGCGCTGGCCCAGGAGCACGGCGTGCAGCCGGCGCATTTCGCGCGGGATTTCCAGTGGGAAGTGAATGTGATCCCGTCCGACCAGGCCAATGCGTTCTGCCTGCCGGGCGGCAAGATGGCGGTCTATACCGGGCTGGTGCCGGTAGCACGCACCCGCGATGCGATGGCGGTGGTGATGGGGCATGAGATCGCCCATGCGCTGCTGCGCCATGGTGCACAGCGCATGGCCCAGCAGAAGCTGACCCAGATCGGGCAGGTGGCCGGCGCCGCCAGCGGCATGGATGCGCAGCAGCAACAGATGATGATGTCGGCGATGGGCTACGGCTACCTGCTGCCCTATGCGCGCAGCCACGAGACGCAGGCCGACGAAGTGGGGCTGATGCTGGCCGCAGCGGCGTGCTTCGATCCCCGCGAGGCGGTGCCGCTGTGGCAGCGCATGGGCCAGGCCAGTGGCGGCCAGTCGCCGCCGGAGTTCGCCTCCACCCATCCCAATCCGGGCACCCGCATCCAGAACCTGCAGGCGCTGATGCCGAAGGCGCTCGAGTACCGGCAGAAGTTCTGCGAGCAGGCGAAGTAGGGTGGTGTTCGGCAGGGCTGCGCCCTGCACCTGCCGAAGCAACAGCAACAGCGTGCATTCAGTGGGATGGCGGGGTGGGTCCGGTTGCGGGGGGCGCTGCAAGTACGTCCATGTAAGCTCGGTCGCCGCATCCATGCGGCTCACGCCCCCGCAACCGGACCCACCCCGCCTTCGACAGATTCTCGCGATCTGTCGGAATGGCGTGGGGTCAGATCCGTTTTCCGTAGGAAAACGGATCTGACCCCGAATTGATTCGATATCTGACAGAGATTCATCCACGCATGGCGTGGATCTACCGACCGTCATCGGGAAACTGTCGAGGGTGGGGCGGTGTGGCTGTGCAGGACCGTTGGCGCCATGGATGGCGCCATCGAGCCCCCAGGGTGAAGTGACCCCCGAGACTTGGACGGGGTCAGGCGGCCGATTGGGCCCGCTCCCGGTACTCTACCGGGCTCAGACCTTTCAGTTTCAGTTTGATGCGCTCCTGGTTGTAGTACTGGATGTATTCCACCAGCCCAGCCTC